>NZ_MUKA01000355.1 GCF_002150735.1 Streptomyces africanus
TCAGCCGCGGAGGGGCCGACGGCTGGTGCACCGCGATATACGCGTCGGCCCCTCCGCGGCTGAGCCGGGGAAGGGCCGTTTCATGTGTCCAGGCGGGCGCGCCACTCGTCGGCTGCGGCGCACAGGCGGGTCGTCAGCCGGTGCGCGCTCTCGTCGACGAGGTAGAGGCTGGTGTGGGTCGGCATCTGGCTTCCGCCGATAACCGGGATGCCGAGGTACCGGCTGACGGCCATGGGCGGGGTGTCGTTCGGGTCGAGGTCGAGCAGGTCGGCGAAGGTGTCGGCGTCGTCGGTCGTCAGCTTGACCCAGACTTCGCCGCTGGACAGCACCGCTATATCCGCGATCGACGGAAACAGCAGCTCCTCCAGCCGGAGAGTCGTCTCTTCCACGGCCCTGAACTGTCAGCCACACCGTGACGGGGACTGATCATTTTCAGGTGACTTCCTGGAGACCTGGTCAGGTGCCAGCCATCACTCACCGTGTATCCGTTAGGGAAGTTGAGCCAGAACCACTACTGGTCGATAGAGCCAGTGCCGGTGCTGGTCTTGAGGGAACTCGTCTCGTTGTCCATGCCGTCACCGCTGTCCTGGCTGTCCCGGTTCAGCCAGTTGCTGTTCCTGAAGTCGCGGTCATCGGCGGTGAACGTCCGCCAGTGATCTCCAGCCTCCCCCTTTCCCTCGTTGAAGTCGTTGTTCTCGAAGAGGCCGCCGCCTGGCGGTGGGTCCTGCCCGGCCGGTGCGGCAGGACCCGGCGAGCGAGGCTGGGAGGTTCAGAGATCCCGTCAATACGTCCCGCATGATTCGTTCGGACAATCGAAACATTTCGCCGACGTGAAGCCTGCGCGGCAGGTGTGACGGACATCGCAAACGGTCGCGGGAGTTGACAAGCTCGGCTGCCTCCCTAGTATCCGTGGCGTCGACGACCCGAAAGCAGACCGAAATTTCGAATGACTGAGATGTCATGCACCTGCCAACCCTCGACGGCGGTACCGCATACATCCCCTGTCTCGCTCCCGACCTGCCCACGAAAGAAACCTACGCGCCATCCCCGACGCACCCGGAGGCCATGATGATCCCGGCTCGTCCGTTACCCACCACCGGCACGAGGCTCACCCGGGCAGCCGCCTGGGTGGTGGGTCTCCTGTTGGTGTTCGCCGTAGTTCCCGCCGCGACGCAGCCCACCGTCGCCCGGGCCGACAACCCCATCGTGCAGCACGTCTACACCGCCGACCCGGCTCCGCTGGTCCATAACGGACGGGTCTACCTCTACACCGGGCACGACGAGGACGGCTCCACCTACTTCACCATGAAGGACTGGAGGGTGTGGTCCTCCGCCGACATGGTCAACTGGACCGACCATGGCTCCCCGCTCAGCCTGGCCACCTTCAGCTGGGCGTCCGCCGACGCGTGGGCCGGGCAGACCGTGCAGCGCAACGGCCGTTTCTACTGGTACGTGCCGGTGAAGAACCGGGCGACCGGCCGGATGGCCATCGGCGTCGCGGTTGCGGACAGCCCCACCGGACCATTCCGGGACGCCCTCGGCCACCCGCTGGTGGAGAACGGCGAGATCGACCCGACCGTCTTCATCGACGACGACGGCCAGGCCTACCTGTACTGGGGCAACCCGAACCTGTCGTACGTCAGGCTGAACGCCGACATGACCTCCTACTCGGGCGGCGTCAACAGGATCCCGCTCACCACAGCGGGGTTCGGCACCCGCACCGGTGACCCCAACCGTCCCACGCTGTACGAGGAGGGACCCTGGGTCTACAAGCGGAACGGTCTGTACTACCTGGTGTTCGCGGCCAAGTGCTGCTCGGAGTTCATCGCCTACTCCACGGCGCCCGGCCCGACCGGGCCCTGGACCTACCGCGGGACGGTCATGCCCACACAGGGCAGCAGCTTCACCAACCACCCCGGAATCGTGGATTTCAAGGGCAATTCATACTTCTTCTACCACAACGGCGCACTCCCGGGCGGCGGCGGCTTCACCCGCTCGGTCGCGGTGGAGAGGTTCTCCTACAACGCCGACGGCACGATCCCGGCCATCACCATGACGAACACCGGCGCACCCCAGGTCGGCACGCTCAATCCGTACGTGCGCCAGGAGGCCGAGACGATGGCCTGGGGTTCCGGGATCGAGACCGAGCCGGCCGGCGAAGGCGGAATGAACGTCGGCTGGATCGACAACGGCGACTACATCAAGGCCAAGGGCGTGGCCTTCGGGACGGGTGCGTCCTCGTTCACCGCGCGCGTCGCCTCGGGCAGCGGCGGCGGCACCGTCGAACTGCGCCTCGGCTCCCCGAGCGGGACGGTCGTGGGCCGTTGCGGTGTGCCGGGCACCGGGGGCTGGCAGACCTGGACGACAGTGACCTGCCCGGTCAGCGGTGCGACGGGAACCCAGGATCTCTTTCTGCGGTTCACCGGCGGCAGCGGCTACCTGCTCAACATGAACTGGTGGCAGTTCACCCCCGGCGCCACCGTCACCGCACCGCGATAGCCCGGCGGCGAGGCGCGTCCCCTGACGTCCGTCACACCCGCGCCCGGCATGGCGGCCGTCGCCGGCGCGGGGTTCGGCATGCCGCCATGGCGGGCGGCCCGAGCGAAACATGGGATGGATCCACTCTGATTCGACGATGAGCGTCTATTGACAGTGCATTTAACCTGTGGAATCTCTATCCAACATGGGATGTCTGAGTGTTTTCTGTAGACCCGCTCGTGGACCGCGCTTACCGGCGGCTGCCGCCGCATGCGTGATGGCGCTGCTGACCATGGTGCTGGCGACGGCGCCGACATGGTCCGCATCGGCACCCGTGGCACCCCTGGTGAGCTCGGCGTCAGGCAGGTGTCTGGACGTCAAGGGAAACGTCGACACGCAGGGAACGGCGTTGGACATCTGGGACTGCAACGGCCAGGCCAATCAAGCATTCGAGGTCACGTCGTCGGGCGAGCTGAGGACGATGAGCGGCTCCCGGTGCGTGGACGCCTATGACAACCGGACGGCTCCGGGAACCCCGGTGGTCATCTGGTCGTGCGACGGGCGGCCGGGCCAGACGTGGCGGCAGAACTCCGACGGGACGATCACCGGTGTCCGGTCCGGCCTGTGCCTGGACGTCAACGGGGCGGGCACGGCCAACGGCACCGCGGTCATCCTGTGGACCTGCAACGGCCAGAGCAACCAGAAGTGGAGCACCTCGGCATCTCCGCCCTCGCCCAGCGGGTCGGGCCCTTGCGACATCTACTCCGGGGGCGGTACGCCGTGCGTGGCCGCGCACAGCACGGTGCGGGCGCTCTACGGTTCGTACGGCGGCGCCCTGTACCAGGTCAGGCGCTCCTCGGACAACGCGACCAGGGACATCGGTGTGCTGAAGCCCGGCGGCTTCGCCGACGCGGCGGCCCAGGACTCGTTCTGCGCGGGTACCTCCTGCGTGATCACGGTCGTCCGCGACCAGTCCGGACACGGCAACGACCTGTGGTACCAGGGATCGGCCCAGGTCCCGGGCTCGAGTCAGAGCAGCCCCGCGAAGGCGACGTCCGAGTCGCTGACCGCCGGGGGCACCAAGGCGTACTCGCTGTACATCAATCCCGGGAACAGCTACTGGCGGGACGGTCACCTGACGGGCGTACCGACCGGTGCCGCACCCGAAGGGGCGTACATGGTGACCAGCGGCACCCACGTCAACAGTGGCTGCTGCTTCGACTACGGCAACAGCGAGACGACCAGGAAGGCAGACGCCGCCGGGGCCATGGACGCGATCAACTTCGGTACCCAGTGCTGGTTCGGCGGCTGCTCGGGAAGGGGTCCCTGGGTGCAGGCCGATCTCGAGTGGGGCCTGTACTCCGGCGGCAGCCAGTCCTGGAACCCCAACCAGCGGGCGTTCACCAGCAAGTTCGTCACCGCGATGCTGAAGAACAACGGGACGTCGAGGTTCGCCCTCAAGGGGGGCGACGCGCAGTACGGCGGCCTGACCACCCTGTATGACGGCGGGCTTCCCGGCGGATACAGCCCCATGAAGAAACAGGGAGCCATCGTCCTGGGCAGCGGCGGAGACTGCTGCAAGCCCGGCGGCGGCGCCAACCTGAGCGCCGGCACCTTCTACGAAGGAGCGATCGTCGCCGGTTACCCCTCCGACGCGACGGACAACGCGGTGCAGACCAACATCACTGCCGCCGGCTACCGCTGAGTTCCTTCAGCACGTGCGGTAGGGCGGTCCTCCCCCACCCGACTTGCGAAAGGAACCCACCGTGTCAGCAGTCAGACGGCTGGTCCGGCGCCTGCGCGCCTCGACGGCCGTGCTCACGGGCCTCGTCCTGGCCGCCGGCGGCCTCGTCGGCATGGCCGCCGAGCCGGCCCATGCCGCCACCTCCATCACGGTCAACGGCGCGTCCGGCGGCCGGACCTTCGACGGCGTCGGCGCGATCAGCGGCGGGGGCGGCAACAGCAGACTCCTGATCGACTATCCGGAACCCCAACGCGCCCAGATCCTCGACTACCTCTTCCGGCCCGGATACGGCGCCTCCTTACAGATCCTCAAGGCCGAGGTCGGCGGGGACACCAACTCCACCTCGGGAGCCGAGCCCAGTCACCAGCACACCCGCTCCGACCTGAACTGCGACCGGGGCTACGAATGGTGGCTGATGGAGCAGGCCAGAGCCCGCAACCCGAACATCAAGCTGTACGGGCTCGCCTGGGGCGCGCCCGGCTGGATCGGCGGCGGGAACTTCTGGTCCACCGACATGGTCGACTACCTGGTCTCGTGGCTGGGCTGCGCCAAGCAGCACGGGCTGAGCATCGACTACCTCGGCGGGTGGAACGAGCGCGGCTACAACGTCAACTGGTACCAGCAGCTGCGCGGCGCGCTCAACAGCAACGGCTACGGCAACGTCAAGATCGTCGCGGCGGACTCGGACTGGGCCGTGGCGGGCGACATCAACTCCAAACCGGCGTTCGCCTCCGCCGTGAGCGCCATCGGCACGCACTACCCCTGCGGCTACCGGTCGTCCCAGTCCAACTGCTCGGTGCCGGCGGCCGCCCTGTCGTCCGGCAAACCGCTGTGGGCGAGCGAGAACGGCTCGGACGACTACAACGCAGGAGCACAGGCCGTGGCCCGCGGCATCAACCGCGGATACATCGACGGACGCATGACCGCGTACCTCAACTGGCCGGTGGTCGCCGCGCTCACGCCCAACCTGCCGTACCCCACCATGGGTCTCACCCTGGCCTCACAGCCGTGGTCCGGCTCCTACTCGGTCGGCAAGAACACCTGGGTGATGGCACACACCAGCCAGTTCACCGCCCCGGGATGGCGGTACCTCGACGCCTCCAGCGGCTACATCGGCGGCAACCGCACCAACGGAAGCTACGTCTCACTCAAGGCCCCGGACAACTCCGCCTGGTCCACGGTCATCGAGACGATGGACGCCGGCAGCGCCCAGACGCTGAACCTCGACGTCACCGGGGGGCTGTCCACCGGGACCGTGCACGTCTGGTCCACCGACGTCCGGTCCGGCAACACGGCCGACCACTTCGTGCACGCCACCGACGTCACCCCGTCGGGCGGCGCGTTCAGCCTGACCGTGCAGCCCGGCCACCTGTACACCCTGACCACCACGACCGGACAGGGCAAGGGCACCGCCACGGGTCCCGGCCGGAGCGCACTGAAGCTGCCGTACGGCGACTCCTTCGACGGCTACGCCACCGGCACCGAGGCGAAGTACCTCATGGACTGGCAGGGTGCCTTCGAGGTGGTGGGCTGCGGCGGCGGACGCGGCGGCAAGTGCGTGCGCCAGATGAGCCCGCAGAAGCCGATCACCTGGGACGCGCTGACCGATCCGCACGCCCTGCTCGGTGACGTGAGCTGGGGCAACTACACCGTCTCGTCCGACGTGCTGCTGGAACAGCCCGGATACGCCGAGCTGATCGGCCGTGCGGGCGGGCACGACTACGACCGCACCGGCGGGCAGAACGCCTACCGGCTGCGGGTGAGCGACACCGGGGCCTGGTCGATCCTGAACTCGAACACCAACGGCAGCGTCGCCACCCTGGCCCGCGGCACGACGGGCGCGCTGGGCACCAACCGGTGGCACACCCTGGCCCTCACCTTCTCCGGCACCGCGATCACCGCCGTCGTCGACGGCGCCACGGTGTCCACCGTGAACGACCGCACCTGGGCAGCCGGGCAGATCGGCTACGGGACCAGCCAGGGCGAGACGGCGCAGTTCGACAACCTGTCCCTGACCCCCGGCAGCGGCGGTAACGACGGCGGCACGACCGGCCCGATCGTCGGGGCCGCCTCCGGCCGGTGCGTGGACGTGCCGAACCAGTCGCAGACGGCCGGTACCCAGGTCGCTCTGTGGGACTGCAACGGCGGCGCCAACCAGCAGTGGACGACCACCTCGGCCGGTGAGCTGCGCGTCTACGGCAGCTACTGCCTGGACGCCGCAGGCCAGGGCACCGGCCCCGGTACCAAGGTGGACATCTGGAACTGCACCGGCGGCGCCAACCAGAAGTGGACGCTCCACGCCGACGGAACGATCACCGGTGTCCAGTCCGGCCTGTGCCTGGACGCCACCGGCGCGGGAACGGCCAACGGCACCCCGCTGCAGCTGTGGACCTGCACCGGCGGCACCAACCAGAAGTGGACGCGCGACTGATCCAGGTGACCGGCTGACGGTCACCGACTCCCGCACCACCTTCGTCAACTCCCCGAGAGGCTCCGTATGTCCTCATCCTCCCTGCCGTTCAGCCGCCGCCGACTGCTGGCCGCGGCCGGCGCGGCCACGGCCTTCGGCCTGCTGCGGTTCGCCCCCGAGGCCGCCGCGGCCGACGGCCCCGCGAGCTACACCCCGACCTGGCCCTCCGTGGACCAGCACCCGCCGGTCCCGGCCTGGTTCCAGGACGCCAAGTTCGGCATCTACTACCACTGGGGTGTCTTCAGCGTTCCCGCGTTCGGGAACGAGTGGTATCCGCGCAACATGTACATCGGCGGCTCGGCCGAGAACCGCCACCACATCGCCACCTACGGCGACCCCTCGGCATGGCCGTACAACAACTTCATCGACGGCGCCCGCGACAAGGCCGGCAGATACGTTCAGTTCGCTCCGAAATTAGCCTCCCAGGGCGGCAACTGGGACCCGAACGCCTGGGCGCAGCTGTTCAAGGCCGCGGGCGCCAGGTTCGCCGGGCCGGTCGCCGAACACCACGACGGCTTCTCCATGTGGAACAGCCGCTCCAACCCGTGGAATTCGGTCCAGCACGGCCCCAGACTCGACCTCGTGGGGCTGCAGGCGCAGGCCATCCGCGGGCAGGGACTGAAGTTCATGACCTCGCTGCACCACGCCTACCACTTCACCGGCTTCTACGACCACGTGCCGTCCCAGTCGGACGCGAGGCTGCGCCTCCTCTTCGGCCAGCAGGGCGCGGCCGCGGAGAACAAGCTCTGGTACGACAAGCTGGTCGAGGTCGTCGACGGCTACCAGCCGGACCTGGTCTGGCAGGACTTCAACCTGCACATGGTGCAGGAGTCCTACCGGCTCCAGTTCCTCGCGCACTACTACAACCAGGCGCTCGCGTGGAACAAGGACGTGGTCGCGACCTACAAGGACGGCTTCAACAACAAGGGTGAGGTCTTCGACTTCGAGCGCGGCGGACCGGCAGGGCTGCTCACTCCCTACTGGCTGACCGATGACAGCATCTCCTCGTCCAGCTGGTGCTACACGGAGGGCATCGGCTACTACTCGACGCAGGCCATGCTCCACTCGCTGATCGACCGGGTCAGCAAGGGCGGCAACATGCTGCTGAACATCGCCCCGATGGCCGACGGCACCATCCCCTCCGGGCAGCGGTCCATCCTGCTCGCCATGGGTGACTGGCTCAGCCGCTTCGGAGAGGCGGTCTACTCCACCCGCTCGTGGGCCAGTTACGGCGAGGGCCCCACCAAGATGGGCGGAGGCTCGTTCAGCGGACCGGTGGCCGGCAAACCCCAGGACATCCGGTTCACCCGCAGTAAGGACAACAAGGTCCTCTACGCCACCGCGCTGGGCTGGCAGGGCGGCACCATGACCATCACGACCCTGAACTCGAACCAGATCAACCTCAGCAGTCTGACTGGCGCCAAACTCCTGAACAACACCGCCGGCACCTACATCGACCTGCCCGCACCGACCCAGAACGCTTCCGGGCTGCACCTCACCATGCCGTCGTCCAACCCGCCGTTCAGCGCCCTGGCGTACACGGTCAAGCTCACCTTCTCCGGTGAAATCCCGGTCCTGGGCGCGCCGGGCGGCTCCACGACCTGGGTGAAGATCGCCAACGTGACCAGCGGCCTGGCGCTCGACAGCGGGGGCAATGTCGCCTCCGGCTCCAACCTCAAGCAGTGGAACTACGACGGGAGCAGCAACCTGCAGTGGCAGCTGATCGCTCTGGGCAACGGCTACTACCGCATGGTGAACCGCACCAACGGCATGGTCGCCGACAGTTACGGCAACTCCGCCAACGGCGCCCCCGCCCGCCAGCAGGCGTGGAACGGCGGCGACAACCAGCAGTGGTCGCTGAACAGCCTCGGCGACAACCGCTACCAGATCGTCAATCGGGGCACCGGCACCGCCCTTGACGGCAGCGGCAGCACCACTGTCGGCTCCACCGCGGTGATGTGGACGCCGAACTCCAGCACCAACAACGCATGGACCATCACCGCGCTCTGAACACGGGCGCTCCCTGACCATCCCTCGACCACGTCGACCACGGAAGAAGGAGAGTATGAAACGCACACCGCTCTTCACCTCCATTGCGGCCGCGCTACTTCTCGTCCTGGCAACTGCGGGCACCTCATCCGGCAGTGGCCTTGGTACGCCCGCGGCAGCCAGGAAGACCGTCGCCGCCGCGGCAGCGAGCACCGGCTGCGGCAAGGCCCCCACGCTGACGAGTGGTACACGCACGATTCAGAGCGGCGGCCAGACGCGCAGCTACATCCTGCGGGTTCCGGCCGGCTACGACAGTAACCGGCCCTACCGGCTGCTCTTCGGTTTCCACTGGCGGGGCGGCACCGCCAATGACGTCGACTCGGGCGGAACGGACGGCTACAACTGGTCGTACTACGGCCTCAGGCGCCTGGCGGACAACGCGAACAACAGCACGATCTTCGTCGCCCCCCAGGGCAACGGCAACGGCTGGGCCAACCCGGGCGGCCAGGACGTGGCCTTCGTCGACGCCATGGTCAACCAGATCGAAGCAGGTCTGTGCGTCGACACCACCCAGCTGTTCGCCGCCGGCTTCAGCTACGGTGGCGGGATGTCGTACGCCCTCGCCTGCTCCCGGGCGACGGTCTTCCGCGCGGTCGCGGTCTACTCCGGCGCGAACCTCAGCGGGTGCAACGGCGGCACGCAGCCCATCGCCTACATGGGTCTGCACGGCATCGGGGACAACGTGCTGCCCATCTCGCTGGGACGGGAACTGCGCGACACCTTCGTCCGGAACAACGGCTGCACCCGGCAGAACCCGCCCGAGCCGGGCAACGGAAGCCGGACGCACATCATCACCACGTACTCCGGATGCAGGTCCGGGTACCCCGTCGTCTGGGCCGCGTTCGACGGAGGCCACGACCCCGGTCCCGTAGAGGGCTCCACCGGTAGCGGCTGGCGCACCTGGACGTCGGCAGCGGTGTGGCAGTTCTTCACGCAGTTCGGCTCGAACACGCCGCAGCCCTCCGGCAACCAGAAGATCATCGGCCAGCAGTCGGGGCGCTGCCTCGACATCAACAACTCCACCACGGCCAACGGCACGCAGGCACAACTGTGGGACTGCAACGGCGGCTCCAACCAGCGGTGGACCCACACCGCCGGAAAGCAACTGGTCGTCTACGGGAACAAGTGCCTGGGCGTCGGCCAGGCGGCGGGCAACGGCACCCCGGCGGCGATCCAGGACTGCACCGGGCAGGCGGACCAGCAGTGGAACGTCAATCCCGACGGCACGATCACAGCGGCGCAGTCGGGGCTCTGCCTGGACGCCAGCGGCCAGGCGACCGCCAATGGGACGAAAATCCAGGTGTGGAGTTGCTCGGGCGGCGCGAACCAGCGCTGGCGGCTCGAGAACTGACACCCGGGTCCGGACAGGGCACCGCGGGGCGTCGACCGGCCGGGACCCAGGAGGCCCGGCCGGTCGATCGCGCCTTTCGCAACCGGTCAAAAGTACGGTCGCCGACAAGCGAACCGTGCTTGCGGTTGGTGCTGGGAGGAAGGCGGAATTCCAGGATGGGGGCATGTCATATGCAGACTCCCCTCCGGCATTTCATGCCGATGGCCTGACGAAGAAGTACGGTCGTCGCGGCAAGCCGGCCCTGTCCGACGTGAACCTCACCATCCCCTCCGGCCGTGTCATCGGCCTGGTCGGTCCGAACGGGGCCGGTAAATCGACCTTGCTGCACCTGGCCTGCGGGCTGATCGAGCCGACGTCCGGCTCGCTGACCGTGCTGGGGTCACGTCCGGCAGGCCCGTGCGCCCCGCAGTCAGCCGGGCGCACGGGCCTTCACGTCGGTGTGGCCGAGCAGGCCGACGAACGAGTCGTCCCCGCGCTGGCGGGGGTAGCTCCGCCAGCCCGTACTGTACGGGGGGAAGCTGCATCGCCTCCGCGCCCGCGGGGGTAGCTCCGACTACACCGCGCTGTTCGCGGAGGAGTGCGTATCGTCCCCGCACGCCGCGAACGGCCCTGCGGCTTCGCCAGGTCCATCTACCGCCGCCGCAACGTCGTCGAACGCCGCTTCCACCGCCTCAAGCAGTGGCGCGGCATCGCCATCCGCTACGAGAAACAACCCGGCCGGTACCTAGCCGCCCTCACCCTGGCCAGCACACTCATCTGGCTAGACACATGATCGGCAAGACGCTCCCTAGGCGAGAACGATCGCAAGTCCGAAGAGGAACACGGCTGCCGCGAGTTGGTAGTTCAGTGCGGCCCTGCCGTTCATCAGCGCAACCCACTTTGGCATCAGGTCTCGGTCCGAATCCCACAGTTCACGGCGGGACCAGGTGTTGAGAGCCAATACCAAATTCGCTTCCCCCCTTCGGCGAACAGCACGTCGAGCAAGTATGCCCTGCGCAGGACGTAAGCCGCGGCGGACGTCCACTCTCCGCGTCTCGCTCCAGGGCGCGTCGATCAGAGCCCAGAACGACGCGGCCCGGCGCCGGGGCAGGCAGGAGACCAGGGATACACGAGGACGGACGAGCCCCACCGATTCGGCGAAGGCCCTCGTCCACGACCGGGACCACATAGCTCTCAGCATTCAGCCAGCCCGAGCCCACTCCACCATGGTCGAACTCCCAGCGCGCCCCGTTCCGGCTGTGGGCGCGGATCGTGTGCGACATCCTGTCCTAGGCCGTCACCAAAATTTAGAGCCGTCGCACCAGAACTCCCCGACGTGTTCTTGGGTCAGGAGTAGTCGCCGCGTTCGGCCCGGTGCAGGATGTCGCGTTCCCGGCCGGTCTGGGTGTCGAGTGAGTCCTCGTGGTCGATGACGATGGTGTCGTCGGCCGGCTGGGCTCGTACCTGGGCCCCGTAGGCGTCTGTCGCCTTCAGCAGGAGAGCGTCCTGGTGGGCGGCGGGCCAGCTCTGGATCAGGTACGACTCGACGACTTCGTCCATCGGCGTCTGGTCGACGGCGCTGTCCCGGCCGCGCGCGTGGACGCGAAGCCGGTACGGGACGGGGCCCTGGGATGCCAGCGAGGGCAGATCCGCCGGATCGTCCATGAAGGACGTCACGAGCAGTTCCCCGGAAGGGGAATGGCATGAGATCTCAGCGATCTCTTCCCAGCCCGGGGCCGGGTCGGGCCGCTGGGAGTGCGGCTCGACCGTCACGTGGACGCCTCCGGTGTGGATCCCGGTGGTCACCTCGATGCCTCCGCCATCGGCGGACACCAGGCCGGAGCGGCTTGCGTCCAGGTCGTCGGCCACAGGCCCTTGCGGGTCCCTGATCTGGAAGAGGTGGTACTCCACGTCCACCAGGGCTGCGCCTATACGGGCTGACCCATTCACGGGTGGCCTCTTCTGGTCCCAGCCGGCTGAGGCTACCTGATCCATACCAGGAACCAGTCCCCTTCCAGGACACCGTTGTAGGTGTAGAAGCCCTTGAGGGCCCTGCCCGCGTCGGTGTCCTTCTTGGCAACCATGCGGCGGCTGAACTTACCGTTGCCGTACCTGACGCCCTGCCAGGTGCTGGCGAAGGGGTACTCGTCGCAGGACTTGCCCGGCGGGCGCTCCAGGCTCGACGGGCACGCCTCCTCCCGGTTGTCCTTGATCTACTTGCGGTCGGTGAGCCGTATCAGGAAGTTCGTCGTGCCGTACTTGCCGGCAGGCCGGTGGCCTGTGCGTCCAAGATGTGCTTGGCGACCTCGGGCCACGGCCCGGTCTGGCTGTAGCTGATCACCAGCACAGCGGCGAGGGTGACGCAGCCGACCCGGCGGGGAGCGCCGGGCAGCGCGTTGTCACAGCGCACGTCCACGCTCGCCAGCTTCGCCGGCTCCGAGGGCCCCACCCACTCCCGGTTGCTGAACGTCCAAGAGGCGACGCTCCGGCCCGTTCCCCGCTGCTTGGCGGCAGCGGTGTTGATGGTGGTGTCCATGAAGAACTGCCCATAGGGTTCGGCACTCTTGGAGATCGTCTGTACCGGGAAGCTCTTGTTCGCGACCTTGCACTTGCCGATGCAGGAAGCGCTGCCGGACGCCTGGGTGCCAGCCACTCCCCGCCCCCACCGCTTCGTCTCCAGCAGCCTCACCTGGTAGGCCCAGGTCTTGGAGTCGCGGGCCGAGAAGGAGTAACCGATGACGATGTACTTGATACCGCCGATCTTGCGGCCCGTGCGCACGTCTTCGACGTCGGCCCCACTACGCCAGATGCCGCAGCCGCACAGGCGTTCGATGTACCACGTGGAGTCCACGCCTGCGTCGATGCACCACTTAGGTTCCTTCCACGGCTTGGGCCTGGCTGCCGCAGCCGCCGTGTCCGACTCGTCGGCCGGTGCAACCGACGGAGCCGTGTCGTCCGCGGCAGTCTCCGGTGAAGTCTCCGATCCGGCCTGCCCGGCTTCCGGTGCGGCCGCCAGAACGGCTGACTCAGCAGCAGACGTGTCGGCAGGAGCCTCAAGTTGCGACAGAGCAGCCTGTTCGTCGGAGGTGAGCTCGACCGCCGGCTCCAGGGACGAGGCGCATGCCGCGGACTGTGCACGGTCAGCCAGGTGTCTGCACCCGTTTCCGGCTCGTCTGCTGCCTGCACGCGCCCAGATGACTGCCCAGCAGCCCCAGCGTCACAGCGCCCGCCGCCACCATGGGCGGCCGCGCTGGAGACCGGCGGCGACCATCTGGAGGACGGGGTCGGCTGTTTACCGAGGTCATGCCTCAGACCCCACCGTCGGGCCGGGCCCGGGGTTCTGGCTCAGGCGGTTCCGGCGGGGTCGTGTTCGGTGGGTGGGGATTGTCCGTCTCGGATTGTTGCTGTTGTTCGAGCCGGTTGCTGGTACGCAGGGTTTGAGTGGGCGCGGGGTCAGAGGGCCACACGAGGAGCAGGTATTCCTCGGTGGGCGTTTCAGATGTCTTGTCCCATGCTGTTTCTCTGCCTCGGGCGTGGACGCGGACGCGGTAGTGGGTGCTGCCTCGTCCTGTGAGTGGCCCGTTCGGGTCGGGCGGGCCGAAGTCGAGTGACTCGAGTTGGAGGTGGTCGCGGGGGGGGGCTGCCACGCTGGCTTTCACGACCTCTTCCCAGGGCCGTGAAGTATCGATCTGTGTTCCGACGAAGACTTCATGCCATGGGGCGTTCATGCGACCTCTCCTGTTACACATTCGGGTCTCCGTAGCAGATTCTGCCCGCTGGGGCGCCCCGGGGGCCCAGTGCCGTAACGCCCGGTGTGGAGGTTGCAGGGTGGCGAGTACGCGGAACGGGTCCTTGTCGAGGACGCGGGGCGGGTGAAAGGCGGCCCTCACGGCGCAGGAGCCGACTGGCAGCGCAGTTCAGCGCCAGTGCCAGGCCTACACACCTCACTGACTACCCGACCACCAACACCGACTCTCACCAACACCGACCCCGGCGCCGAAAAGGCCGCATCAAGTCACTCAGACGGGTGGATCCGTCCGGGATTGTCCTCCCTCCTGTCGGGCAGGGGGACAGGCTGGCCGGTCCGCAGTGACGTGTAGGCCGCCAGTACGATCCGCAGGCTCCGCAGTCCGGCCTCGCCGTCCGGGCGGGGGCGGCGGCCGGTGCGGGCGGCGTCGAGGAACTCCTCCAGCATGGCCGCGTCGAGGTCGTCACCGCCTGGTTCCCAGCGGGGGCGGGCGGCGGTGGAGTCGAAGCCGCCGAGCAGCCGGGGGAAGGCGTCGAACTCGACGATCCCCTTCTCGGCCACGCAGGTCAGGGCCAGGCCGCCCCAGGTCGGGTGGTCCTTCGGCTGGCTCCAGCTGCAGTCGATGGCGGCGACGACACCGCCCGGGTAGCGGACGGTGACGAGCCCCGCCGTCTCGACGCCGGCACCGACGTCCGGGCCCAGGACGTCGTTGGCCTGGGCGTAGACCTCCACGGCCTGTTCCCCGCCGAGCAGCACGTCCATCAGGTCGGCGATGTGCACGGTGTGGTCCATCACCGCGCCGCCGCCCGCCAGCTCCCGGTCACCGAACCACGGCCGGGACGCGGCGGGGTTCCAGCCGTTGTTGGAGGCGTGGACACTGACGAGTGGGCCGAGCGAGCCGTCCTCCACCGCGCGGTTCAGGGCGGCAAAGGCCGCGCCGAACCGGACGGGGTAGGCGGTCATGAGGCCGACTCCGGCGCGGGCGCACGCGTCGATCATCGCCCGGGCGTCCGTCTCCGTGGTGGCGAGCGGCTTCTCGCACAGCACGTGCGCGCCGACCGCCGCGGACCGCTCGACCAGGTGCCGGTGCCGGGAGTTCTCACTGGTCACGATGACCGCGTCGGGCCGCAGCGCGAACACCTCGTCCCAGCCGGCGAGATACGGCACGCCCAGCCGCTCGGCCAGCGCCGCTCCCCGGGCCGGATCGTCCGGCGGGGCGTCGGGGTCGGCGGTGAGCAGTTCCACGTCGTCGCGGCCGCGCAGCAGCTCGATGTAGGTGGGGGCGTGGACGTGGGCGAAGGACAGTACGGCGATCCTCATGCGGCTGCTCCTTCGGGTGCGAGCGGCGGGAGGAGCTCGACCGCTCGCCCGGTCCTGGCCGAATCGGCGGCGGCCGCGGTGATGCGGACGGCCGCGACGCCGTCGGCCGCGCCCACCCGTGGCTCGGGCCCGCCGGCGAAGGCGTCGGCGAGTTCCCGTATCTGGGTGGTGTACGGCGACTCGCCGAAGTCACCCGCCGGGATGCCCTCCGCCGCCCCCGTGCCCACCGTGCCGACGATCCTGAGGCCGGGCGAGGCGAGCGAGTCGTGCCGTACCGTTCCGCCGGTGCCGGCGATGTGGAAGGTCGTGCGGAACGGTGTGGCCGGCGGCGCCCACACTCCCACGATCTGGCTGATGACGCCCGTGGTGTGGGTGAGCACCGCGGTCCCGGTGGCGACCGCGCCTTCGGGCGCCGGGGCGGTGAGGTGGCCGCTCTGGTGGGCGTGGACGCGTACGACCTCACCGAACAGCCAGCGGGCGATGTCCATGTCGTGGATCATCTGGTCGACCAGGATCCCCCCGGAGCGCGTGGGGTCGGCGAACCAGCCGCTCCATGTCGGGTAGCGGCCGGTGCGGGTGAACCGGGCCACAGCGACCCGGCCGAGTCCGCCGCCGGTGATCAAGGGGTGCAGCCGGGCGTAGGCGGGGAAGAAGCGCACGACGTGCCCCGGGTAGAGCCGGACCCCGGCGGCGGCTGCCGCGGCGGCCATCTCCTCGGCGTCGGCGGCCCTCAGCGCCAGCGGCTTCTCGCACAGGACGTGTGCCCCGGCGGCCACGGCGGCCAGAGTGATCTCGTGGTGGGTGTCGGTGGGGGTGCAGACGTCGACGACGTCCGCTCCGTCCATCGCCTCCTCGCGGGAGGCGACCGCGGCCTGGCCGAACTCGCTTGCGAGGGTGGGGGCCTGCCCGTCGGGGGCGTAGACGCGTACGCGGGCGCCGAGCGTGGTCCAGGCCGGCAGGTGGGCCCGCGCTATGCCGCCGGCGCCGATCAGCGCGACGTCGAGTTGTGTCATCGGGTTGGGGTCTCCTAGCCCTTGAGGGCGCCGCTGAGCACGCCGTTGATGAAGTGCCGCTGGAAGAACAGGTAGACGAGGACGACCGGGGCGATCACGATCAGCGTGGCCGCGGCGAGCAGGGGGACGTCGACGTTGTACTGGCCGGTGAAGAAGCCCAGTCCGGCCGGGGCGGTGCGTTTCGCCGGGTCCTGGATCAAGATCAGCGGGAGCAGGAACTGGTTCCAGCTCCACACGAAGTACAGGACGCCGAGGGTGGTCACGGCCGGGCGGGAGCTGGGCATGAGCACGCGCCACAGCGTCGTCCAGGAGGAGGCCCCGTCCAGCCGGGCGGCCTCGATGAGGCTGCGCGGCACGGTGGCGAAGTGGGCCCGCATCCAGAACACGCCGAACGGCATGAAGGCGGCGATCTCGGCGAGGGCCAGCCCCGGCACCGTGTTGGTGAGGCCGAGGGCTCGCAGGTCGTAGTAGAGGGGGATGACGGTGACCTCGGTCGGGATGGACAGCCCCAGCAGGAGGTAGCCGTAGAGCTTCCCGCCGCCGGGGACGTCCATGGTGGCCAGCGCGTACCCGGCCAGGGTGGCGCACACCACGGCCGCGGGGACGACGGCGAGCGCGATCACGGCGCTGGAGCGCAGCAGCGGGCCGAACCCCGCGGCGGACCAGGCGTGGACGAAGTTCTCCAGGTGGATGCCGTCCGGCCGGGCCAGCCCGGTCAGCGGTGTGCCCGCGGGCTGGAGGGCTGCCAGGACCAGGGAGAGGAACGGGACGAGTACGACGGCCACGAAGACCGTCAGTACGACGGGCGCGGCGACGTCACGTCGCTGACGTACTGTCATGAACGCTCCTTGGCCAGACGGTTGATGACGACGACGGCCACCGAGATGACCAGTGTCAGGACCACCGCCAACGCGCTGGCCAGGCCCACGGCACCGCCGCCGAAGGCCAGCCGGTAGATGAGGATGCCGGGCACCACCGTGCTGTTTCCGGGGCCGCCACCGGTGGTGATGTAGATCAGGTCGAAGCTGGACAGGGCTGCGATCACGGTGATCGACAGGGCGACCGCCATCTCCGGCCGCAGCAGGGGGACGGTGATCGACCAGAACTCGCGGACCGGGCCGGCCCCGTCCATGCGTGCGGCCTCGTAGATCTCCTGGTCGATGCGCTGTGTCCCGGACAGGAACAGCACCATGCACAGCCCGGCCACCACCCAGGTTCCGACGAGCCCGACGGCCGGCAGCGCCCAGGTGAAGCTGCCCAGCCACGAGTCGGTCAGCCGGCCGAGGCCGATCGCGCGCAGGGCCTGGTTGAGAGTGCCGTTCTCGGCGTACACCCAGCGCCATATGACGGCGACCGCGACCAGTGGGACGACCTGCGGAAGGAAGAGCAGCGTACGGATCAGGGAGGTGCCGCGGCGGCCCGGCCGGCGGGCGACCAGGGCCGCCGACACCAGGCCGAGGGCGATGGGCAGGACGGAGAAGAAGACGATGAGCGCCCCGGCGTGCCAGGCCGCCGCCCGCAGTTGTGGATCGGTGGCCACACGGCGGTAGTTGTCGAGGCCGATGAAAGACGGCAGGGTCACCCCGTCCCAGTCGAACAGCGACAGGTAGGCGGTGTGCAGGGCAGGGAGGACCGCGAACAGGGTGTACGGCAGCAGCGCCGGCAGGACGTACAGCAGCGCCACGGCGCGGCGGCGTCTGCGGGTCGTGCTCGGCGAGTGGGGCGGCGGGCCGGTGTCCTTGCGGACGGGACGCGCTGCCCGTCGGGGCGTGGTGGTTGTCGCCATGTCGCGGGCCGGCCTCGTCAGGAGTGGAACTGGTCGAAGTCGGCCTGCAGGGCAGCGAGGAACTTCTCGACGCCGACCTTGCCGCCGGCGAGCAACTGGAGCTGTGTGGTGAGGGTGTCGGGCATCGTGGGGGTGGAGGCGTTCTGGATGAACGGCTGGAGCCCTGAGTCCTTCACGATTCCCTGCCAGCCGGTCCCTACGTCCCCGAGGAGGCCGCTCTGCTGCGGCATCGCGCCGGCGTCGGGTGCCATGAAGCCGGCCTTGGCGGTGACGGCGGAGGCCTGTCGGGTGGCGCAGAAGTCGAGGAAGGCTGCTGCGGCGGCCGCGTTCTTCGACTTGCTGGAGACGCAGTAGTAGACACCGGCTCCGGTGGTGCGCAGGGGGCCGCCCTTGATGATCGGCGGCATGTTGAACAGCCCGGCGTCCTCACCGAGGCCCTTGTCGACCGCGGCGGCGGCCCAGTTGCCGCTGATCCGGAAGACGCCCTCGCCCCTGGCGAACGCGGCGGTGGCGTCGTTGTCGCTCGTGCCGTTGACCTTGGGGGTGACGTAGCCCTGGTCGACCCAGCGTTTGAGGGTCGTCGCGGCCGTCACCGCCTCGGGGCCGGTGATCTTGGCGCCCTTGCGGCCGAACGCCCACGCCTCGCGGTCCTCCGGCTTCAGATGGACCGACAGCAGCACGTTGAACGGGTGGTTGAGGCCGCCGTCGAGGTTGCCCGCGACGAGCGCGGTCTCCCCGGCGGCCTTGGCCTTGGCGAACAGGGCCTCCAACTCGGCCAGCGTGGCCGGCGGCACGGTCAGGCCCAGTTTCCGCACCTTGGCCTTGTTGCAGTAGACGCCCTCGAACGACAGCCCGCCGGGCACGCCGTACAGGGCACCGGTGCCGGCCGTCCTGCCGTCGGCGCTGAAGGTGATCTGGTCCAGGCCGGGGAACCTGCGCGACCAGCCGTACGCCTTGCCGTAGTCGCCGACGTCGAGCAGCAGGCGTCCCTTGACCAGGTTGTTCATGCCGGAGACGAACTGGGCTATGTCGGGGGCCGAGTCGGCCGACATCGTGGTGTTGATGCTCTTGAGGTAGTCGTCCCAACCGGTGTATTGGCGCTTGAAGGTGATGTTGGGGTACTTCTCCCGGAACGCCGCGAGCAGGCCGGGGGTCATGGTGGTGTCGTCCGCGTCGGCGACCACCAGAGTGATCTTGTCGGTGGGTACGGCCGTGGAGAGGGGAGACGCGCTGGCCGCGTCGGTGGACTTGGCGCCGGGGGTGAGGGAGCTGCCGCACGCGACGAGCAGGGAGGAGCCTGCGGCGGCAGCGAGGAACGAGCGTCTGGACGGCGGAGCGGGAACGTGACTCATGGCGGGCTCCTGGAACGGCGGGAGAGGGGGTGCTGCGCGGGCGAGTGCCATGGAGGTGCGGGCGGCGCGGGCAGGTGTGGCCAGATGCGGGCGCCGAGTGTTTTAATAAAGCAGTTGCGTTTCATAATCGAGTTCAAGCCATGGCGCGTCAAGAGCAGAGTGAAGGCTGTTGCCGACAGCAGGAGGTCGACCCTTGACCACATCGGAGCCGGACGCCCTCTGGCCGCTCAGCGGTGCCAAGGAGCCGGGCCCGCCGACGGCAGTCCCCTCGGTCGTGGGTGTGGCCGACCTGCGTGCCACGAATGCGGCGGCCGTGCTCGCCGTCGTCCGCTCCGCCGACCCACACCCCCGGCTGTCCGAGCTGGTCCGAGCAACCAGCCTGTCCCGCCCGACCGTTGAGGCGATCGTGGAGGAACTCGTCGCCCGCGGCCTGATCGATGTCGCCTCCGCTCCGTCCGCCCGGGGCCAGCGCTCCCCCGGCCGCCCGGCCCGCCGTTTCCGCTTCCAGCCCCATGCGGGGTTCGTCGT
This sequence comes from Streptomyces africanus, assembly GCF_002150735.1. Taxonomy (GTDB): domain Bacteria; phylum Actinomycetota; class Actinomycetes; order Streptomycetales; family Streptomycetaceae; genus Streptomyces; species Streptomyces africanus. Next base: position 19,819 of record NZ_MUKA01000355.1, read on the forward strand.
CGGCGTCGACGTGCGGCCGCGGTCCGTCACCGCCTGCCTGGCCGACCTCGACGGCGAACCCGTCGCCGTCGAGCGCCGCGCGGTCCGCGCCGACGTCCCGGGCCCGGTCCGCGCACGGGTGGTGACCTCGGCGATCCGGGCCGCCCTGGACCGGGCGGACGTGCACGTTTCCCGGGTGTGGGCGGCCACGCTCGGCACCCCCGGTCTGGTCGACCGGAACCAAACCCGCGTCCGCCAGGCGGACAACCTTCACACGTGGACCGAGGTGGACATCGCGGGCGTCCTCCGCGACCTTCTCGGCTGTCCGGTGGCCGTCGAGAACGACGCCAACCTGGCCGCGCTCGGCGAACAGTGGCGCGGGGTCGGGGCGACGGCCGAGGGAACGGCCGACAGGACGGCGCCCGACCCCGCGACCGGGGAGATGCTCTTCGTCCTGCTCGGCGAACGCCTCGGCTCCGGCGTCATCACCGGTGGCCGCCTGCTGCGCGGCCACCACGGCGCGGCCGGCGAGATCGGCTTCATCCGCTTCTCCGGTGGCGGCCCGGCCGACCGTCCCGGCCTGGATCCGCTGGCCGCCGGCACCATCCGTGACGCGGCCGCGGCCGACCCCGACGCGGTCGCCGCCGTCGAGGCGTACGGGCGACGGCTGGTCGAGGGCCTGGCCCCGGTCCTTCTCGCCCTCGACCCGGCCCTGGTCGTCCTCGGCACCGGGCTCTTCCCCGACACCGCCCTGCTTCCCGCGGCGAAGACCCTGCTGACCGCGGCCCGACGCCACGCCGACGCCCTGCTCGTCGACCCGCCGCGCTGGCACCTTTCCGCCCTGGGCGACGACGCCGTCCTCACCGGCGCGGTGCGTTTCGCACTGTCATCGGTCGAGGTCGTGCTCCGGACCCGTCCCACCAGCCTCAACTCCCCAGGGATCGCGTCTGGGCAACGGTGACGATAGTCAGGGCGCACATGTGGTCCGGGGCCCACCAGCGAGTAAGGGCGGCGAACGCGGGCTGGTAGAAGGTGGCCGCCATCGCGAGCCCGACCAACGCCCAACCGGCGAAGAAGGCCAAAAGGTTGGGGGCCGCGGCCACGATCAGCAGGCAGATGACGCCGAGCACGGAGCCGGCGGTCATGACGGCGCGCGGGCCGCACCGGCCCTCGGTGCCGCGGCCGACCTCGCAGCTTCAGCGTCGCATCTCGACCCTTGAGCGGGAACTCGCCATCGTCAGGGGGAACTCGAAGAGCGGACCGAAGAGCTGGAAGCAGCCCGGGCTGCCAACCGGGAACTGACCAGAGCACTCAATCAGTCGCCGCACACCGCCTGACCAAACGCTCAGCATCACTTCGGTCTGCGGGTCAGGCCTGGCGTCCCCGTGCTGCCGTCAATGGCCGGTAGTCGGCCTGCCCTGCTGTCGGCAGATGATCGCGCCCACGGTCGCCAGCGCCAGGAAGGTGCTCATCACCACCGCCGTGGGTCCGACGCTCCGGGTGCCGAAGAGGCCGATGAGAGGGGAGGCCGCGGCACCGAAGGAGAACTGAGCCACGCCCAGCAGTGCCGACATCGTGCCCGGGGCCGTCCGGCCGCGGCTTTGTCCCACGGCGCTCAAGGCGGGGAAAAGGAAGCCGAAGGAGGCGACAGTGATCAGCAAGCACAGGCAGAAGGCCCACAGCTGGACGCCCACCATCGTGGTGAGCACCAGGAGGAGGAGCTGGCCGCCCAGCCCGGTCACCGCGCCGATCACCATCAGCGTCTCGGGACGCCACGTGTGGACCAGCCTCCCGTACAGCAGGGACGCGCCGAGGTTGGCCAGCGCGTTGATCCCGTAGACGACGCTGCTCGTGGTGGCCGACAGATGCATCAGGTCGTGCAGGACGAACGTCGCCCCGGCGATGTAGGCGAAGACGGCGGCGCCCATGCAGCCCATGGTCACCACCGGCACCAGGACGGAGGGGTGTGACAGCAGGCTCCCGGCGGCACGCAGGGCGCCGCCGGCCCCGCCCTCGACCCGGCGCCCGGGCGGAAGTGATTCGGGTACGACTCGTGTGGCGGCGATGGCCAGGGCGGCGCCGGCGAGCGCAAGTGCGATGAAGACGAACCGCCAGGGCGCCACGGCCAGCAGGCCGCCGCCGAGGACCGGTGCGATCACGGGCCCGAGTGCTCCGATCGCGGACAGCGTGGCGTAGGTGCGGGAGAGTTCGACCCCGCGGTACAGGTCGACGATCACTGCCCGTCCGACGACGATGCCGGCGGCCCCTGCGATGCCCTGCCCGAACCGCAGCGCGGTCATCGCCTCGATCGTCGGCGCGCACGCGCACCCGAAGCTCAACACCGCGAAGGCGAAGGTGCCGGACAGGAGGACGGGCCGACGCCCCACCAGGTCGCTCAACGGGCCCAACACGAGTTGCCCGGCGATGACGCCGAGCAGGAACGCGGTCAGAGTCGTCTGCACGCCGGCGACACTCGTGCCCAAGGAGCGTGCCATGTCCGGCAACGCCGGCACGTACATGTCCGTCGCCAGCGGACTGACGGCTCCCAGACCGGCGATGACGGTGAGAAACACCGTGCGGGAGCCGCCCCCCGGCGCCGCTCCCACAGTCCCTCGTTCCTGGCTCGTACGGCCGGCCGTCACCGCGCCCGTCCTTCCCCGCCCTGCAGCCGTTCCTCTCCGGGTGCTGCTGTGTGGGTCAACTCCAGATCAACCGAGGCAAGTTGCTGCATGAGTTCCCCGGCCAGCCGCAGCAGACCGCGCTCTGCGGGAGTCATGGTCCGCGCCAGCGCCGACGCCAGCCAGGCGTTTCCGTCCTTCACGTGCTCCCGCAACGCTTGTAGGCCCGCTTCGGTGACCGCGATGTCCTGGCGCCGTTTGTCGGTGCTGCTACGGCGGCGGGTGACCCGGCCCTGACGCTCCAGCTCCTGCACGACCCGGGTCAGCGACTGGGCCTGCACCCCTTCGATGGCTGCCAGTTCACTGATCGCGAGCGGGCCGCGGTGCTTGAGGTTGGCCAGGATCGAGGAGGAGAGACGGGTCAGCGGTTCGGGGCTTCCCTGATGCTCGGCCCGCATCCGCGAAGCAAGCCGCGAGACGCCCCACCGGAGCTGTTCGGCGGTGTACAGATCTTCTTCGTCAGCATCCATCAAACCAAGCTAAGGCTTGGCTACTTACCAGAGGAACCCCTAGCTCGGCATTGAAATACAAAGCTTTTGCTTCATTGTTGGGGTGGTGGCACCTGTGGTCACCTCGAAACGGCTCCCCGCCCTGGCTGCCACATCCGCCCGGCATCTGACGACCTGTGCTCGTAGAGCTGCAGAAGGGGGGCAGGTAGCTTGCGTGGCGTCCCGGGGCGAGCTGCGCTGGCCTGGTGGTGGTGCGCTGGTGTTCGGTTCGACCCGGCACACGGACAGCGTGCATGGACGGATGCGGGCGGGAACCAGCGCGGTCTACGTGGTGAGCGACGACGTGGACGCGGTGCACCGCCGGGTTGTCGACGCCGACGGCGAGGTCCTGGAAGCGCCGCACGAGAGCCGGTTCGGGTCGGGCGCGGCCGCGTACGTGTGCACGGTGCACGATCCGGAGGGCAACTTGTGGACCTTCGGCACCTACCGCGGCCCTTCTCCGACCCAACGTGCGTGGAACTCGGCTGAACCGACAGCCGCCCACCGGCCCGGCAGATGAGGTGAAAGCCGTGGAGAATCTGGGTTCAGTGCCCGCAAGAGCAGTGGAGAAACCAAGGAAATCGACCGTGTGTTCTTGCATTCGCCGGGCACCAGGAGCGACGGAGGTTGATAACTATGGTTCCCTTGCTTCTCGTTCTTCTCCTGGCTCTGATCCTCTTCGGCGCGGGCTTCGCGGTGAAGGCGCTGTGGTGGATCGCCGTCATCGTGCTGGTCGTCTGGCTGCTGGGCTTCGTCATGCGCTCCGCGGGCACGGGCGGGCGCAAGGGCCGCTGGTATCGCTGGTAACCCGCCACACAGCAACATGCCTGGGGCCCCGGATACATCCGGGGCCCCAGGCACCCCCGGCGACACCCTCGTGCTGTTCACCGACGGTCTCATCGAGCGCCGAGGCGAGGACATCGACGTAGGCCTGGCCCGCCTGACGACAGCCCTGGCCCAGACGACATCACCCTCGTCATCATCCGCCTCTGAGGACTCCTGACAAGAGTGGTGGGCTTGTCCTCGTCAGAGGTCGGTGTCGCGTACGAGGCCGCCGGGTACAGGGACGCGGTCAGCCGCGTAATCGCACGCGATAAACCCGGCGACGTCGGCGATCATCCCCGGGATACTGGTCGCCCATGGACGAGGTCGAAGTCGTTGTCGCCCATTCCGAGCGCGCGACCCTGCGCGTCGGCGACGTGTTCCTGAAGGTGGACGCCGATCAGGCGCGCGTCGACGTCGAGGTCGAGGCGATGTCCCTCGCGCCGGTCCCGACCCCGGAGGTCCTGTGGCGCAAGCCGCCCGTGCTCGCGATCGCCGCACTTGCGGGGACGACGCTTGGGCGCCTCGGCGGGCCGTCGACCGGGTCGCCGGCTGCGTGGGCCGCGGCGGGCGCCGCCATCCGGAAGCTGCACGACGCGCCGCTGCCGCCCCGGCCCGGCCGGGCCGGCCGGAGCATCGTCGCGCTGGCGGCGGAACTCGACGACGAGTGCGAGTTGCTCGTGACCAACGGCCTCCTGCCCGCCGACCTGGTCACCCGCAACCGCCAAGTCGCCGAGGCCGCGCTCCGGCCGTGGACTCCGGCGTTTACGCACGGCGACCTGCAGATCGCGCACGTCTTCGTCGACGGCGACGAGGTCACGGGCATCATCGACTGGTCCGAGGCGGGGCAGGGTGATGCCCTGTACGACCTCGCCACCTTCACGCTCGGACACGAGGAGCGCCTCGACGACGTCGTCGCCGGCTATGGCACCGACATCGACCTCGACGTGATCCGCGCGTGGTGGTCGCTGCGAAGCCTGCTGGCAGTTCGCTGGCTGATCGAACACGGCTTCGACCCGTTCGCGCCGGGCTGTGAGGTCGACGTGCTGAGATCCCGGATGTGAGGCTGCGCGGGCCCGACTGCTACACATGCGTTCTGACGCATCGAGCACGCCATCCCTGAGGCGATCGCCCACCCTTAATCGATGAAGGGCGGGCCGGCCACCGGCCCGTCCCCGGAGTCGACCGCTGCGCGGGAGAAGTCCGGCAGGTCTGCGGCCCGCAGCTCGGACAGCAGCAGCGCGTGCAGGCGCTGCCAGACCCCAGCCTCGTTGAAGTCCAGTAGCCGTCGCCAGCAGGTCATCCCCGAGCCGAAGCCCAGCTCCTGGGGCAGAAACTTCCAGCGGATCCCGATGTACAGCACGAACAGGATCCCGCACACAACGTTGCGGCCATCCAGACGCTTACGACCTGGACGACGCGGATTACGTGGGACGACCGGCAGCAGCACCTCGGTGCGCGCCCACAACTCGTCGTGGACCCCCCAGGGTCTGGCAGCGGTCTTCCTCGTCTCGACTGGTTCGCACCCCCTTCAGCCAGCATCAATAGAACTGACACACCGTCATTCCCCGAGGTCCAGAAGCCTCTTCTTGTTAGGAGTCGTACCTGGGAGGCCAGCCACCGCCTGAGCGAGACCTCTGCCGAGCAGGCATAGTCCCGGCTCAGGAGTCCGGGCGTGCGGCGCCCTGGAGAGCCTGGGAGTGAACCCGTGTCAGCACCAGACGCAGGCCCACTCCGTCCGGGGACTACCGGGCGTGGGGTGGGACGTGAGGCAGTCGGCCATCAGCGGCGTGATGCGGCTTGCACAGCTGGGGCCGTGGTGCCAAGGACGCGGGCGGCTGCGGCGTCGTCCAGTCCTGCAACCTGGCGCAGCAGCAGGGCATCCGCGAGGTCCGGGGGCAGCGCGCAGAGCGGACGCCGGATGTCGTCGGTCGAGGGCCCGGCGGGATCCGGCCAGGAATGGTCCCGGACCTGGCGGCGGGCGAGACAGGGCCCAGACGCGGAAGTCAGCGCCGTTACTTGTCCCCACCGGGGGGATGTGTGTCTCTGCTTCAGTCGTCGCCCTTCTGGGCGTCTGCCGATTTCTTCTTGGCCTCTTCTTGGGCCTTCTTCCGCTGCTTCTCTGCTTGTTTCCGTTCCTCCTCGGCTGCCTTGCGCTCTTGCTCTGCCTGCTTCTTCGCTACTTCCTCGTTGTAGCTGTGGTCGATCACCGGTGCGGAGGGCGTGGGCGCCGGGGGCTCGGTCGTGGGCTGCTGCCAGGTCGGCGAGGAGGTGGCGGTGGGTGTCGGGCTCGCGGGATTCGGCGACGCACCGTCGCCGTCATCCGCGGAAAGGGCGGCGCCGATGGCTGCCGAGATTCCGAACACGATGACCGCGCCGATGCCGAGCAGGGCCTTGCGGGACGGCGCAGGACGCCGGGCACCTCGGGTGTGTGCCACCGCCGGGAGACCTTCCGTCCGGGGCAGGTGCACCGGCGGGGGCGGAAGCGGCGTGGCTGCGGGATGCATCTGCTGTGCGGGCT
>NZ_MUKA01000043.1 GCF_002150735.1 Streptomyces africanus
CCGGCAGCGTCGGCCAGGCGACCCGGCAGCGTCGGCCGGTCACCCCGATATCGACGATCGGCCGTCCGGCATCGTCAGCCGTCCGCCCTGAGGACGATCAGCCGTCCGGCATCGTCAGCCGACCACCTCGGCATCGACGGCCAGCCGCCTCGGCAGCGTCGGCCCACGCTCCGGCCCCGGCGCGGGCCCGCCGACCTGAGGACGATCAGCCGTCCGGCAGCGTCGGCCGGCCGCCCCGATATCGACGGCCGGCCGCCCCGGCAGCGTCGGCCCACGCCCCGGCTCCGGCGCGGGCCGCTCCGGAACCCCGGGGCGGTCCGCGTCCGCGGCGCCGTACCCGCCCCCACCCCGAGGACGACACGTGACCTTCTCCGACACCCAAGAACAGGGCGCGGCCGGGGACATGCCCCCGCGGCTCAGTCACCGGCAGATCACCACGGTCATGTCCGGGCTGGTGCTCGGCATGTTCCTGGGGGCGCTGGACCAGACGGTGGTCTCGTCCGCGCTGCGGACCATCGCCGACGACCTGCACGGGCTGACCGCCCAGGCATGGGTGACTACCGCGTATCTCATCACCGCCACCCTCGCGACGCCGCTCTACGGCAAACTCTCCGACATCCACGGCCGCAGGCCCGTCTACCTCGCCGCGATCGCGCTGTTCACCGCCGGCTCGCTGCTGTGCGGATGTGCCACGTCGATCTACGAACTCGCGGCGTTCCGCGCCGTGCAGGGGCTCGGCGGCGGCGGGCTGATGTCGCTGGCGATGACGATCGTCGCCGACATCACCTCCCCGCGCGAAAGGGGCCGCTACCAGGGCTACTTCATGGCCGTGTTCGGCGGCGCCAGTATTGTCGGCCCGCTGGTCGGCGGAGCGTTGGCGGACCGGGCCGATCTGCTCGGGATAGCCGGCTGGCGCTGGATCTTCCTGATCAACGTGCCGCTCGCCGCGGCGGCCGCGGTGGCGATCATGCGCGTGCTGCGCTTCCCGCACCGGCGGGTGCGGCACCGGCTCGACTACGCCGGGGCGCTCGCCCTGGCCGTGGGCCTTGTGCCGCTGCTGACCGTCGCCGAGCAGGGCCGCACCTGGGGGTGGGACTCGCCCCGGGCCCTGCTGATGTACGCGGTCGGCGTGGCGGGGCTCGCGGTGTTCGTCGTGGTGGAGCGGCGGTCGGGCGACGCCGCGCTGCTGCCGCCGCGCCTGTTCCGCATCCGGACCTTCCGGCTGGGTGTCGGGCTGCACTTCGTCGTCGGCATCGGCATGTTCGGTGCGATGACGACGCTGCCGCTCTATCTCCAGCTCGTGCGCGGCATGAGCCCCATCGAGGCCGGCCTGGCCACCCTGCCCACGGTCGCCGCGAACCTCGCGGTGACTCTGCTGACGGGCCGGATGATCGCCCGGACCGGCCGGTTCAAGGTGCATCTCGTCGCCGGTATCGGCTCGTTCACCGCCGCGATGCTCGTGTTCGCGACACTGAGCGTGGACAGCCCGCTGTGGCACCCGGCGCTCGGCATGGCCCTGATGGGCGCGGGACTCGGCGCGTCGATGCAGACGCTGACCACGCTGGCGCAGAGCGAGGTGCCCCGCACGGACATGGGCGCGGCGACGGCGTCCGTGAACTTCTTCCGCTCCAACGGCGGTACGGTCGGCACCGCGGCGTTCCTGTCGATCCTGTTCACGACGGCGGCCGGAAACATCGCCGAGCGACTGGCGGAGGCCCGCCGCGACCCGGCCTACCGCCACCTCCTGGCCCAGCCCGACACGGCGCACGCCCTGACGGGTGTCCTGGGCCCCGGCGGCGGCGTCAACCTGGAGGACTCCGCCTTCCTGCGCACCCTCGACCCGAGCGCGGCACTGCCGTTCCTGGAGGGCTACGTCACCTCGATGCGTTGGGTCTTCCTCACCGGCGCCGCGGTGTCCCTGGCCGCCTTCGCGCTGGCGGCCTGGCGGGTCCCGGACCTCACGCTCTCCGACGAGTAGCCCGCAGGGGAAGCATCGTGGGGATCGGCTCCTTGGCGAGGAAGTCGAGGATGATCCGGTTGACCTCCCGGGGCTTCTCCATGAGCAGCGCGTGCGACGTTCCCGGCACGACGGCCAGTTGGGATCCGGGGATCGCGCGATACAGGGCAATCGTGTGTTCGAGGGTCATCAGGTCGTCGTCCCCGACGAGGACGAGCGTGGGCGCCGTGATACGAGCCAGGTCCTCGGTGCGGATGGTCGGCTCGGTGCGGAACATGGCGGCCAGCTTGCCCACGACGACCGGCCAGTGGGCCGCGCCGTCGGGCGACACGGCTTCGTACGCCTCGCGGAACATGGTCAGGTCGGGTGCGTCGGGCGTGATCTGGTCGAGCATCTCCGGAGCCGCGCCGCTCTGGGGGCCCGGGAGGAAGTTGGCCCCGATGGCCACGATCTTCCGGACCAGGTCGGGGCGGGCGATGGCGACGAGCAGGACGATGACCCCGCCGTCGCTCCAGCCGACGAGATGGGCGGGACCGCCGACGACCTCCTCGATGAAGGCGACGGTGTCGTCGGCCATGTCCTGGTAGGAGAGCGGCCCGTCGACATCGGGTGTGTGCCCGTGCCCCCGGCGCTCGGGAAGCAGCACACGGAACTCCGCCGCGAAATCGGGCCGCTGGGCCTGCCACGTCTCGTTCGTGCAGAGGCCGCCGTGGAGAAGGAGCAACGGATCACCGGCGCCATCGGTCTCGTACCACGTCCTGACGCCGGGGAGCTCCACATAGTCACCCATGGCTCCGGGCCTTTCCGGGATGCCGCCGTGTACCTTAAGTCTCCGCCGCCACCTGGATGACCTGCAATGCGAGCACCGTCAGAGGGTGGCGCGCAGATGGCTGACGGTGACGAAGCGGTAGCCGCGGGCGGTCAGGGTGCGCAGGATCTGCGGGACCGCTGCGACCGACGTGGGGTGGATGTCGTGCATCAGGACGACGTCGTTGCGCCGCACCTCGGCGATGACGGTCCGCGCGACTTTGTCGGCGTCGCGGTACTTCCAGTCCTCGGTGTCCACGTCCCACAGCACCGGGGAGAGACGGGTGGCGGCCCGGACCCGGCGGTCGACGGCACCGTAGGGCGGGCGGAAGAGGGTGGGGGCCTGGCCGGTGGCGGCCTCGATGGCGGCGCTCGTGCGGTTGAGCTGGGAGACGACCTGTCCGCGGGCGAGCTTGGTGAGATCGGGGTGGTTCCAGGAGTGGTTGCCGATCTCGTTCCCGGCGCGGGCGGCGGCGCGGACCAGGCCGGGGTGGGCGGCGACGTTCTGGCCGACGGTGAAGAAGGTGGCGCGCGCCTTGTACCGCGCCAGGTAGGTCAGCAGGGTCGCGGTCTCCGGCGCTGCCGGGCCGTCGTCGAAGGTCAGCGCGACGCACTTAGCCTTCTTGCAGTCGGTGTCGTCGTCGCCGGAAGCGGTGTGGGTGGGGACGGCCTGCGTGGGGACGTGCGTCGCGCCCAGGTCGAGCGACCGGCTGGGCGTCACCGTCTGCCGCTGGGCACGCTTGCCGAACGCGGACAGCCAGGGGGTGACCTTCTCCTTGGGGAGAGTCACCGTGACGGCACCGGCGGCCGGTACGGCCACGTCGCCGCGGTCGAAGGCCACCCGCAGTCCGCCGTCGACGGTGAACGCCATGTCGTCCAGGGCGGCGGCGCGGGAGGCCGGGTCGGAGAACGTGTCGTCGAGGGCGGCGGCGTCCACGCCTTCGCGTCCCTTGAGCCGGTCCTTCACGGCGCTGAGAAAGGCGTCCCGGGAGCCGTCGGCGACGAGTCCGAGGGCCGTGCGGTACGCGCCCGCCCTGCCGTCGTACCAGTACGTCGTCGCCGACAGCCCGGACCCGGCGCTGCTGGGGTCCTGGGTGGTGAGCCGGACGCCGAGGACGTCGCCGGAGGCGACCAGGAACTGGTGGCTGATGTTGAGCTCGCCGCTGTCCGCGTCGCCCGTGCCGTCCTGGCAGATCGCCGAGTCCGAGCGGAAGGCGGCCAGGCGCCGATCCACGTACTTCTTCATCGCTGCCGTCATCGCCTCGGCGCCGGGCACGTCGGGGTAGCTCGTCGCGAAGGGGCAGGACTTGTTCTCGCTGCTGTCGCTGACGATCTCCAGGCCCTTGATCTTCGACGGGTCGACGCCGCGGACGGGTGAGGGGCCGGGCCGCGCGGAGGCCGCGCCCGCGGACCCGGACGGTTGGCCGGGTCCGGACGAGCAGGCCGCTGTGAAGGAGAGGGTGCAGAGGAGCAGAAGGGAGGGGACCAGAGGGTGCATGCGCATGAGTGAGACCAGAACCTGACTGAGGGGATTCGCGGACACCGCCGACGGGACGCCGCGGTCGTTCTGGTCATGGAGCGTGCAGGTCAGAGGCGTTTTTCAGCGACCCGGAACGGCCTCTGAAAAAAATCAATCCCCACAGACGGGCTCGTACGGCGCGTCAGGGACGTAGGTGCGCCACTGCGCCTCGGTCAGTCCGCCACCGGTACGAGCGCAGATCGTCCGGACGGCTTGGTCCGGGGCGACGGGGAAACGCTGGAGCGGCACGTCCGGGCCGCTGGCGTACACCGTGCCGCCGTCCTCGGCGAAGGCGAGGGACCGGATCTCGTCGCCGGGCGTGGGCAGGTCCGAACCGAGGAGCTGTTGCCCCTCGGTGTCCCACAGCCGCAGGGTCCCGTTCGCGCCGCCCACGGCCAGCGTGCTGCCGTCGGACGAGAAGGCGAGCGCCTCCACCGCCTCCGGCTCCCCCTCGGAGACCGTGTCGGAGGTGCCGGTCAGCGCACCCGCGCGGTGGCGGAGCTCGCCGTCCCACAGCGTGACGTGCCCGGTGGTGTCGCCGACGGCGAGCCGGGAGCCGTCGGGGCTGAAGGCCAGCGCGGTGACCTCACGGCCGTCGGCGAGCGCCCGCCCGGTGACCTTTCCGGACACCGGATCGGCGTACTGATCGTCGGAGCCCACGAGCAGACCTCCGTCCGGCCGTACTGTCAGCGCCGCCCCGGACGGGCCGGGCATGGCCCGGGACCGCCGATGGTTCCGGGTGTCCCAGACCTCCGTCACCTGGCTGCCCCCAGCGTCGCGGACGGCCAGCAGCGTGCGGCCGCCGGGCCCCAGGGCGAGGGCGGTGGCCGGGCGGTCCGCCGCGCCGGAGGTGTCGATGACCGTACGCACCCGGGGTCCGCCCACGTCCCACACGGTGAAGCGCAGCCGCAGTGAGCCGTGCGTCGACGCGGTGTCGGCGACGGCCAGCGCACGGCCGTCCGGACTGAACGCCAGCAGCGGGGTTTCCTCGTCGGACAGGTTCGACAGCGGGCCGAGCGTGGCATGGGCGCGGACCGTGCCGGTGCGCGTGGAGCGCAACTCGAAGCGGTAGCCGCCGCCGGAGCGGGTGACGGTGGCCAGGGCGGCGCCGTCCGGGCTGAGCAGGCCGGCGTCGGCCGGCGTGCTCTGCCACCGCGGGGTGAGACGGTCGGTCAGATCGAGGGTGTGGACCGTGGCGCCGTCGAGGTAGCGCAGGAGGCGATGGCTGCCCGCGTCCCAGGTCAGCCCCCTCATGTCCGCACCGGACAGCGGGCGGTGGAAGACCTGGGTGCCGCCGGTGGCCAGCCGCCATACGGCGAGCTCGTGGTCGTCCGCCGTGGCCAGGAACTCCCCGTCGGGAGAGAGGGCGGCCTGCGTGAAGCCGGCGTCATCACCACTGGTGAAGTCGCCGAGTGTGCGTCCACTGGCGACGTCCCACACCACGGCCGTCGTGCCGTAGACGGCGGCCAGTCGCTTGCCGTCCAGGCTGAACCGCAGCAGGCGTGAGCCGCCGTCCGCGCCGGTGCCGGTCCCGCACAGGTTCCTGTCGGCCTTCTCCCAGTCCCCCGGCAGTCGCTTTCCGCCGGCTGCGTCCCACAGCTGGAGCGGCCCGTCGGCGGGGCAGAGGGCGAGCAGGCGTCCGCCGGGGCCGACGGCCACCGAGGAGAGGGGGCGCGGCATGCCGGTGCTGAAAAGGACCTTGCCGTCGTTCGCCCGGTGCAGCCGGACCGGGCCCGGGCCGTCCAGCGGGCCGGTGAGGTACGCGCTCCCGTCGTCCGCGCTGCCCTGCAACGACACATCGCCCAGCTCGGCGGCGGGCCTGCCGCGGGGAAGGCTCCACAGTTCCTCGTCCCCGTCCGGCCCCATGACGTCGAGGAACCGGGAGTCGGGACCGGCGGCGGCCACTTCCATACCGCCCGGCAGGTGGTGGGTGGCGGTGACCTTGTGGTCGGCCACGTTCCGGACGGTCACCGTGCCGTCGTCGACGCTGAGCAGGGTCCGGCCGCCGTCGGTGAGGAAATGCCGGACGTCTCTGCCGACCCGGGGGTCGGTGAAGGCATCGCGTTCCGGTTGCGCGAGAGCACCGAGCAGCGCCGAGCGGGACTCGGTGAGCGGGGCCGTCTTCCACGCGGCGGCCCCGAGCAGGGCGGCCGTGCGCGGATCGGTGGAGCGGAGGCTGTCGGCCACCGTGGCCAGGCGGCGGGCGGTGGCCTTGGCGGCCTCTTCCTCGCTCACCCGGTCACGCTGCCAGGCGATCAGCCCGGCGGCCAGCGCCAGCACGAGGCCCACGGCCAGGCCGACGCCCAGGAACCGCGTCCGCCGCGCGCTACGGCTCTCGGCCTCCTGCTCGGCACCCCGGGCGGCAAGCGAAGCCGTGAGGAAGGCCCGCTCCAGGGGGGTGAGGTCGTCGTCGGGCTGAGGCGGCCAGGTACGGTCTCCGTCCGGCTGAACCCGCCGGGCAGAGCCGTCGTCCGGCCCAACCCGCTGGGCGGGGCCGTCGTCCCGCCGAACCGACCAGGTGGCACCGCCGTCCGGCCGAACCGGCGGAGTGGGGCCGTCGTCCCGCCGAACCGACCAGGTGGGACCACCGCCCCGCCGAACCCACCTGGTAAGACCACTGCCCCGCCGAATCACCCCAGTGCGCCCACCGCCGCGCCGAACCGACCACGTAGGACCGCCCTCCGGCCGACCCCGCCCCGTGGAGCCCCCGTCCGACTGGCGCGCGAACAGTTCCGCCGCCCTCGCCAGCCGCGCCCCGCGGTACAGCGCCCCAGGGTCGCGTTCCAGTTCCTCCCAGCCGCGAGCCGCCTCGCCGAGCCGGCGTTGTGCGCGCAGGCGATCGCGGCCCTCCTCGATCCAGCCGGCCAGGCGCGGCCACCCGGTGATCAGGGCCTCGTGCGCCAGCTCCACCGTGTCACCGTCCAGGGTGACCAGGCGGGCACCGGCGAGGCGCTCCAGCACGTCCCGCGCACCACTGCCGAGCTCGGCCCGGCAGGCCGGGCGGCGGGTGTCGGCCGTGCCGTCGCCCGGCGCGATCAGCCGCAGCAGGATCCGCCGGGCGACACGCCCCTGCTCCGCCGACAGCCCGCCGTACACCTCCTCGGCGGTGGCGGCGATCGCGCCGCGGACGCCGCCCGCCTCCTCGTACGCCGCCAGGGTCAGCATCCGGCCGCGACGGCGGCGCCAGGTCTCCAGCAGGGCGTGCGAGAGCATGGGCAGCGCGCCCGGCTGGTCGACGACCTCGTCGACGATCCGGGCGGTGAGAGCACGTTCCACGGTCAGTCCGGCGGTGGCGGCCGGCCCGGTGATCGCCTCGCGCAGCTCGTCCCGGCCCAGCGGTCCGACCAGCAGGTTCGCCCGGCAGACGGCCTCGGCCAGCTCACGGTGGTCGGCGCAGTGACCGTAGAAGTCACCGCGGACCGCGACCACGACGCGCAGCCGGCTCTCCGGCCGCAGGGCCGCCAGCAGCAGGCCGAGGAACCGGTCGCGTTCCGCGCGGTCGTGGCAGAGGGTGAACAGTTCCTCGAACTGGTCGACGATCACCCAGGTCTCCGCGTCGCCGTCGCGCGCGACGAGCGCCTGCTGGTGCGTGCGCGCAGGCCGCTCCCCCGGTGTGAGCACCCGGATCACCGCCGGCCGCTCCGCCCCCGCCGCCTGCCGCAGCCGCGGAATCAGCCCCGCCCGCAGCAACGACGACTTGCCGCTGCCTGACGCCCCGAACACCGCCGCGAACCGGTGCTCGCGCACCAGCTCCGTCAGGTCGGTGACCAGCCCTTCCCGGCCGAAGAACAGATCGCTGTCGTCCGGCTCGAAGCGGGCCAGCCCCCGGTACGGCGGCCGCTCGTCCGGCGCGGGCGCACGGACCTCGGCGTCCGCCTCCCGCCAGCGCCGCTCCCACTCGTCCGGGTCGCCGTCCAGCGCCTCGGCGTACGCGCGCACCACCGCCAGAGACGGCAGCTGCTCGCCGGCCGCCGCCTGGGACACCGCGGTGATCGAGTAGCCGGCCCGCTGGGCGATCTCCCGGTACGGGGGCTTCCCGGCCTTCTCTCGCAGCACACGCAGATCGTGCGCAAGCCGCTGTACGGGACCGGCGTCGGGGTCGACCGGCTTCTCGCGTCGCCCCACCGGGACACCTCTCCAACACGCAGCTCGACGAACAGGCGTTCAAGCTACGTTTTCGCCCCATCTCGCGCAATCTCCGCGCGAGCGCAAGATCATCAGCACTTCCCGACGCCCCCTTTCACGAAAACCAACCACGTGGTAGACATTGGCCACTCGCTCGGCCGCTCGCTTGACCGCTCACTCTCCAGCCGTCACCACCACCACTCAGGAAGGCAGTCGACGATGACTGAACTCGCTCCGGGATTCCTCTGGGGAGCCTCCACCGCCCCACACCAGATCGAGGGCAACAACCTCAACAGCGACTTCTGGGCGAGCGAGGGGCGCATGCCGGGCATGGAGCGCAGTGGTGACGCCTGCGACAGCTACCACCGGTACCGCGAGGACATGAAGCTGCTCGCCGACGCCGGACTCGACGCCTACCGCTTCGGCATCGAGTGGGCACGGATCGAGCCGGTCCCCGGCATGATCTCGCGGGCCGAACTGGCCCACTACCGGCGGATGATCGACACGGCCGTCGAGCTGGGTCTCACCCCGGTCGTGACCCTGCACCACTTCACCAGCCCTCTCTGGTTCGCCCAGGAGGGCGGCTGGCTCGGCGACCGAGCAGTCGAGCGGTTCCGGGCGTACGCCGAGGCGGTCGCCCCGATCCTCGGCGGCGTCGAGTGGGTCGTCACCATGAACGAGCCGAACATGCTGGCCATCATGATCGGCATGGCCGAGGCCATGCGGAACCAGCAGGCGGCCGGGGAGTGGCAGAGCCCCACCCTCGACCACGAGGGTCCCCGACCGCCGCTGCCGGCCCCCGATGTGAAGACCGGCGAGCGGCTCGTCGAGGCGCACCACGCCGTCCGGGAGGTGCTGCGCGGGCGCACCGGCGCGAAGATCGGCTGGACGGTCGCCAACCGCGCCTTCGTCGCCCGCCCGGGGGCCGAGGAGAAGAAGCGGGAGCTGGAGTACGTCTGGGAGGACCTCTACCTGGAGGGGTCGCGCGGCGACGACTTCGTCGGCGTGCAGTCGTACTCCAGCCAGTGGGTCGGCCCGGACGGCATCGAGCCGCACCCGCAGCACCCGGACAACACCCTCGTCGGGACCGCCTACCGGCCCGACGCCCTGGGCATCGCCGTACGGCACACGGCCGAAGTCACCGGCGGCATGCCGATCCTGGTCACCGAGAACGGCATCGCCACCCACGACGACACCCGCCGGATCGCCTACACGGACGAGGCGCTGAAGCACCTCAGGACGGCGATCGCCGACGGCGCCGATGTACGCGGCTATCTGCACTGGAGCCTGCTGGACAACTACGAGTGGGGGCACTGGGAGCCGACGTTCGGCCTGATCGAGGTCGATCGCGAGACCTTCGAGCGCCGCCCCAAGCCCAGCCTCGCCTGGCTGGGCGAGACCGCCCGCCGCGTCCGCGACTGATCCCTGAAGGCCCCGCCCGGGCTGTGCGGTGGCAGCCCGCGTGGACTGGCAGCCCGCGTGAACGTCTCCGACGCCGGGAGCGTCGTATCCGCCGCCGACCGACGGAACACGGCGGCGGCCACCGCTGCCGCCAAGGCTCCCGCAGCCGCCTGGAACGCCATCCCGTGATGCAGCCGAGCCCGCTCGGTCGCCCCGGCGCCACCGACGACGTCGCTCGAGCGGTGCTGTCGATGCGGCACCCTCCTCCCCCACTGCCGACAAGGAGCCCCATGCTCTCGCCCCGCACCAGCCCCACCCGCGACATCGTCGGCCTCGACGGCCTCTGGCGATTCGCCCTCGACAGCCGGGCCGGCGACCGCCCGTGGACGTCGCGGCTCACGTCGTCCCTCGAAGCCCCCGTCCCCGCCAGCTACAACGACCTGTTCACGGACCCGGAGATCCGTGACCACGTCGGAGTCGCCTGGTACCAGCGCGACGTGCGGGTGCCGCGCGGCTGGGCGGGAGAGCGGGTGGTGCTCCGCTTCGGCTCCGTCACCCATACCGCGCGGGTCTACGTGGACGACCGGCTGGTGACCGAACACGCGGGCGGTTACACGCCGTTCGAGGCGGACCTGACCGGGATCGTGCGGCCCGGCGCCGAGTTCCGGCTGACCGTCGGCGTCGACAACCGGCTGACGAACGAGACGATCCCGCCGGGCACCGTCACCACCGGGCCCGACGGCCGCGAACGCCAGTCGTACCTGCACGACTTCTACAACTACGCGGGCATCGCCCGCCCGGTCCGCCTGTGCAGCACACCGCCGGCCTTCGTCGAGGACGTCACGGTCGTCACCGGACGGGACGGTGCGGCCGGCCTCGTCGACTACCGCGTGGAGACCGGCGGTGAGGCCGCCGAGGCGACGGCCGTCCGGGTGCGCGCGGTCGACGAGGCGGGCCGGACCGTGGCGCAGGCGCACGGCCCCGAGGGCACCTTCCGCATCGAGGACGTCACCCTCTGGCAGCCCGGCGCCGCCTATCTCTACGACCTCGTGGTGGAGTTGGTCACCGAGGACCCGGCCGGTGCGGAAGCACTCGTCGACAGCTACACGCAGCCCTTCGGCGTCCGTACCGTCGAGGTGCGGGGCACCCGGTTCCTCATCAACGGCGAACCGTTCTACTTCACCGGTTTCGGCAAGCACGAGGACACCCCCGTCCGGGGCAAGGGCCACGACGACGCCTACCTCGTCCACGACTTCCAGCTCATGGAGTGGACCGGCGCCAACTCCTTCCGCACCGCGCACTACCCGTACGCCGAGGAGGTGCTCGACTTCGCCGACCGGCACGGCATCGTCGTCATCGACGAGACCGCCGCCGTCGGCCTCAACCTGGGCGTCATGGGCGGCCTCACCGGCGCCGCGCCGACCCCGACCTTCGCGCCGGAGAACTTCGGCGGGGTCACCCGCGACGTCCACGCCCAGCACCTGCGGGAGCTGATCGAGCGGGACAAGAACCACCCGAGCGTGGTGATGTGGTGCCTCGCCAACGAGCCGGCCTCCAACGAGGAGGGCGCCCGCGCGTACTTCGAGCCGCTGGTCGAACTGGCCCGCAAGCTCGACCCGACCCGTCCCCTCACCTACGCCGCGGTCATGTTCGCCACGCCGGAGAACGACCTGATCGGCGACCTGTTCGACGTACTGAGCATCAACCGCTACTACGGCTGGTACCTCTTCACCGGCGACCTCGCGACCGCCGAGGAGTATCTGGAGAAGGACCTGCGCGGCTGGGCCGAGCGCTTCGGCAAGCCGGTGATGATGTCCGAGTACGGCGCCGACACCCAGCCCGGCCTGCACTCCGTCTGGGACACCCCGTGGAGCGAGGAGTACCAGAGCGACTACCTCGCCATGTACCACCGGGTCTTCGACCGCATCCCCGAGTTCGTCGGCGAACACGTGTGGAACTTCGCCGACTTCCAGACCTCCAACGGCATCCACCGCGTCGACGGCAACAAGAAGGGCGTGTTCACCCGCGACCGCAGGCCCAAGACGGCCGCGTTCTCGCTCCGCCGCCGCTGGCGCGGCCTGGACGGACGCAAGCCCGGCCACACCACGGACGACTGACGCCGGCGGTTGAAACGTTCCCGGCAGGTGCCGTCCGCCGCCGACCGCGGCGCCCCCTGGCATTCATGAGACGAAGGAGTCCTCATGCCTCACAACGACCGCGACATCAGTGTGGCCGGTCCCCCGCCGACAGAGGCGCCGGAGGACGACGGTGCGGAGCCCGCCGGGGCGGCCGGGGCCGGCGGCGCGGAACGAGCCGGGACCCCCGCCCCCGAGATCGAGGCCCCGCCGCTGGAGAGGGTCAGCAGGAGTTTCATCGCCTGGATCATGGTCGCCAGTTTTGGGGCCTCCCTGGCCCTGATGGTTCCGCTGTCGTACTCGCTGGCAGTGCGGATCGACGACCTCGCCCCGGGACGCGAGGAACTGCTCGGATACGTCACCGGCACCGCCCAGTTCGTCTATCTGGTCCTCAGCCCTCTGATCGGTTTCTGGAGCGACCGGAAGCGCTCCCGGCTGGGCCGCCGGACCCCCTTCATCTTCGCCGGCACGGCCCTCGGCATGCTGGGACTCCTCGGTGTCGCCGTCGCCCCGACCGTCTTCCTGGTGGGCGTGGCGTGGGTCGTCGGCATGGCCGGCTGGTCGACGGTCGGGCAGGCCGTCCAGAACGTCCAGGCCGACCGTGTGCCCGAGGAGCAGCGCGGACGCGTCTCGGCGGTGACGACCGGCGTCACGACCCAGATCGCCCCGGTGATCGGCATCGGCATCGCGTACACGGTGGCCTCCAGCACGCTCCTGGTGTTCCTGGTCCCGGGCGTCATCGGAGCGGCCATGCTGGTGCTGTTCCCGCTGTTCAAGCCGGAAGGCGACTCCCGCGCGCTCGTGCGCACCAGCGAGGTGAGCCTCAAGGGCCTGGTCACCAGCTACGGGTTCAATCCGCGGAAGTACCCCGACTTCGGCTGGAACTGGCTCGGCCGCTTCGTCTTCTTCATGGGCCTGTACTTCAACACCACCTTCGGGACCTTCTTCTACGCCCAGCGGCTCGACCTGCCCATCAAGGAGGTCGCCGGCGTCGTGGCGACCATCGGGACCCTCGGAGTGCTGGCGGCGACCGGTGGCGCCCTCGCGGGCGGATTCCTCTCCGACAAGCTCGGCCGGCGGGGGCTCTTCGCCCTGCTCGGCTCCGCGATCTTCGTTGCCGGGGCCGTCGCCGAGGCGTTCGCGCACTCGCTGCCCCAACTCGTCGTCGGCGCGGTGCTGATGCAGATCGCCATCGCGATGTTCAGCGCCGTCGACCAGGCGATCGTGTTCGCGGTCCTCCCGGACCGGGCCCAGGCCGGCCGCTATCTCGCGGTCGTCGCCTTCGCGCAGAAGATCCCCAGCGCCCTCGCGCCGCTCATCGCACCGCTCGTCATCACCATCGGCGTCACGAGCGGAGGGGAGAAGAACTACACGCTGCTCTATCTGAGCGGCGCTGTGCTCGCTCTCCTCGGCGGTCTGATCATCAAGTTCAAGGTCACGTCGGTCCGGTGACGGGGCACATCGGCGATCGACGGTGCACACAAGGGCGCCGATCGCCGTGCAGCCAACAGTGTTCGACGAGTTCCGAGAAAGCAGAGCATGAACAACGTCCCCTATGACCTGCGCATCGACAGCGGCGGTGACCAGTTCGCCGTGTCGGGCCCCACGCCCCGCCTGTCGTGGAAGCCGCCGTCGCACGCGGAGCACCCGACGGGATACGAACTGGAGTGCGCCGTCGACGGCGAGACACAGCCCGCGGTGCGGGTCGAGTCCGGCCGGCACCGGTTCCTCCCCTGGCCCTGGGCGGCTCTGCGCAGCGGCCGGCGGGTGGCCTGGCGGGTCCGGGCCCACGGCCCCGCAGGCCCGTCGCCGTGGTCGGAGTGGGACGCGTTCGAGGCCGGTCTCCTCGACGAGGACTGGCAGGCACGCTGGATATCGCCCGCCGAATCCGGGGACCCCGGCTACGGCAAGCGCCCGGCCCACACCCTGACGGCCCGGTTCGAGGCACGGGCCGGAGTGCGCTCGGCGCGGCTGTACGCGACGGCGCTCGGCGTGTACGAGGCGTACGTGAACGGCGAGCGGGCCGGCACCGCCGAACTGTCCCCTGGATCCACCTCCTACGACCGCACGCTCTACGCCCAGGCGTCGGACGTCACGGCCGCCGTCAGGGCGGGCGGCAACATGATCGAGATCGTTCTCTCCGACGGCTGGTACCGGGGCCAGGTCGGCGCGTTCCGCCTGCCGGCCGGCTGGGGCACGGTCCTCGGCGCACGTGCCGAGCTGCACCTCGCCTACGAGGACGGTTCCCGCCAGGTCGTGCGCACCGACGAGACCTGGACGAGCACGCGGTCGGCCATCGTCCGGGCCGGCCTCATGGACGGGCAGACCACCGACTTCCGCGCCGGACCGGCCGGAGCACAGCCGGTCCTCGTCGACCAGGTCGAGGTGCCCGCGATCGACTGGTCGCCGGCCCCGCCCGTGCGTGTCGTCGCATCGCGTCCCGCACAGTCGGTCGAACAGGTGCGGGACGGGCTCTGGATCGCCGACTTCGGGCAGAACGCCTCGGGCCGGCTCGCCCTGGGCGACCTCGGCCCGGCCGGCACCCGCACCGTCATCGAGTACGGCGAACACGTCGGCGCGGACGGCGATCTGACGACAACTCACCTGGACTCCGAACGGCCCGGCGAGGACCCGGTCCGTTTCGTGCAGCGCGACGAGGTCGTCTCGGCGGGCGGGGGCGAGACGTTCGAACCGCGCCACACCGTGCACGGCTTCCGGTACGCGCGCATCCGCCGCGACGGCGTCCCGCCGGCCCCGGCGAGCATCACGATGCGCGTCGTCCACACGGACCTGCGCCGCACCGGCACCTTCGCGTGCAGCGACGACGACCTCAACCGCCTGCACGAGATCGCCGACTGGAGCTTCCGCTCCAACGCCGTCGACGTCCCCACGGACTGCCCGACCCGCGAACGACTCGCCTGGACCGGCGACTTCCAGGTCTTCGCACCGACCGCCACGCGCCTGTACGACGTCCTCGGCTTCAGCCGCAAATGGCTCCGCTCGGTCCGCGACGACCAGTTGCCCGACGGCCGGATCGCCAACTTCTCGCCCGACGGCCGCCGCATCAAGCACCACCTCGACGACCAGTTCGCCCTGATGACCGGCTCGGCGGGCTGGGGCGACGCCATCGTCGCCGTCCCCTGGGAGCTGTACCGGGCCTACGGCGACCGGGAGGTCCTCGCCGAGAACTGGGAGGCGATGGTCCGCTGGGTCGACTGGGCGCTCGAAACCGCCCGTACCGCCCGCCATCCGTCCCGGATCGAGCGCTCGGCCGAGCCGCTCCCGCACGAGCGGTACGTCTGGGACGGCTCCTTCCACTGGGGCGAGTGGACCGAGCCGAAGGCGAAGGCGGCCGACGGCACCCGCATCGACCCGATCCGGACCGACCCGGTCGCCTGGTTCATGGCCGACAAGGGCGAGATCGGCACGGCGTTCCTGTACCGCTCGTCATCGACCCTCGCCGACGTCGCACAGGTGCTGGGCCGCACCCAGGACGCGGCCCGCTACGCCGAGACCGCCGAGCGCGTCCGGGACGCCTGGCGCACCGAGTTCCTCACCCTCGACGGACGCACCACCGGCGACACCCAGGCCGCCTATGTACGGGCGCTCTCCCTCGGACTCGTCCCCGGGGAACTGCGCCCGGCCGCCGCGGCCCGCCTGGTCGAACTGATCCGCGCCGCCGGCACCCATCTCGGCACCGGCTTCCTCGCCACCGGCGACCTGCTCCCGGTCCTGGCCGACACCGGTCATGCCGACGTCGCCTGGGAACTGCTCCTCCGGCGCACCGCACCGTCCTGGCTGTACATGCTCGACCACGGCGCGACGACCATCTGGGAGGACTGGGAGGGCATCGACGAGAACGGGGATGCCCACGACTCCCTGAACCACTACAGCAAGGGCGCCGTGATCCGCTTCCTGCACACCCACACGCTGGGGCTGCGGCAGGCACCGGGGTCGGTCGCCTGGGAGTCCGTCGAGGTCGCGCCCGTCCCCCACCCGTCGCTGACGTGGGCCCGGGGCACGCACGAGTCGCCCCAGGGCACGATCGCCGTCGAGTGGCGGACGGCCGGAGACGAGCTGACCGTCACCGTCGACGTGCCGCCGGCCACCACCGCCCGCGTGATCTTCCCCGACGGCACCACCGAGACCGCCACGACGGGCACCTTCCGTGCCACTCGCCGTATGAAGAGGAGGCCGTGACCGGTGGTAGGTTTTCAGCGGTCAATCGCTGCGCACGACCTGTCCGGACCGGCTTCGTTGGGGAGAGTGAGCGCACCGTGGGTCAGGCAACAGCGCGCGGGCCGTACGCCAAGACACCGGCCCGCCGAGCGGAGATCGTACGGGCGGCCCGCGACAGTTTCGCCGAGAACGGCTACGCCAAGGCCTCCCTCAGGGACATCGCGGAGCGGGCCGGCATCACCCACGCCGGACTCCTGCATCACTTCCGCAACAAGGACGAGATCCTCGCCGAAGTGCTCGCCGCGCGGGACTCCGAGGAGTGGCAGCACGGCGCGGCCCAGGTCGACAGCATCGACCAGCTCGCGCCGTACCTCGATGAGCTCATCCGCCACCATCAGAAGGCGCCCGAGCTGATGCGCCTGTGGATCGAGCTCGCCGCGGCGGCCTCACGCACGGACCATCCCGCCCACGCCTACTTCGTCGAGCGCTACGAACGCGGGCGCACACAGTTCGCCGAAGGGTTCCTCGACAAGGCCGCCCGCGGCCGGCTGCGCGAGGGGGTCGGCCCCGAGAGCGCCGCGGCTCTCTTCCACGCCGTGCTCAACGGCCTCCAGTTGCAGTGGGTCCTCGACCAGGACCTCGACATCATCGGACCGCTCAACGACTTCGTACGCCTGCTTCTCGACCAGAGCGACCGGGACGACCGCGATGACGGGGAGGACCGGGAGGGCCGGTAGGCGAAGCGCACCGGGCGGACAAGGGCGCGGCGGGGCGCCTCCCGCGAGGGGCCGGGCCTGCATAACGTACGGGAGAGATCACGAGCCGCCCGGGAGTTCCCATGATCGACACCCGCCGGAGAAGGCCGTCGGACGCCCTCGAGGCGATCGAGCCGCCGGGCAACGCGGAGCTGGCCGTGGGCGTGGTCTCGGTGACGGCCCTGGTGGAGATCCTGGGCGCCCTGTCCGGGTCCGCGGTGTGGCTCCTCGGTCTCCTGGTCTTCCTGCCGGGTACGGCGTCGGCGCTGTGCACCGCTGCGCAGACGAGGTTCGTCGCCGCCTGGACGACGGTCGTCGTCACCCTCACCGTGCTGCTGCGCGGCAGTGACGTGGGACGGTCGCTCGACCGCGCCCTGCTGGTCCTGCTCACCCTCGCCCTGGGAGTGACCTCCGTCTACGCCTGCCAGCGCCGCATCAGGCGCGAGCACGAGATGCTGCGCCTGCGCTCCACCGCCGCCGCCATGCAGCGGCACATCCTGCACCCACTGCCCCTGGTCACCGACGACGTCCTGGTCAACGGCGTCTACGAACCCGTACAGGAGGACCGGCTGGTCGGCGGCGACATCTACGAGGTCATCGCCTCACCCTTCGGGACCCGGGTGCTGATCGGTGACGTGCAGGGCAAGGGGCTGGCCGCCGTGGGGGCAGCGTTCGCCGTGATCGGCGCCTTCCGCGAGGCGGCCCACCGGGAACCCACGCTCACCGCGCTCGTCGACACCCTGGACGCCGCGGTCGTCCGGCACAACTCCTACGCCGAGCAGAACGGCGACGACGAGCGGTTCGTCACCGCGCTCGTCGTCTCCGTCGACGCCCACACCGAGGCGCAGATCGTCAACTGCGGGCACATCCCGCCCCGCTTGATGCACGACGGCGACGTCGTCGCGCCGCCGCTGGAGTCCGGTGTGCCGCTCGGTCTCGCCGAGCTGTCTTCCGAGCCGACGACCGTGGGCTGGTTCGACTTCCCGGCCGGTTCGACGCTGCTGCTGACCACCGACGGCCTCACCGAGACCCGTGCCGCGGACGGCACCTTCTACCCGGTCGACGAGCGGCTGGCGGAACACCTCGCCCTCTCCCCCACCGAACTGCCCCGGGCCCTGTACGAGGACGCCCGCGCCTTCGCCGGCGGCGTCGACCAGCACGACGACGTCGCCGTCCTGACCGTCCGCCGCTCGCCGTACCGCTGACCGGACCCCGGCACATCCCTCTGCCTATGTGAGCGACATCACAGCCTGCAAATCATCATCCTCAGGTCATCATATGACCTGATCTCCCCGGGAGTCGGAGCCGACTCCTCTGGACGACACGGCAGGACGAGGATGGGCATGGACGACGAGAACAAGCCCGCACGACCGCGTGTGGGCGTGGTGGGACTGGGAGCCATGGGCCTCGGGATGGCCCGCAGTCTGCGGAACGCGGGTTACGACGTAGGGGTCCACGACCTGCGGCCGGAGGTGGCCGCGGCCTTCGCCCGCGACGGCGGCACGGCGTTCGCCTCCTGCGGCGAGCTGGCAGCCGCGGCGGACGTCCTGGTCGGCGTGGTGGTCAACGCGGAGCAGGTCGAGTCCGTGCTGTTCGGCGCCGACGGGGCGGCCGGCCGGCTCCGCCCGGGCTCCGTCTTCGTCATGTGCTCCACGGTCGACCCGGGCTGGTCCGCACGGCTCGAAGGCCGCCTGGCCGAGTCGGGGGTGCTCTACCTGGACGCTCCCATCTCCGGGGGCGCCGCCCGTGCGGCGGCCGGCGAGCTCACGATGATGACGTCGGGCTCTGCCGCCGCGTACTCCGTCGCCGGCCCGGTGCTGGAGGCCATGAGCAGCACCGTCTACCGCCTGGGCGACCGCGCCGGACTCGGCTCGAAGGTCAAGATCGTGAACCAGCTCCTCGCGGGCGTGCACATCGCCGCCGCGGCCGAGGCGATGGCGCTCGGCATCAGGTCCGGCGTTCCCGCCGAGGCGCTCTACGAGGTCATCTCGCACAGCGCCGGCAACTCCTGGATGTTCGAGAACCGCATGGCCCACGTGCTCGCCGGCGATTACACGCCCCTGTCCGCCGTCGACATCTTCGTCAAGGACCTGGGGCTCGTGCTGGACTCCGCCCGCCCGGAGCGGTTCCCGCTCCCCCTCGCCGCCACCGCCCACCAGATGTTCCTCCAGGCATCGGCGTCCGGACTGGGGGCCGAGGACGACAGCGCGGTGATCAAGATCTTCCCGGGGATCGATCTGCCCGAGCCGGTGGAGGCGTGACATGGGAATCCGCCTCGGATGCATCGCCGACGACTTCACCGGCGCCACCGACCTGGCCAACAACCTGGTGCGCGCGGGCATGCGCGTCGTCCAGCTGATCGACGTGCCGCCGGCCGGCGCCGCACCGGCGGTGGACGCCGACGGGGTGGTCATCGCCCTCAAGTCGCGGACCGTTCCGGCCGCCGACGCCGTCGCGGCCTCGCTCCGGGCCCTCGCCCGGCTGCGGTCCATGGGCGCCGAACAGGTGTACTTCAAGTACTGCTCCACCTTCGACTCGACACCGGCCGGCAACATCGGACCGGTCACCGAGGCGCTGATGGACGCGCTGGGCACCGACTTCACGGTCGCGACACCCGCGTTCCCCGACAACGGGCGCACGGTCTTCAAAGGCCATCTCTTCGTCGGCGACGTGCTGCTCGGTGACAGCGGCATGCGCCACCACCCGCTCACCCCGATGACCGACTCCAACCTGGTCTCCGTCCTCGGCGCGCAGACCACGCGGGCCGTCGGCCTCATCGACCACACCGTCGTGGCGGGCGGCGCCGAGGCGATCCGGGCCCGTATCGACGCCCTGCGCGAGGACGGCGTCGGAATCGCCGTCGTCGACGCCGTCTCCAACGACGACCTCCTGCGCCTGGGTGCGGCGGTCCGGGGGCTTCCGCTGGTGACCGCCGGTTCGGGTCTGGCGATCGGACTGCCCGCGAACTGGGGGTTCGAGCCGTCCCCTGCCGCCGCGCAGCTGCCGCCTCCCGGCGGGCACCGGGCCATCGTCTCCGGCTCGGTCTCCGTCGCCACCAACGGCCAGGTCCTCCGGTACCTGAACAGCGGCCGGCCCGCGTTCCGCGTGGATCCGCTGCGCGTGGCGGCCGGTGAGGACGTGGCCGGACAGGCCCTGGCCTTCGCCGCGTCCCACCTGGACGACGGGCCGGTCCTGGTCTACTCCACCGAGCCGGCCGACACGGTCCGCTCCGTCCAGGGCCGGCTCGGTGCCGCCGAGGCCGGTGAGCTCGTGGAGCGGACGCTGGCCCGCGTCGCACAAGGGCTGGTGGAACGGGGCGTCCGCCGGCTCGTCGTCGCGGGCGGTGAGACCTCGGGAGCGGTCGTCCAGGCGCTCGGTGTCACCGGGCTCAGGATCGGACCGCAGATCGACCCCGGTGTTCCCTGGTGCGCGGCCACCCTGCCCGACGGGGACACGCTCCACATCACACTCAAGTCCGGCAACTTCGGCGGCCCCGACTTCTTCACCTCCGCCTTCGCCCTGCTGGACGAGGAGGCCGCATGACCGAGCAGCCGGGCAGCACCGCCGGGACAGGCCACGACGAGGCCGTCCACGACGCTGTCGACGAGGCGCGCCATGAGATCGTCCGGGTGGGCACCAGCCTGTTCGCCCGGGGCTACGTCCACGCCAGCGCCGGCAACATCAGTGCCAGGGCCGGCGACCACCACCTGATCACCCCCACCGACGCCGCCCTGGGGTTCCTCGAACCCGGCCGCCTCGCCCTGGTCGACGCCCGTGGTGAGCAGATCGCGGGCGACCGCGCCAGCAAGACCCTGACCCTGCACCGGCGCATCTGCTCCGCCGACCCCACGGCCCGGTTCGTCATCCACACCCACTCCACGCACCTGGTCGCGCTCACCCTGGCCGGCGTGTGGAGCGAGGCCGACGTGCTTCCGCCCCTCACGCCGTACTACGTGATGAAGGTCGGGCACGTCCCGCTCATCCCCTACCACCGGCCCGGCGACCCGCGCGTGGCCGACCTGGTGACCGCCCGCATCACCGCACACGCGGCGAGCCGTACGCCCATCAGGGCCGTGCTGCTCGACAGGCTGGGCCCCGTCGTCTGGGGACCCGACGCGGCCACCGCCCTCGCCGTCCTCGAAGAACTCGAGGAGACGGCACGCCTCTGGCTCCTGACCGACCGTCGCCCCGAGCCGCTCCCGTCCCCCGCGCTCGACGAACTGAGGTCCGCGTTCGACGCCGCGTGGTGACCCGCTCCCCACCCGTCAGAGAATTCCCCCGAGCCGCACGAGGGATCACCCATGTCCATGCCCATAACGGCGTCGGCATCCGCCGACGCCGCCCGTGAGAACGCCGTCTTCCGCAAAGTCGTGCGGCGTATCGTCCCCTTCCTCGTCCTGTGCTACGTCGTCTCCTACCTGGACCGGGTCAACGTCGGCTTCGCCAAGCTCCAGATGGCCGACGACCTCGGCTTCAGCGAGGCGGCGTACGGCCTCGGCGCCGGACTGTTCTTCATCGGCTACTTCCTCTTCGAGGTGCCGTCGAACCTGATGCTCCAGCGCGTCGGCGCCCGCACCTGGATCGCCCGGATCATGATCAGCTGGGGCCTCGTCTCGGGGGCGTTCATGTTCGTCCACAACGAGGCGATGTTCTACGTCCTCAGGTTCCTCCTCGGAGCCGCGGAGGCGGGGTTCTATCCGGGGGTGATCCTGTACTGCACCTACTGGTTCCCCTCCCACCGCCGGGCCCGGGTGATCGCGCTCTTCATGTCCGCCATCCCGGTGGCCGGCATCTTCGGCAACCCGCTCTCCGGCTGGATCATGGACCGGTTCCAGGGCGTGAACGGCTGGGAGGGCTGGCAGTGGATGTTCCTGCTGGAGGCGATTCCGGCGCTCCTCATCGGTGTGGCCACGCTGTTCTATCTGGACAACAGCGTGCGCGCCGCGAAGTGGCTCACCGACGAGGAGAAGGCCGTCGTCGAGCGGGCGATCGCCGAGGACGCCGCGCACCAGACCGTGCACGGCCGGGTCTGGGACGCCTTCCGCGAGCCCAAGGTGTGGCTGATGTGCCTCATCTACTTCTGCTTCGTGATGGGCCAGTACGCCCTGACCTTCTGGATGCCCACGTTCATCGAGTCCACCGGTATCGAGGGCAACCTCGCGATCGGCATGCTCAGCGCGGTGCCGTTCCTGGCCGCGCTCGTCACGATGAACCTGCTCGGGCGGTCGGCGGACAAGCGCCGTGAGCGCCGCTGGCATCTGGTGGTGCCCAGTCTCATGGGCGCGGTCGGCTTCTCGCTGGCGGCGGGCTGGGCCGGTTCGACCGCACTGTCCCTGGCCGCGCTGTCCATCGCCGCGGCGGGCGTGCTGACCTGCGCGCCGCTGTTCTGGTCCCTGCCCACCGCGTTCCTCGGCGGCACCGCCGCCGCGGTCGGCCTCGCCGCGATCAACTCGGTCGGCAACCTCGCCGGCTTCGTCAGTCCCTACATGATCGGCGCACTGAAGGACGCCACCGGCTCGACGTCACTCCCGATGTACGTCCTGGCGCTCAGCCTCGTCGTCGGCGCCGCCGCGGTGCTCACCACCGACAAACACGTCGTCAACCGCTGACCGGGCCTCCCGGTCCCCAGACAGGAGCCAGCATGCCGAGGTTCGCAGCGAACCTGTCCCTGATGTACACCGAGCACGATTTCCCCGACCGCTTCGCCGCGGCCTCGGCGGACGGCTTCACCGCCGTCGAATACCTCTTCCCCTACGCCTACGACGCCACGGAGCTGCGCCGCCGGCTCGACGACCACGGCCTGAGGCAGGTGCTGTTCAACGCCCCTCCCGGGGCGTGGGAGTCCGGAGAACGCGGGATCGCGGCGCTGCCCGGCCGCGAGGCGGAGCTCCGCTCCGGCATCGACCGGGCTCTGGAGTACGCCGCCGCGCTGGACTGCCCGCGGCTGCACGTGATGGCCGGCCTCCTGCCGTCCGGCGCCACGCCGAAGGAACGGGCCGAGCACCGCGCCACCTACCTGGCCAACCTCGGCTGGGCCGCCGGGCGAGCCGCCGCGCTGGGCGTCGACATCCTGATCGAGCCGATCAACGGCCGTGACATGCCGGGCTACTTCCTGTCCCGGCAGGCGGAGGCGCACGCGGTCGTGCGGGAGGTGGGCGCCCCGAACCTCAAGGTGCAACTCGACCTCTACCACTGCCAGATCGTCGAAGGCGACCTCACCACCACCCTGCGCCGCGACCTGCCGACCGGCCGGGTCGGTCATCTGCAGATCGCGGGCGTGCCCGACCGGCACGAGCCCGACCAGGGCGAGCTCGACGTCAGCCACCTGTTCCGCGTTGTCGACGACCTGGGCTTCGACGGGTGGATCGGCTGCGAGTACGTCCCCCTCGCCGGCACGAGCGAAGGCCTCGGCTGGCTGGACGACCACCGATGAACGACTACCGAGGAGACACCGCATGAGGATCGTCATCACGGGTGGCTTCGGCTTCCTCGGACGACAGGTCACCGGCACCCTGCTCCGGACGCGGACCTTCCGCGGTGCGCCGATCGACCGGCTGGTGCTCGCCGACCGGATCGTGCCGCCCGGTGCTCCGGAGACGGCCGACCCACTCGTGGAGACGGTGCGGGGCGACCTCGCCGAGTGCCTCGACGACGTGTTCGCCGAGCCGGTGGACGTGCTGATCCACCTCGCCGCCGCCGTCTCGGCCGAGTGCGAGGCCGACTTCGACCTGGGCATGAGCGCCAACCTGGACACCACCCGCGCGCTCCTCGAAGCCGCCCGGGCTCAGTCGGCCGCCGGCGGGCCCCCACCACGCCTGGTGTTCGCCAGCAGCGTGGCGGTCTACGGCTCCGACCCGGCGCTGCCGCTGCCGCCGGTGGTCAGCGAGTCGACCCTGCCCACGCCCCGCTCCAGCTACGGCATCCAGAAACTCGTCTGCGAGCAGCTTGTCGCGGACTACACCCGCCGGGGCTTCCTCGACGGACGCGTGGCCCGCCTGATGACCGTGTCGGTGCGGCCCGGCAAGCCGAACGCGGCCGCCTCCGGCTTCCTGTCCGGCATCATCCGCGAGCCGCTCGCGGGGCTCCCCGCGATCTGCCCGGTGCGTCCCGGCCTGCGAGTGGTCCTGGCGTCACCCCGGCGCACGGTCGAGGGGATCCTCCGCATCGCGGCAGCCGAGCGCGGTTCCGGGAGGGGCCGGTTGGAGGGCGGGCTGCCGGTCAACCTTCCGGGGCTCACGGTCTCGGTCGCCGAGATGCTGTCCACGCTGCGGCAGCTGGCCGGTGACGCCGTGGCCGACCTGGTGACGATCGCGCCCGACCCTGAGGTCGAGGCCATCGTGGGTTCGTGGCCTTCGGTCTTCGACACCACGCGTGCCGCGGCACTCGGGCTCCAGCCCGATCCGGACTTCGCAGCGGTGGTACGGGACTACGCCGCCGACCACCGTGACGCGGTCCTGGTCGACGGGCCGCTCACGGCGGGGCAGCCGGGCGAGGGTCTATAGACTGAAAACCATGTTTTCCAAGGTGCCCGGTCCTGTCCGGCTCGCCGACCAGGTCGCCGCGACGCTCTCCGAGGAGATCGAGTCGGGGCGGCTCGCCGAGGGTGACCGGCTGCCGACCGAGGTGGAGCTGGTCAAGCAGCTGGGCGTCAGCCGCACCGTGGTGCGCGAGGCCCTGTCGAGGCTCCGCAACGCCGGGCTGATCGAACCGCGGCAGGGCATCGGCGTGTTCGTCCTGCCGCGGCGCACCCGCCCGCTCGACCTCGACGCCGCCGACACCAAGGCGAAGGTGCTGCAGATCGTGGAGGTACGCAGGGCCATGGAGGGCGAGGCGGCCGGCCTCGCCGCCACCCGGGCCACACCGCACGACCTCGCGCGGATGCGCCAGGCACTGGACACCATCGACTCGGCGGTCGCGGCCGGCGGCGACGGCGTGGACGAGGACCTCGCCTTCCACCGGTCCATCGCCGAGTCGACCGGCAACGCCGTGATGGTCTCGACGGTGCGGTACCTGGGCGACGTGTCGCGCAGCGGCATCCGCGTCACGCGCGCGAACGAGGCACGCCGCAACGACTTCCTCGAAGCGGTCCGGGACGAGCACCACGCCATCCTCGCCGCCATCGAGGCAGGCGACCCCGAAGCGGCACGGGCCGCCGCACGCCGCCATATGCAACACGCCGCCGGCCGGCTCCAGGATGCCGACGACAGCTTCTGGACGGAGACCGAGGACCTGGCCGTGGATCTCGGCACGGCTCCCTGACAGCGGGCGCACCGGCGTCACGCGCCAGGCCGGCTACCCCGACAGTGCGCCCTGCACCCAGTCGTGGAACTCGCCGATGTGGTGCTCGCTGGGCACCAGGACGCCGCCCTTGGCGTACAGCCGGGAGCTCATCGCGGGCTGGCAGCGCTCACAGGCGTCGAAGTCCTGCCGGTTGACGCGGTCGAACAGCTCGACCGACCGGCTGACGTCCCGGCCGCTCGCCACCACGCCCTTCAGGTACAGCCAGTCGCACTCCACGATCGTGCGGTCGACCGCCACCGGGAACATCCGGTGGAAGATCACGTGGTCGGGGACCAGGTTGATGAACACCTGCGGGCGCACCGTGATCGCGTAGTACCGGCGGTCCTGCTCCTCGGAGACCGTGGGGATACGGTCCAGGCCCTGCGAGCCGTCCACGGTGAAGCCCTGCACGTCCGAGCCGAACTCGGCGCCGTGGCCCACGTAGTACTGCGCCGCGTAGCCGTCGGCGAACTCCGGGAGGACCTCGGTCAGCTCGGGGTGGATGGTCGCGCAGTGGTAGCACTCCATGAAGTTCTCGATGATGAGCTTCCAGTTGGCCTTGACGTCGTAGACGATCCGCCGGCCGACCTCCAGGCTCTCGACGTCGTACCGCTCGACGGACTCCACGTCGCCCAGGCGCGCGACCACGTCCGCGATCACCGACTGCTCGAACGAGGGCGGGTTCTCGGCCAGGCACACCCACACGTAGCCGAGCCACTCGCGTACCGCCACGCTCGCCAGGCCGTACTCCGTGCGGCCGACGTCCGGCATCCTCGTCAGGTTCGGGGCCGCGACGAGTTTGCCGTCGAGGCCGTACGTCCAGGCGTGATACGGGCACTGGAAGGCCCTCTTCACCTCGCCGGACTCCTGCGTGCACAGCCTCGCGCCCCGGTGCCGGCACACGTTGAAGAAGGCCCGGACGGAGCCGTCCCGCGACCGGGTCAGCAGGATGCTCTCCCGCCCGACGTCCACGGTCCGGAAAGCGCCCGGCCTCGCCAGCTCCGACGCGCGTGCCGCGCAGAACCACATGGATTCAAAGATGTGTTCCTGCTCCAGGCGGAAGATCTCCGGGTCCGTGTAGTGGTCACCGGGGAGGGTCGCGATCAGGCTCTCCGGCAGGCCGGTCGTAGTCATGGTTCACCTCGGAGTGAAACGCCTCGGCGGGCGAGCGGTTGCCTCATGTGCAACGAGCTTCTTGCTACGCAACTCACGGTGCAGTCCGCCCGAAGCGGTGTCAAGCCCTTGACCGCAGACCGTCACAGCCAGGACCATGTTGCGTATCAGTCAGCTCGTTGCGTATTACGCACTTCCTCTGGGAGGGCTCCGTGTCTCATGGACCCACAGCCGGACCCACAGCCGGCCGCGAGTTCGTCCTCACGCTGTCGTGCCCCGACCGCTCGGGCCTCGTCCACGCCGTCACCGGCTTCCTGGTCCGGCACTCCGGGAACATCCAGGAGAGCCAGCAGTTCGACGACCGGCTGCAGGACCGCTTCTTCATGCGGGTGCACTTCGACGTCTCGGACCCGGGCATGTCGCTGGAGGGCCTCAAGTCCGGCTTCGCCCAGGTGGCGGAGGCGTACCGGATCTCCTGGCAGCTGTACGAGGCGTCGACGCCGACGCGCACGCTGATCATGGTGTCGAAGTTCGGGCACTGCCTGAACGACCTGCTCTTCCGCCGGCGGACCGGCGCGCTGAACATCGAGGTGCCGGCGATCGTCTCCAACCACCGGGACTTCGAGCCGCTCGCCGAGAGCTACGGAATCCCCTTCCACCACGTGCCCGTCACCCGGGAGACGAAGCCCGAGGCGGAGGCGCGGCTGATGGAACTCGTCGACGAGCTGGACATCGACCTGGTGGTCCTCGCCCGCTACATGCAGATCCTGTCGAACGACCTGTGCAAGCAGCTCGAAGGCCGGGCGATCAACATCCACCACTCGTTCCTGCCGAGCTTCAAGGGCGCCCGCCCCTATGTCCAGGCGTACGAACGCGGCGTCAAGCTCGTCGGAGCGACGGCCCACTACGTCACCCCGGACCTCGACGAGGGCCCCATCATCGAGCAGGACGTCATCCGCGTGAACCACTCGCAGGGGCCCGACAGTATGGTGGCCCTGGGGCGCGACGTCGAGGCGCAGGTCCTGGCGCGGGCGGTGGAATGGCACACTCAGAGCCGCGTCATGGTCAACGGCAACCGTACGGTCGTCTTCCGTTGAGGAATCCGCTGAGGAAAGTGACACCCACCCCCTCACACTTGTTGCCCAATGCACCTAGAGTTTCGCCATGAGCAACCTCGGCGCTGAGACCGCAGGCGCTCCCAGTGGCGGAGTGCAATCCGTTGACCGTGCCGTCGCCGTGCTGGAGATTCTCGCCCAGCACGGAGAGGCGGGCGTGAGTGAAGTGGCCGCGGCGATCGACGTCCACAAGTCCACCGCCTTCCGTCTGCTCGGCGCGCTGGAAGCGCACGGGATGGTCGAGCAGGAGAGCGAACGGGGAAAGTACCGTCTCGGCTTCGGCGTCGTGCGCCTGGCGGGCGCCGTGACGGGCCGTATCGCCGTCACCAGACACGGGCGCGGGATCTGTGAGCGTCTCGTCGACGATGTGGGCGAGACGATGAACATCGCCGTGCTCGAGTCCCACCACGCGATCAACCTCTACCAGGTGCGCGGCTCGTCGGCCATCGCCGCGCAGAACTGGGTGGGACGGCTGACGCCGCTGCACTGCACGTCGAGCGGCAAGGTCCTGCTGGCCCACCTCACCCGCGAGGAACGCGACGAGCTCCTCGCCGAGGCCGGTCTCCCCCGTCTGACGCCGCGCACGGTGACCTCCAGGAAGAAACTGGAGGCGGACCTGGCCGAAGCCCGTGAGCAGGGCTATGCCATCACGCTGGAGGAATACGAGGTGGGCCTCAACGCCCTGTCCGTCCCCGTGCGTTCGGCGGACGGCGAGGTCGTCGCCGCCCTCAGCGCGTCGGGGCCGGCCTTCCGGCTCACCCTGGAGCGGATGCACGAACTCGCGCCGCTGCTGGTCGCGGGAGCGGACGAGCTGAGCCGCCGACTCGGTCATACGGGCTGAGGTTCACGACAAGCAGGAACAGGCACCTCATGACAAGCGGCGGTCGGTGATCCGGACTCCGGATCACCGACCGCCGCTTCACGCTGCCCGCGTCAGCCCGTCCACTCCACGGCCGCGTCCAGCAGCCAGTCCGTCAGGTAGCCGGCGAAGGACGAACGGACCAGCACCCAGAACCCGGCCCTGGGGTCGTCACGGGCGACCAGGACGACCTGGGTGCGGCCCAGGTTCGTCTGGGCACAGCGCCCCGGGCCGAAGACCCGCGGGTGAAGATCGAGCGAGCAGCCGTGGGCCAGCAGGTCGCGGGCCCGGGGACCGGTGATGAGGAGCGTGGTGCGTTGAGCCGACACATCGATGACGGACACGGGCTCGTCGCCCGCGGCCTCACGGATCCGGCTCTCCAGGTCGTGCCGACCGCCCGGTGGTCCCACCACGAGCCACTCGTCGGGGCCGAGCCACAGCGCGGTCAGCTCCCCTGCGCGGACGACGGTGCCGGGGTCGACGGGGAGTGGGAGGCCCAGCGCCAGCCCCACGGCGTCCGCCGCCGCTCCCTTGGGGTCGAGGCGCACATCGATCTGGGTCAGGAAGGGCAGTTCCGCCAGCCGGATCGCGCCCCCGGAGGCGCGGGTCGCGGCGGCCAGCCGGCCGGCGGCATGCGACAGGGGGCTGCGAAGCGGGTTGGTAACGGCGGTGTCAGCCATCGCGGCGGGCTCCCTCGGGGTCGTAGAGGACGGGACTCGCGACGGTCACCGGGACCAGCCGGTCGCCCACGGGGGCGTAGAGGCGCTCACCGATGCGGTCCCGGCCGCCCTTGACGAGCGCGAGGGCGAAGGTCCGGCCGAGGGCCGCGCTGCGGTAACTGGACGTGACGTGACCGAGCATCGGGACGGGCGGCGCGGGCAGCACACTGCCGGCGACCAGGTGCGTGCCCTCGGGGAGGAACGTGCCCGGGTCCTCCGGAAGCAGCCCGACCAGGTGCTTGCGGTCGGGGCG
Organism: Streptomyces africanus; assembly: GCF_002150735.1. Classification (GTDB taxonomy): domain Bacteria; phylum Actinomycetota; class Actinomycetes; order Streptomycetales; family Streptomycetaceae; genus Streptomyces; species Streptomyces africanus. Next base: position 29,218 of record NZ_MUKA01000043.1, read on the forward strand.
GGCGGTGTCGGCCCGGGCGAAGGAACGTTTGCCGATGAAGTCCTTCTTCTTCTTGGACACCGCCCAGCTCATGCCGAGGTCCTGCGGCGTCACGGTGCCGTCGGTGTCCTGGCCGACGATCGGATAGCCCTTCTCCGCGCGCAGGACGTGCATGGTCTCCGTGCCGTAGGGGGTGATGCCGTACGGGGCGCCGGCCTCGTACAGCGCCTCCCACAGGGCGAGGGCCTCCCACGGTGACACGTTGATCTCATAGGCGAGTTCGCCGGAGAAGCTGATCCGGCACACCCGGGCGTCGATACCGGCGACCGTCGTCTCGCGCCACGCCATGAACGGGAAGTCCTCGGCCGCGACGGCGAGTCGGGGGGCGAGCGTGCCCAGGACCTCGCGGGAGCGCGGGCCGACCAGGGCGACGGTGGCCCACTGCTCGGTCACCGACGTGCAGTGGACGCGCAGTTCGGGCCACTCCGTCTGGAGCCACTCCTCCATCCAGTCCAGCACGGCGGCGGCGTTGCCCGTCGTGGTGGTGACCAGGTAGCGGTCCTGGTCGAGGCGGATCACCGTGCCGTCGTCGAAGACCATCCCGTCCGGGCGGCACATCACGCCGTAGCGGATCATGCCGACCTTCAGGGTGCTCATCATGTTGGTGTAGAGCAGGTCGAGGAAGACCCCGGCGTCCGGGCCCTGGACGTCGATCTTGCCGAGGGTGGAGGCGTCCATGAAGGCGACGCCCTCGCGGGCGGCGGCGCATTCGCGCAGTACGGCCGTCTCCATGTCCTCGCCGTCCTGCGGGTAGTACCAGGGGCGCTTCCACTGGCCGACGTTCTCGAACAGGGCGCCGTGCGCGACGTGCCACGCGTGCAGGGCGGTGGTGCGGATCGGGTCGTGCAGGGCACCGCGGTGCCGGCCGGCGAGAGCGGCGAAGGAGACCGGGGTGTACGGCGGCCGGAAGGTGGTGGTGCCGAGCGCGGAGACGTCCACGCCGAGCAGTTCCGCGACGACGCCGCCGGCCAGGACACCGGAGGTCTTGCCCTGGTCGTTCGCCGTGCCGGCCGTGGTGTAGCGCTTGGTGTGCTCGACGGAGCGCAGACCGGCACCGGTCGCCCGGGCCAGGTCGTCGACGGTGACGTCGCGCTGCAGATCGACGAAGCGCGGGGCGCCTTCCCTGCCCGGGACGGTGAAGACCGGCATGGGCGGTGTCTGCGGCATGGTGGCCACCCGTGGCGGGTGGACCGCTTCCGGGGTGTAGCCCTCGGCCTCGATCGCACGGGCGCCCGCGGCAGCCCCTTGGGCGAGAACGCGCGCCAGGTCGAAGACGCCGCTCGCGCCGCCCGCGACCTCGACCGCCTGGCGGCAGGTGTCGGGGACGAAGGTGCCGAGTTCCTCGTCGTGGCGGAGTTTGCCTCCCGCCTGGCTGAACAGGTGCGCGACCGGGTTCCAGCCGCCGGAGACCAGGAGCAGGTCGGCGGCGAACTCCCGTCGGCCTGTTGTCTCTCCGTTTGTCTGTCCGTACGGGGCGACGGTCACGGCCGTGAGACGGGCGGCGCCTTCCGTGCCGGTGACGGCGTGGCCCGCCAGCACCTCGATGCCGGCCTGCCGGGCGCGCTCCGCCCACTCCCCCGGCTCGGCGCGGGTGTCGACGACGGCCTCGACGGTCACGCCCGCCGCGGCGAGGTCCAGTGCTGCCGCATAGGCGCTGTCGTTGGTGGTGAAGACGACCGCGTGGCGGCCGGGCAGGACTCCGTACTTGTTCAGGTAGGCGCGGGCCGAGGCGGCCAGCATCACGCCGGGGCGGTCGTTGTCCGCGAAGGCCAGCGAGCGCTCGTGCGCGCCGGTGGCGAGGACGACCCGGCGGGCGCGGATACGCCAGACGCGTTCGCGGGAGACCCGGGCCGGGGCCTGGGCGCCCAGGTGGTTGGTGCGGCGCTCCACGGCGAGGAGGTGGTTGTCGTCGTAGTAGCCGAAGACGGTGGTGCGACGCAGGACGTGGACGTCGGGGGCCTCGTCGAGTCGGGCGGTCGTCTCGTCCACCCAGTCGAGGTGCTCGCCGGTGCCGAGGAGGCTGCCGCCGGGTTCGGGCTGGTCGTCGGCGAGGATGACGCGGGCACCTGAGCGGGCGGCGGCTGCCGCCGCGGCGAGGCCGGCCGGGC
>NZ_MUKA01000356.1 GCF_002150735.1 Streptomyces africanus
CGCCCCCTGGACGCGTACGTACCCCACGCCGGGAGCCCGTTCCCGGGCGCTGGCCGCGTACGGCGAGGAGGTCTTCGGGTTCACGCCGCTGGACACCATCGAGCTGGACCTGCCGGCGGTGGGCCTGAAGGGCATCGCGTGCGTGCTGCCCGACTGGGCGTTCTTCGTCCGCTGCGTCGTCGACGCCGAGAGCCTGCGCCCAACGGCGTCCCGCGAGTCCCTGTACGAGGACGACACGCTCGCCGCCGTCCGCGACGCCCTGGCCGAGCGGCTGCGTGCCTGGATCGCCCGGGCCGCCGCCAGCGACCCGGACCTCCTCGGGCGCTTCCTCCAGGCCCATCACCTGGCCGTGAAGTCGCTGGCCGTGCACGACGACGAGATCCTGCGGATGCTGCTGCCCTGGCTGCCGTTCGAGACCACCGACGGCCACACCACCCTCGACGAGTTCGCCCGCACCCATCCCACCGTCCTCGTGACGTCGACCGTGGAGGAGTTCCGGCAGGTCGCCGCGATCGCCTCGGCCGCCGGGCTCGGCGTCGTCAACGGCGGCTACACCTACGACCGTGAACTGGTCCACCGGCTGCCCGAGATCAGGCCCGAGGCCAGTGTCGCCGACCTCGACCCGGCGACCCTCACCGCCCACCTCGACCCCGTCGACCGGGAGACGGAACTCGCCGCCGCGGCCTACCTCGCCCAGGCCCGGGACGCCCTCGCCGTGTTCGACTGCGACGTCGCGCTGCGCACCTTCCAGCCCGCCTCGGCCCCCGCCCTGCTCGTCGACAGCCGTGAGGCCCGGCACGAGCGCACCCGCTCTCAGCTCGCCCGTGAGCAGGAGGGCGGCCTGTGGGGCGACATCCTGGGCGCCCTGCGCCAGGAGGCCCCGCGGGCCCAGCTGATCCTCAACCAGCTCAACCCGCTGGTCCGCACCGCCGTCACCATCGACGAGCCCGAGCTGGCCCGCACCAGCGCCGAAGCCCTCTACGGGCAGGCGGCGATGCTGTCCCGGCGCCCGCTCAGGCCGGCCGAATCGAGCCTCATCAACCGCTCCTTCCTCGACCTCCTCGCCCACGCCCTCCGCAAGGACAGCTGACGATGCCCACCGCACCCCATCCCCAGAGCACCGACGAGCTGTACGAGGCGCTCCGGGAGAACGACCGGCGCCCCTACGGCCGCACCCGCACCGTCACCGCCGAGGAACTCGTGGACGCCGCCGAGCAGTTCGCCGAGCCCGTCCCGCTCATCCACGCGCTCCTCGAACTCCAGGAGGCGTACACCTACGGCTCCGAGCCCCGCAAGTCGCCCGTGGTCTTCGCCCGTCTGCTCACCCTCTTCGACGAGCAGCCCGACGTCTTCGACGAGCGCCTGCGCCACATGCTGTTCTGGCGGTTCAAGTGGGTGGCCCACGCCCTGCGCCAGCTGCCCGAGATACCCCTGTCCAGCCTGCGCCAGTGGCTCACCGAGATGCGCGACCGGTACGAGAAGGCCGGCCTCGGCCTGCAGCCCTACTACGGACAGGCGTACCAGCTCGCCGCCCACGTCGGCGAGGACACCACCCCCGCCTACGAACTGTGGGCGGCCCGCACCCGCACCCGGCTCAGCGACTGCGAGGCCTGTGAGACCTGCGAGCGCGCCCTGTACCACCTGACGGCCGGGGACGACGAGCGGGCGCTGCGCGTCTGGGAGCCCGTCCTGGCCGGGAAGGAGTCCTGCCAGGAGGAGCCGGCCCGCTCCGTGTCGTACGCCCTGCTGCCGCTGCTGCGCACCGGCCGCACCGACCGGGCCCGCGAACTGCACCTCGCCGGCTACCGCGGCTGCCGCCGCAACCCCTCGATGGCACAGGAGGTCGGCCGGCACCTGGAGTTCTGCGCGCTGACCGGCAACGAGGCCCGCGGCCTGGAACTGCTCTCCGAGAACCGGAATCTGTTCGAGGAGGTCGACTCGCCGCTGGACCTGCTCGGCTTCCTCACCGGCGTGGAGGTCCTCCTCCAGCGCGTCGAGCACCTCGGCCACGGCGAACTGCCTGCCGCCGGATACGCGGGCCGCACCTGGACGGTGGCAGGCCTGCGCGCCGAGGTGCGCGGCCGTGCCGACGACCTCGCCGCCCGCTTCGACGCCCGCAACGGCACCACGGCCCACACCGACCGCCGCAGGGCCCGCCTCGACCGTGCCCCGCTCGTGGACGCGCTGGAACTGACGCTGCGCACCCGCGGCCTCGACGACGTGGCCCCGGCCGCCGCCCCCGTCGCCGCCGTCACCACGACCGCCGGACGTACCACCGCCGCCGTCCCCGACGATCTGGCGGAACTCATCCTCCACGCAAGGAAGGCGGAGGAGCAGGGGCATCCGGACGCACACGCCTGCTGGGCGCGGCTGCGGACGCTCGTCGCCGCCCGCGACTACACGCACCCCGACGACCCGGCCGTGGGCCCGCTCGTACAACTGCGCGCGGACCTGCTGGCCGACGAGGCGAGCCGGGCGAGCGACAAGGACGAGTTCGCCGTCGCCGCCGGTCTCTACGAAGAGGCCGCGGGCCTGTACGCCGACGCCGGGCTGCCGGGGCACGCGGCGGTCGCCCGCGGCAGTGCCCTGCTCACCTCCGCCGAGATCCCGGCTCAGGGCGACGACGCGACCGAGGCGACGGTCGCCGCGCTGACCGCCGCTCACGCGTCCATGGTCCGCCTGCACGAGGAGACGCCCGGCCTCGCCCCGCACCGGGAGGCCCGCCTGCTGCGGCTGCGGGCGACCGCGCTCGGTCTGCGGCTCCAGGCGTCGAGGAGCGAGGAACACGTCGCGTCGGCGCTCGCCGAGGTGGACCTGCTGCACGCGTTCGCCGCCCGGCACGACGTCGTCGGGCAGATCTCCGCCGCCCTGCTGCTGCGGGCCACTACGCACGCCATCTCCGGCGACCTGCCCGCCGCGGTCACGGAGATCGACGCCCTCCTCGACCGGCTGAGGGCGCACGGCCCCGCCTGGCACCTGCCCCGCACGCTCGGACTGCGGGGCCGGCTCCAGCTCGTCCTCCGGGACGCGCAGGCCGCGCACGCGGACCTGACCGAGGGGCTGCGACTGGCCGCCGAATGGCCGGCCGACACGGTCGACACCAGCCGCCTCCACGGTGATCTGGCCGAGGCCTGCATGCACCTGGGCCGCCCCGACGAGGCACTGCGGCATCTGACGCGCTCCGCGGAGGTGGAGCTTCGCCGCGGCAGCCGGACGGACGCGTTCTGCACCTACAGCAACGCGGCGCAGCTCAGCCTCGACCTGGGCCGCGTCGAGGACTGCATCGCTCTGCTCGACTCCCTGCTGGCCGAACCGGACGTCGCCGCCGGAGAACTGGACGACCGGCTCGTCGCGCAGTTGCGCCTGACCCGCGCCCGCGCGCTGCACGCGGGAGACGACCTCAAGGCCGCCACCGCGGAGTTCGTCGCCCTCGCGGCCGAGTCGGCCGGCTGGGACGACGACCCGGGGAGCCACGCCGTCATCGCCGCGGAGACCGCCGTACTCCTCGGCGAGTCCGGCGAGTTCGGCCGGGCCCGCGAAGCGGCTCAGCAGGCACTCGCCGCCCACGCCCGGGATCCGCGTTACGAGCAGCTCAGCAACTGCCTGCGCGAACTCGCCCGGCTCCAGGGCCAGCAGCAGGGCCCCGACGGCCTGGCCGGCGCGCTCGCGTTCCTCGCCGACGCCGGCCGCGTCGCGGACGAGGCCCGTGCCGCCGGGTACGAGGCCCGCGGCCGTTCCCTGGACACCGCCCTGGCCTACGAGCACGGGCGGGTCAACGCCTACACCGGGGAGTACGAGGACGCCCTGGCCGCCCTGGACAAGGCCCTCGCCCTGCTCGGCGAGCCGGGAGCGGAGCAGGACCACGCCGCGGAGTGGGCCGAGTGCGTCCGTCTCGCGGCCGTGGTGGAGGGCCTCTACCTGGAGCGCCCGGCCCCCGCCCTCGCTCGCCTCGACGCGGCGGTCTCCCGTCTCACTCCCCTGGGCCACACGGACGAGACCGAGCCGCTGACCTCGTTGGCGGCCCGGCTGCGCGACGAGGAGTGACACGGCTCCCCCGGTGCCGGGCGGGGCGGGCTGTCGCCTCGGCACCGGGGGCCGAGGCGACGCCCCACGCCCGTGTCATGAACCGAACCGGCCATTGCCGGTATCGGAAGGTGGCACAAATGCCGTTTCATGAACGGGAATTGGCAGGGGTCGAGCGCTCGTGTGCCTGGTGCCGGGGCGGCTCCTGCCGGGCCGGGCGTGCGCCTCCAGGGTGTGGGGTCCCACCACCCCTGCGCAGAAACCTTCCCCCTGCCGCGCCCCCGAGGGCGGCGGACCCCGTTGGCCCGAAGTCACCGATTCGCGATCCGAAGTGCGATTCCCTCCTCCCTCGCCGACATGTTCGCTCCGCCGCCCGTCCGAACGGAAAGCGAACCGCCGCGTCGACGCGCCCGCCCCGGGCCAGCACGATCGGACGTGGCGCAGCGTGGCCCGGATCTCCGGCCTCGGTGGGCCCGGCGTGCCCGCGCCGTCGGCGGACGTTGGTCTCTGGAGCAGGGAAGGGCACGATGCATTTCACTCCCCATGAGCAGGAGCGCCTGTTGGTCCATGTGGCGGCCGGCCTGGCGCGTCAGCGCAGACAGCAAGGGATCAGGCTGAACTACCCGGAGACGGTGGCGCTGCTCACGGCCCACGTCTACGACCAGGCGCGGATCGGCCGGAGCGTCGGCGAGATCATGGACTCGGGGCGGGGGCTTCTGACGCGGGACGACGTCATGGCCGGTGTCCCCGAGATGATCGACAACGTGCAGGTCGAGACGACGTTCCCGGACGGCACCAAGCTGGTGACGATCCACGACCCGTTCGACGAGCCGCGCGAGGAGATCGAACTCCACCCCGGGAAGGTCGACTTCGTCGACGAGGCAGTGCCCCTCAACCCGGGGCTGGACGTCACCGAGGTCGAGGTGCACAACCCGACCGACCGGCCGGTGCAGGTCGGGTCGCACTACCACTTCTACGAGGCCAACGCGGGTCTCGAGTTCGAACGGGCGCAGGCCTACGGCAAGCGGCTCAACGTCGCGGCGGGCACGTCCGAACGGTTCGAGCCGGGCGACCGCCGCCCGGTGGAGCTGGTGCCCATCGAGGGCGAGCGGAAGGTGCTCGGACTGCGCGGGCTGGTCGGCGGGGTGCTCCGGGACCAGGCCCCGGACGACGGTGAGGGAGTCGATGACCGTGGCTGAGCGGACGAACACCCGGACGACCGAGCGCGAGGTCTACGTCGATCTGTTCGGCCCGACGACGGGGGACGAGATCCGCCTGGCGGACACCGCGCTGCGCATCAAGGTCACCGACGACTGGTCGGGCGGTCTCGGCAAGGCCCCGGCGGACCCGCCGCCCGTTCCCGCGCCCGGGGACGGCGACAGCGGCCGGGGCGAGGACAACGGCAGGGTCAGCCCGCTGGCGAGCAGGAGCGGACACGAGGTCGTCTTCGGCGGCGGCAAGGTGATCCGTGAGTCCATGGGACAGTCGGCGACGCCCCGCGGTGACGGTGAGGACGGCCCCCCGGACACCGTGATCACCGGCGCGGTCGTCCTGGACCACTGGGGCGTGGTCAAGGCGGACGTCGCGATCCGCGACGGCAGGATCCGCGCCCTCGGCAAGGCGTACAACCCGGAGACCATGGCCAGGATCCACGAGGGCCGGACGGACGGGCCGACGGACTTCGTCATCGGCCCGGAGACCGAGGTGATCTCCGGGAAGGGCCGCATCCTGACGGCGGGCGGGGTGGACACCCACGTTCATTTCCTCTGCCCGGAGCAGATCAGCGAGGCCCTCGCGTCCGGTGTGACGACCCTGATCGGCGGGGGCACCGGCCCGGCCGAGGGGTCCACGGCGACGACGGTCACCCCGGGCAAGTGGCACGTCGAGCGCCTCTTCAAGGCGCTCGACGAGTTCCCGGTCAACATCGGGGTGCTGGGCAAGGGCAGCACCATGTCCCGCGAGTCGATGCTCGACCAGGTGAGGGCAGGCGTCATCGGCTTCAAGATCCACGAGGACTGGGGCGCCACCCCCGCGGTCATCGACACCTGCCTGAAGGTGTGCGAGGGCAGGAACAGCCCGCAGGACGACGACCGGACGGACGACGAGCTCGTCACCAACAGTGTGCAACTCGCCCTGCACGCCGACTCGCTGAACGAGGCGGGCTTCGTGGAGAGCACCAAGGCCGCCTTCAAGGGCCGTCCGCTGCACATCTTCCACATCGAGGGCGCCGGTGGCGGGCACGCCCCCGACATGATCACCCTGTGCGGGGAGGAGAACGTCCTGCCCGCGTCCACCAACCCGACGCGCCCGTTGACGGTGAACACCGTCAAGGAGCACATCGACATGATGATGGTCTGCCACCACCTCAACCCGGAGCTGGACGCCGACCGGGCCTTCGCCGAGTCCCGGGTGCGGCCCTCGACGATGGCGGCCGAGGACCTGCTGCACGACATGGGGGCCATCTCGATCATGTCGTCCGACGCGCAGGCCATGGGCCGCATCGGCGAGATGATCATGCGCACCTGGCAGACCGCCCACGTGATGAAGACCCGCTACGGCCGGCTGCGGGAAGGCAGCGCCGCGGAGCAGGAGCAGCAGGGGCGCGAGGCGGACAACTTCCGCGCCCGCCGCTACGTCGCCAAGTACACGATCAACCCGGCCATCGCCCACGGCGCGGACGACCTGATCGGTTCCGTGGAGACCGGCAAGCTGGCGGACCTGGTGCTGTGGGAGCCGAAGTTCTTCGGCGTGAAGCCGCACCTCGTCCTCAAGGGCGGGCAGATCGCCTACGCGCAGGTCGGTGACGCCAACGCGTCCATCCCGACGCCGCAGCCCGTCCTGCCCCGCCCGATGTGGGGCGCCACAGGGAAGGCGCCGGGCGCCAACTCGGTCAACTTCGTGAGCCCGCAGGCCACGGTCACCGCGCGGGACCTCGGCATCAACAAGTCCCTGTACCAGATCAAGGACACCCGCCAGGTGTTCAAGAAGAACATGATCCTCAACGACGCGACCCCGGACATCCGGGTGGACCCGGACACCTACGAGGTGTTCATCGAGGACACCTGCCTGACCGAACTGCGGCGGCACATGGAGCGGCAGGCGCAGGACGACGAGGGACTCTGCCCGCAGCGGCCCGCTCCCACGCACTACGCGCCCGAACTTCCCCTGGCCCAGCGCTACTTCATCCTCTGACCGGGCAGGGGGAGTCCGGGGCGGGCGGCCCGGCTGGCTTTGCGTCGCCCGTCCCGTCCTTCCCGCCACGCCGTCGAAAGGCATGGCCACCCTCCATGAGCCGTACCGCTCTCCTCGTCCTCGCCGGCGGCCGTTTCCCGGCCGGGGACCATGCGCATTCCGGTGGCGTCGAGGCCGCCGTCGCCGCCCGTGCCGTCCACGATTCCGCCACCCTCTACGCGTTCTGCCGTGGCCGCCTGCACACCGCGGGCCTCACCGCCGCCGCACTGGCGGCCGCGGCCGCCGCCGGACACGACCCGCTCGTCCTGGACGAGGCCGCCGACGCTCGTACACCTGCCCCGGCGCTGCGGGCCACGGCCCGCAAGCTGGGCCGGCAGTTGCTGCGCGCGGCCCGCGCGGCCTGGCCGTGCGAGGCGCTGGAGCGGCTCGCCCGTGATCTGCCGGGCGGCGCCCACCAGCCGGTCGTCCTGGGGGTCGCCGCCCACGCGGCCGGCCTCACCGCGTCGGACGCCGCACATGTCGCGGCCTTCGGCCATGTCGCGGGCCCCGCCACCGCTGCCGTACGGCTGCTCGGCCTCGACCCGTTCGACGCCACTGCGGTGCTGGCCCGTCTCTGCGACGACGTCGACGCCGTGGCCCACCAGGCGGCCGACGCCGCGGGCCGTGTCGCCGGCGAGGGAGCCGGTGTCCTGCCGGCCGCGTCGTCACCTCTGCTCGACATCACCGCCGAACAGCACGCCGCCTGGCCGATGCGCCTTTTCGCCTCCTGACGCCGAGTCCGCCACCCGCCCCACCCGAAGGAGCTCCACGCCGATGCACCTCGACCACACCCACGACGGCTCCGGCGCCGTCTCCGCCGACGCCCGCCGCCCCGACGGCACCCGCCGCGCCCTCAGGATCGGCCTCGGCGGACCGGTCGGCTCCGGCAAGACCGCCACGGTCGCCGCGCTGTGCCGCACCCTGCGCGACCGGTACGCCCTCGCCGTCGTCACCAACGACATCTACACCCGCGAGGACGCCGACTTCCTGCTCCGCGAGGCCGTCCTGCCCCCCGAGCGGATCACCGCCGTGGAGACCGGAGCCTGCCCGCACACCGCGATCCGCGACGACATCTCCGCCAACCTGGAGGCCGTGGAAGACCTCGAGGACCGCCTCGGGCCCCTGGATCTGATCCTCGTCGAGTCCGGCGGCGACAACCTCACCGCCACCTTCTCCAAGGGCCTCGTCGACACGCAGATCTTCGTCATCGACGTCTCCAGCGGCGACGACATCCCCCGCAAGGGCGGCCCGGGCATCACCACCGCGGACCTCCTGGTCGTCAACAAGACCGATCTCGCCCCGCACGTCGGCGCCGACCTCACCACCATGGCCTCCGACGCGGCCCGGCGGCGCGGTGACCTGCCCGTCGCCTTCACGTCCCTCACCGGCGACGACGGCGTCCGGCCCGTCGCCGACTGGGTGCTGGAACGCCTCACCGTCTGGCACCACGGGACCGCGCGGCCCGAACCCGCCACCGCCACGCCCTGATCGCCCTCGCCCCGGCAGGAGACATGAGCACGCTCACCGAAGACGTCGCGCCCCTCCCGGACGCCTCCAGCGTCGTGGCGACCGCCCGGGTGCGGGCCGAGCACAACGGCCGCACCACCACCCTGCCGCTGCTCAGCGGCGACGGCCCGTTCCACCTCCAACGGCTGCGCCCGCGCGGCGGCCTGGCCCGCGTCGACGTCATCGGCGCCATGAGCGGTCCCCTCGGCGGCGACCGGCTCGCCCTCCATGCCGAGGTCGGTCCGTCCGCCTGCCTTCGGATCACCTCGGCCGCCTCCACTATCGCGCTGCGGGGCCCCACCGACGACAACGCCACCTACGACCTCCGCCTGACCGTCGGCGACGACGCCACCCTGCACTGGCTGCCGCAGCCCCTGATCAGCACCGCGGGCAGCAGCCTGCGCCAGACCTGCGCGGTCGGCCTCTCTCCCACGGCCCGCCTGGTCCTGAGGGACGAACAGATCCTCGGCCGCACCCGTGAGACCAGTGGCGACCTGACCACCCGCCTCACGGTGCTCCGCGGCGACCGTCCGCTTCTCGACCAGCACACCTCCTACGGCGGCCCCCATCCCGCCTGGGACGGCCCGGCCGTCATGGGCTCGCACCGGGCCTGCGGTCAACTCCTCGTCGTCGACCCGTCCCTCGGCCGGGCAGCCCTCCCACCGGTCCTTCTCGGCGACCCAGACGGCCCGGCCCGGGGTGTGCTGGTCCCGCTGGCCGGCCCGGCACTCCTCGCCACCGCGGTCGCGGACACCGCCACCCGGCTACGACGCCTCCTCGACGAGGCGCTGGACCGGGCGCTCACCGCGAAGGGCACTCTGCCGTTCGGCCCCGGATAGTGCCCTTATGCCCGGTTGAGCCGGGCAGCGATTCCGTGGCCGATCAGCAAATAGATGACCGCCGGGAGGCCGTAATTGAGGACAACGCGCAATCCCTCTGTGTCCATTGTGAAAATGTCCTGTGCCCATCCGGACAGCCAGTCCGCCATTCCGTGAACGAACTCGACGAAGGGATTCGCCTGGTTCGCGTCGAGCAGGTAGAGCACGATCCACAGGCCCAGCAGACCAGCCGCCACGTCGGCGATCGTGCAGATGGCGAGGGCTATCCGCCGCGACGTGGCCTGGTCGCGCGCGGGGCGGCCCTGCCCCGGGGGCTGGTCGTATGTCTGATATCCGGAAACCGGGTCGGGGTGGTTCACAGGAAATTCCCATCTCGCGCGGACTGGCTTGTTTCTGCCTACTTCTGCGTCACGCGAGCTGCAATTTGTTACACCTCGAACCGCGGCGGTTGCCGGCCCTCGCCCTCCATCAGAGGTCGAACTCCAGGTGCTCCACGTCGGTGAACTCGACTTCGAGGCCCTGGGCGCGGCGGCCGTTGTCGCGGAAGTACACCTCGCCCAGTGCCTCGGCCGCGATGTCGCGCAGCTGCTGTTCCGTGCCGCCGGCTTCCTTCGTCTCGAAGAGGCGGGCGGCGTACTGCGGGGGCAGCGCGACGGTGAGGTGGCGCAGCCGGGCGTCGTCGGTGGAGCCGGGGGCGGCCGTGTAGCCGAACCGGGCGCGGGTGTCGATGACGATGCCGCCGGTGGTGGCCGCGGTGTCCTTGGCCCTGGCCCGGATCTGGGGCTGCCACCGCTGCGTGACCTCGCGTTCCATGCGCCGGGCGAGGTCAGGCCGGGGTTTTCTGATCTGGTCCCTCACATACCGTTCGACGGTGCGCTGGGTGATGCCGAGCAACTCGGCCACCGGCCGGGTGCCCTTGAGCTGTCTGACCAGGTAGCGCATCTGCGCGCCCGCGCTCTTGGGGATCGGGCGTGTGAACGCCTTCCGCAGCGCGGCGTCGAGTCCGTCCCCGACCGTGTCCATCGGCCCGCTCCCCTACTCTCCGTCGTCCTTGGCTGTGACCTCACCGGTCTTGATGTAGCGGGCGAGGTTGAGGATCTGGCCGTACTTCTCCCGCACTGCTTCGGCCCACAGGGTGGTCTGGGTGCCCTCGTGCTTGACCATCCCCGGTGACACCCCGAGCCGGAAGCTGCCGGGCACCGTCTTGTCGTCGGCGTCGTACGGCAGGACGTGGAGCGGGCCGGGACCGTCGGCGGCGTAGACGGCGCAGTCCGACAGGACCGCCACCGGGTACCGGCCGGTCGCCGCGGCCAGGTTGAGCATCTTGCGGTGCATGTTGATCCGGGCCCGGGAGATGACGGTGGCGCGGATGTCGGGCCGCCACGTCGGGCGGGAGAGGGCCGGCCAGGGCTGTCCGGGCTTCCAGCCGCCGCCCCGCGCCCGTTCGCGCAGTTTGCCGATGCCGCCCTTCACCGTGGACTTGACCGCGTCGAGGACGATCGCCATCTCCGGATCGCGCTGCTTGCAGCCGTCCATGGCCTCCAGGAAGTCGCGGGTGCGCAGCTTCTCGCCCACGCCCAGGTCGGCCATGGTGTCGACGTACGCGTCACGCAGCCGCTTGTACCAGCCGTCCAGGAACCTGCCCTTGTCCTCCCGCACCCAGGCTTCGACCGGGGCGACGTCGTAGCCGAGCTCCACGGCGTACGCCACCGTCGGAGTCGCGTACCAGGCCGGGCCCTGCGGGCGCTCGCCGGTCGGTGTGAACGGGCTGGGCAGCAACGCGCTCTCCAGCCGGCGCCACTGCTTGCCGACCAGGACGCGGGAGAGGTCGACGTGGGAGAGGTCGACCAGCCATGACCCGGGCAGCGTCGGGTCGAAGACGGGGTCGGTGACGTGCACGGGCGGCGTCGCCAGGCCGACGACGGCACCGTTGGCGGCGGCGCCGAAGGCGAGATTGACGTCGATGCCGACCAGGTACCGCCCCATGCACTCGGCGTCGGTGAGCTCGCGCGCCCAGTCGTACGCCTCCTCGAACAGCATCTCGTCCGGGCCCCGCTGGTGGAAGCGGGGCAGTCCGGCGAGCAGCGGATGCCCGTCCGGGGCCTCGCACGGGGCGCAGTCCATCGGGTGCTCGCCCAGCGAACCGGGCCGGTGCTCCTTGTGCCGCTTCCCCGTCTCGTCCGCCTCGCTCGCCCGGGTCGGCGGGTTGAGCGCGGTCATCAGTTCCAGGCCGGTGACGGCGGTGGAGCCGCACGGTGTCATCACGCGGGCCGCGTAGGTGCCGAGCACGCGGGCGAGTTCCGCCGGCTCGAGCTGCGCGGCGTGGCCCCAGGTGCGGGCGTCGAGCGCGCCCCAGGACGGGATGCACAGCTGCACGCACTGGCGCCGGCGGCCCTGGGCGGGGCGGTAGACCCGCGCCCACGGCCCGAACCCTCGCTTGGTCAACTGCCAGTCGGCCCGGTCGAGTTGCTTGAGGATCTTGTGGCCGTCCGGGAGGCGTCCGGTGAGCCGCTCGGCGTCCGACAGCGCCACCGGCAGCCCGTACCGCTCGCACGCGCGCTCGGTGAGCACGAGCAGGGGGTCGGCATCCCGGCCGGAGCCGTGCAGCCTCCCGGCCCCGAGCTGAGCCTCCTTCAGCGACCACTCGACGAGCGCGGGAAGCGACTTGGCGGGCACGTCGAGGACCAGGCCGCCGATGCCGTACCCGGTCACCCGGGAGCTGTCGTCCGCGTCGACGACGAGCAGCGGGCCGTTCGCGAACCGCGGGTCGGCGTCGGTCGCCGGGGTGTTCGCCGGGGCGGCCTTCTTGGTGCCGGGGCGGCGCGACGCCGGCGTCGGCCTGGTCGTGGCGTCCGCCGGACGCGGTACGGCTGCGGCGTTCCCGGCAGGCTCCGGATCCGCCGGGGCCCGGCCTGCGGATCCTGCGCGGGCCCGGGGCGGTGCGGCAGGGGCGGCAGGCGTCTTCGGAACCGAGGTGTCCGTCGTGTCCGTCGTGTCCTTCGGGGGCGCCGCTGCGTCGGGGGCAGGGTAGAGCTGGGCGAGCTGCTTCAGCAGGCGGGCGTATGCGTCGCGCTCCGGCGGGCGCGGTTCGGTCTTGCCGGCCTCCCAGCCGCTGACCGTCGCACGCCGCACTTGCAGCGCGGTGGCCACCTCGTCCAACGTCAAGCCGTGCGCCTGGCGCAGCCGTTTGCGTTCCGCCGGCGGCGGCAGCGGGGAGCGGGACGCGACCAGCGCGTCGACCGCGTCGAACAGCTCCGACATCGAGCACCTCCTGCTCCGCCACCCTAGCGTGGAGCGAAGGTTTCGCGTACCAAGCGCGTACGCATGGCGTCCATGTGGGGGGCAGATCGACGGCACCCTACCGACACGTCACCGGCCCCCCTGCGCGGAGTGACGCAGGCAGGACAGGGCCACCACAAACGGCCAGAGCGACTGGAGGGTGGTGACCGCGCGTTCGGCGACGCCGGCGACGCCGTGGAGGTGCGTCTCGGCCAGGAACCATGCCGCGCCCACCGCCATCACCGCGGTGGCTCCGAGGGACGGTAAGGGACGCAGGGCCCAGGGGACGCTGTCGCCGGTCCGGACGGCCAGGACGGGCCATGCCGCCAGGACGGCGAAGCCGACGGCGGCGACCGAGCCGTGGCCCAGGGAGCCGCCGCTGCTCGGCGCCGGGACCATGGCCACCGCCAGGGCGGCCACTCCCCCGGCCGCCAGGGCCAGCCGGCCGGGCGTCGCGGCCGGGCGCAGTCCCCAGGCGGTGAGCAGGTGGCAGACGCCCAGGGTGATGAACGCCCCTGTCATCACCCAGTAGCCCGAGCCTCCGGGGGCCGCCAGGACGCTGATGGTCTGGGCGGCCGGGTCGTAGGCGGGTCCCTGCAGTGCCGCCGCCACCATCCAGCCGATGATCAGCACGGCAGGAGCGCACGCCGACGACAGCAGGACCCATTTCGGAACAGATCGCACGAGGACACCGTAAAGCGGATCCCCCTCTCCTCTCGTCCCACTACCGCTGCTCCGGGCGGGTCCGTCCGTGGGTTTCGCGGCACGATGGTCTCGTGCGCCGACGGCGCCCGTGACGGTCCGGCGCTCTGCCCGCGGAAAGGTGATCGGTCATGGAGCTCACCCTGGTGGTGCTGATCATCATCGTGGGACTGACCTTCGACTACACCAACGGCTTCCACGACGCCGCGAACGCGATCGCCACCTCGGTCTCCACCCGGGCCCTGACGCCGCGCGTGGCGCTGGCCATGGCCGCGGTGATGAACTTCTTCGGCGCCTTCCTCGGGACCGGGGTCGCCCAGACCGTCGGCAGCGGCATCATCGGCGCGCCCGAGGGCAACTCGGGGCTGCTGCTGGTGCTGTGCGCGCTCCTCGGGGCCATCGGCTGGAACCTGTTCACCTGGCGGCGGGGGCTGCCGACCTCGTCCTCGCATGCGCTGATCGGCGGGCTGGTCGGTGCCGCGCTCGCCGCTTCGGCCACTGTGCACTGGTCCGGGATCGTGGACAAGGTCATCCTGCCGATGCTGCTCTCCCCGCTGGTCGGTGTGGCACTCGGCTATGCGCTGCACGTGGCCATCCTGTGGCTGTTCCGTCGTTCGACGCCCCGTCGGACCACGCACGGCTTCCGTATGGCCCAGACCGTGTCCGCCGCCGCGATGGGACTGGGGCACGGGTTGCAGGACGCCCAGAAGACCATGGGGGTCATCGTGCTCGCCCTGGTCACGGCCGGCCTGCAGAACGACTTCTCCGTGCCGGTGTGGGTGATCGCCGCGGTGGCGGTCGCCATGGCCGCCGGCACCTACAGCGGCGGGCGCCGCATCATCACCACGGTCGGCCGGCGCATCGTGCACCTCGATCCGCCGCGCGGGTTCGCCGCCGAGACCGCCGCCGCGAGCGTCCTCTACACCACCGCCTTCCTGCTGAAGGCGCCGATCTCCACCACCCAGACGATCACCGCGGCCATTCTGGGTGCCGGTGCCACCCGGCGTGCCTCGGACGTACGCTGGCAAGTGGCCCGCTCCATCGTCACGGCCTGGGTGCTCACGTTCTTCGGCGCCGGGATTCCCGCCGCCGCGATCTACCTCGTTCTGCACGCCGTCACCGGTCTGTGATCCCAGCCGGGAGGCTCACATGGTCGCCTTTCCGCCGCGCCCGCCGGACGGCCTTGCGGCGCCCGGGCGTTTCACGCATCTGCACCCCGACGACGGCGCCTGCCTGATGGAGAACGCCGCGTTGCTGGCCGGCGGGCGGTTCACCGACAGCCCGCCCGGTACGCATCCGGCGCTCGCGGCTCTGGCCCGCGTGGTCAACGACAGCGTCGGTGACGCCACCCGGCACGCCCTGTGGCCGCTGGCCGCCGAACTCGCCGACGCCCGGCCCGCGGACAGGGCGTATACGCCGCTGCTCGTCGGCTCGGTCGTGGATGCGGCGCGCGTGCTGCGCCCCGCGTCCCGGCGTCTGGCCCGGCACGGCCGTGCCTGTCGTCGGCGGAGCGAGAAGCTCGCTCACGTCCCGGCGGCCGGGCTGCCGGGACGTGCCGCCGATCTGGTGTGGTGGCGTGGCCCGGGGCGGCGGCATCTGGAGCACGCACTCCGGGTGCTGTGCGCCGCGCCTGACGCGGATCGGCGCCTGGCCCGGCTGCTGCGGGAGGCCGTGGCGGAAGCCCGGGGTCGCGCCGCCGGGGACGGCATGGCCCGGGGCGGGCGGGTGCCGGCGGCCGGGGAGGGTCGCTGCAACCGGTAGGCGCGCGAGCCCGTCCTACAGGGCACCATGATCCTTCCAAGCTTCACCGGCCCCTGGGCCGCGCCGGTTCGGCAGGTGCTCGACTTCGCCTGGACGCAGACCCGGGCGTGCGCGTTCGCCATCGCGCTGCTGTCCGGCGTGGCCGTGTCCACCCTGCTGGCCGACCTGCCCGTGGCGCGCTACGACCTGCTGGTGGTCTACGGCGTGCTGCTCACGCTGGTGTTCTGGCTGCGGGGCTGGGAGAACGGCCGGGACGTCGCCGTCATCACGGTCTGTCACGTCATCGGTCTGGCCTTCGAGCTGGTGAAGGTGTCACTCGGTTCGTGGAGCTATCCGGAGCCGGGCGTGCTGAAGTTCGCCGGCGTTCCGCTGTACGGCGGGTTTCTGTACGCGGCCGTGGGCAGCTACGTGTGCCGGGCCTGGCATCTGTTCGATCTCCGCCTCGTGCGCTACCGGCCCCGGGCGACGGCGGTGGTGGCCGCGGCCATATACGTCAACTTCTTCAGCCATCACTGGCTGCCCGACGCCCGCTGGGTGCTGGCCGGGCTGCTGCTGGCCGTGACCGCGGGGACGTCGGTGTGTTTCACAGTGCGGGGTGTGCGCCGGCGGATGCCGCTGGCGCTGTCGTTCGTCCTGATCGGGTTCTTCCTGTGGGTGGCGGAGAACCTCGCCACCCTCGTCGGCGCCTGGCGCTATCCGTACCAGGAGCACGGCTGGGAGCCGGTGGGGGTGGAGAAGTTCGGTGCCTGGGCGTTGCTGATCAGCGTCACCTTCGTCCTGGCGGCGGTCGGGCGGGCGCGGGGAGCGCGAGTCGTCGACGGGGCTCCAGCCACGTATCATCCTATCGACATAAATTAGATGATTTGCCTTCGAGGGTCGTCACCGACCGTGACCATCCTCGCCGGAGTGATCAATGGCCCGCACCGGCACGACGGACGACGGCGACGAGCTGCTGACCAGACTCGGGGCGCTGACGGCCCAGGCGCGTGCGCAAGCCGAGATGCAGCGGTCGCGGGTCGAGCTGGCCATCGCGCTGCAGCGCGGCATGCTCCCGCGTGACCTGCCCGTCGCCCGCCGGCTCCATCTCGCCGTGCGGTACGAGCCCGCGTGCCAGGGGCTCAACGTGGGCGGCGACTGGTACGACGCCTTCGCACTGGACGACGGCCGGATCGGGCTGTCCATCGGTGACGTCCAGGGCCACAACATCGAAGCGGCCGCCTTCATGGGGCAGGTGCGGGCCGGGCTGCGGGCCCTGGCCTCCGTCACCAGCGAGCCGGGCGAGGTGCTGGCCCGGACCAACGAGCTGCTGCTGTCGCTGAGCTCCGATCTGTTCGCCACCTGCACGTTCATGCGGCTCGACCCGTGTGCCGGTGTGCTCGAGAGCGCGCGGGCCGGGCACCTGCCGTGTGTCTGGGCCACGGCCGACGGGAAGTCCGGCGTCGCCGAGGACGAGGGCGGGCCGCCGCTGGGGATCCTGGCGGGGGTGTCGTATCCGGTGACCCGGTACGAGCTGACCACGGGGGCCATGTTCGTACTGCTCACGGACGGTGTCGTGGAGGGGCCCTGCCTGCGGCTGGAGGAGGGCCTGGACCAGGTGACGCGGCTCGCGGGCATCGCGGCGGTGGCGGGCATGGACGTGGACGCGCTCGCGGCCGCCCTCATCAAGGGCGCGGAGCGGGTGGGGCACGACGACGACGCCGCCGTGCTGGTCGTCGGTCTCGACGGGCCGGAGGCTCAGCCATAGAGCCGCAGGGCCCCCGCTCTCACCTCGCCGCGGTGGCGGCCTCGGTGTCTCATGGCTGCTGTGGTGGGTAGCCGGGATCCGCGTACGCCGGCCGTCGTCGTTCTGCTGACGCCGGCCGTCGCCGCCTGCTACTACGCCTCCGGGCAGCTCGGCCTGTTACGGGAACTGGTCGTGGAGGGCTCGGTCGTCACGCCGATCTGGCCTCCGACCGGCGTCTCGGTCGCCTTCCTGCTGATCTTCGGGCTGCGCTGCTGGCCGGGGATCGCCCTGGGCGCCTTCTTCGTGATCCTGTCCCTGACATCCCTGGACCCGTGGGCGTTCGGCGTGCTGGCGGGCAACACGGTGGCCCCCGTCGTGGGGTACCTGCTGCTGCGCCGGACGGGTTTCCGCACCGATCTGGCACGTCTGCGGGACGGTCTCGCCCTGGTCTTCCTGGGCGCTCTCACCGCCATGCTGATCAGCTCGACCACCGGCGCGGGCATCCTGCTCGCCACGGGCAGACTCGAATGGCCGGGGTTCTGGGCGGTGTGGCTGGCCTGGTGGGTGGGTGACGCGATGGGCGTGCTGATCGTCACCCCGGTGCTGCTCCTGCTGTCCCGCGTCCGCCCGCCGCTGCGCCTGTCGCGCTGGAAGGAGGCCTCGGGCCTGGCGCTGATCGTCTGCTGTGCCGTTCCGCTCACCGCGCACAGCTCGGTCAGTCTGCTCTTCCTCGTCTACCCCCTGCTGATCTGGGCGGCTCTGCGCTTCCAGCTGGCCGGCAGCATGCTGTGCGCCCTCTTCGCGTCGGTCATGACCACGGTGGCGGCGACCGACCGGGCCGGGCCGTTCGAGCGGCTGACCAGGGTGGAGGTGATGATCAAGCTCCAGGCGTTCAACGGGGCGATGGCCCTGACGGCCCTGATCCTGTCGGCGGTGATCACCGAGCAGATCCACACCCGGCGGTCGGTGGAGCGCGCGTGCCATGAGCTGGGCGAGGTCCTGGAGCACCTCACCGCGGGCGAGACGGCGGACGCCCGGGCCCCTCTGGGGGACGGCGGGGCCGGGCGGAGACGGCGCGAGTGACCGTCCGCCTCCCGTGGGCCCGCCGGGTGGGGGCGACCGTCGGCATAGGGTTGACGCCATGACCGAGGTGGAGGTGCTGCAACTGCTGGTGTCGCCCGCGCACCGGCTGGCCGGACGGCCGTCGGACGGCCCCTCCCCCGGCCCGTCCGACGAGCGCGTTCCCCAGGTGGAGGTGCGCCGCGGCCTGGGACTGGTCGGCGACCGCTACTACGCGAGGCCGGCCCACCGGAACGCGGCGGTGACCCTCATGGCCGCGGAGAACCTCCCGGCTGACGCAGACCTCCGGCACACCCGCCGCAACATCCTGCTCCGAGGCGTGGACATCGACTCCTGCGTCGGATCGACGATCGCCCTCGACTGCGGCACCGGGCCGGTGCTGTTCGCCGTGCACCGGCCGGCCCGGCCGTGCGCCTGGATGGACGTCACCATCGGCCCCGGCGCCCAGCGCGCCCTGCGCGGGCGGGGCGGTGTGCGGTGCACGCCGCTGAGCGACGGGGTGATCACGGTGGGCCCGGCGACGTTCCGTGTCGTGGCCGGGCCCGATGACACCGGACCCTGAGTCCGGCGCGGTCAGCCGGCCGACGGGGGCGTGCGGATGGCGGCGATGTCGAGTTGCAGACGTACCTTCTCGCTCACCATCGCACCTCCTTCGGCCAGCCTGCTGTTGTACGTCAGCCCCCAGTCGGAGCGGTTGATGGTGGTGGTGCCGTCGAATCCGACCCTTTCGTAGCCGAAGGGGTCGGTGACGTGCCCGATGTAGGTCATCTCCAGGACGACCGGCCGCGATATGCCCTTGATGGTGAGCTCGCCGGACATGTGAAAGAGGTCGGCGCCCGCCTGTTCCACCCCGGTACTGGTGAAGCGCATACGCGGATACGTCGCGGCATCCAGGAAGTCCCGGCCGACCAGGTGGGCATCGCGTTGTTCCACCCCGGTGTCGACGCTGGCGGTGAACAGCGTGAGGTCGGCCCGCGAGCGGGCGGGGTTGCGGGCGTCGAAGTAGAGGAGGCTCTCGTACTCCAGGAAACAACCGCGCACGGTGGTCACCATGGCATGCCGGACGGAGAAGCCGATCCTGCTGTGAGCAGGGTCGACGACCCAGTCGCCGGTGAGATTCGCCAGGTCGGGGTCGGGCAGGACCGCGGTGGGGGAAGCCGGTGCGCCGGCGGGACGCTGTGGGGGGACTGGCGGCGCCTGCCGGCGGGACGGCACGACGCGGTTGAACAGGTTCATGATTCATCTAGGTACTTGAGTTTGGTTATTGCCGCAAGTCCCCTTCCCGTTTAAGGCTGTTGTGGAGGGTCGCCTGACCTTTTTGCCGCCGCTTTGCACAAAATCCACACATGCCTGTCGCGATGTACCGACGAAATAACCATCCGAGGGGCCAGGAATTTTCATTTCGGGCATATCGGCGATCAGGTCGGTGTCACCTCGATCGCGAGGTCGTTGTCGACGGTGAAGTAGGGGCGTGCGGACGATCCGCCCGCCGTGAGCGCCGGGTAGACGAAGACGTGTTTGCGGTCCGCCACGTCGTCGAGGAGCCGGCCGATCCTGACCGGCGGCGCGTCGGCGGCGGGCCGGACGAAGGCGTCCCAGATCCGGCCCGGGGCTTCGGGGCCGCCCGTCAGGTCCTCCTGGCCGGCGGTGAAGGAGAAGCCTCTGCCGTCGCCGTCGATCCGGGGGCGCAGGTCCCGTACGGTGCCGGTCCCCCGCAGGCGCAGCCGTACGGTGGCGTCCTCGCGGAGTTCGGCGCCGTGCAGGCGGGCCTCGACCGTCACGGCCTGCTGCGTGACGTCGATGGTGCGGGCCTCCGCGTGGGCGGTGCGCCGCCATGCCCTCAGCGCGAGGAAGCCGTCCTTCGTGACGTACGGGATGCGGACGGTGACCGGTGAGGGCCGGTCGCGGAGGTGGCCGTCGACGAGGGCGCGCAGGTCCTTGAGGCCGGGGCGCAGCCGCTGTCGTTCGGCTTCCGGTTCCGGCAGCAGGTACAGGTCCCAGCGGCCTTCGTCGAGGGCCCGGTGCGGTTCCAGTACGGCGTGCAGGTCGCCGTCCGCCCGGCCGGGCTCCAGGTCGAGGTGGTGGAGCGTCGTCTCGGGGCGGCCCTTCTTGGGGCGCAGCCGGAGGAGCAGCTGCGGGCGGGAGGCCGGGACCTGCGGGAGGCGGAAGGTGATGCGGCCGTCCGTGTCGATCGCGCAGTGGGTGCGCAGGTGGGTGTCGAGGTGCGTGGTCATCGGCGTCCCTTGCGTATCGCGCGGAGTGCGCCGACGGCCGCGGCGTGGGCCGCGTCGCGGGCGGCGTGGCTCCGGCCGATCAGTGCGCTGTTGCTCCGGTGGTGGTTCTGCTCGGTGGCGGTCCGTCCGCCTGTGCTCCGGGACGCGAGGGCGTCCTCCAGGATGCGTTCGGCCTGGGCGACGACGGGCCCCGGGGCGAACCGGCGCGCGTTCTCGAGGGCGGTACGGCCCATGCGGCGGCGCCGTTCGTCGTCGCCGACGAGTTCCAGCAGGGCCGAGGCGAGGGCGTCGGCGTCACCGACCGGTACCAGCCGGCCGTCGGCTCCGTCCTGGATGATCTCGCCGGGGCCGTAGGGGCAGTCGGTGCTGACGACGGGCAGGCCGCAGCGCATCGCCTCGACGATCGTCATGCCGAACGGCTCGAAGTTGGAGGCGGCCGCGCCGATCGAGCCCTTGGCCCACTCGGCCTCCATGGGGGTGGCGGCCCCCATCAGGAACACGTTGTTCCACAGACGGAGCCGTTCGATGAGTTCCCGCAGCCTGGGCTGCTGTTCGCCCCTGCCGTAGATGCGCAGCTGCCAGTCCGGGTAGGCGACGGCGACCTGGGCGAACGCCTCGATGAGCAGGTCGTAGCGCTTCACCGGAACCAGCCGGCCGGCGGCGATGACGATCTTGGCGGTACCGTCGGCGGGCGGCAGCGCGGGGTCGGGGACGCTGTTCGGGAGGGCCTCGACGTGGACGCCGGGCAGCCACATCTTGCGCCGGTAGGCCGCGGCGTCCGCTTCCGTGACGGTGGTGATCACGTCGAGGCGGCGGTAGGCGCGGCGCAGAGCGGTGCGCAGGGCGGGCGGGTGGTTGTCGAGGGTGAGGTGCTCCTGGCCGACGCGCAGGACGCGCTGCGGGGCCTGCCGCGCGATGTGCACGTTGAGGCCGGGGCGGGTGCCGATGACGACGTCGGTGTCGATCGCCTCCAGGCACTCGCCGATCCGCTGGTCGGTCAGCTCGCTGTACTGGTGGTGGCGGTACTCCGCGGACGGGAACACCTTCGCCGGTCTCTGGTGCAGCGGATGGTCCGCCTCCTTGCGCAGGTCCACCAGCGCGCGCAGCCGCACCCGGGGGTCCAGGACGAGGTTGGGGTGCTCGCGGTGGCGTAACGCGGAGACGATCTCCACGTCGTGCCGCTCGGCGAGCGCCCCGGCGAGGTTGAACGTGGTGGTGATCGTGCCTCCGATTCCATAGGCGTTGTGAATCAGGAAAGAAATCTTCATGTCGGCGTAGACGGCGCCAACCACCCGACAGTTGTTCGCCGTTATCACTCTGTGGCCTGCAGGAATACGGGTGCGGACCGGCCGGTTCCGGAATGATCTCGGACATAAGTGGTCTGGGCCATACCGGTCTGCCGCCCGAATATGCATAGCTTGATGTGTTTGCCCGCAGCAGCGTCGCGTCATCGGGTGCACCCTCGTCATCGATCTCCAGGAGACCCATGCGCCCCCGCATAACCCCCCTCCCGCGCATCACGTCCCTCCCGCCCCTGGCCCTGGCCGGCGGCGCGCTGGCCGTGGGGGTCGGCGGGCTGTATCTCGCCGGGCTGATGCTGACGGGCGGGGAGATCGACTCCGGTACGACGGTGCGCGGGGTGGAGATCGGGGGCCTGAGCCGTGCGGAGGCGGTGCGCACGCTGGAGCGGCACCTGGACGCGGCCGGGGCCCGGGAACTGCGCGTGC
>NZ_MUKA01000357.1 GCF_002150735.1 Streptomyces africanus
CCCCGCGGCCGCCCGCGCCTGCGTCTGCGCGTGCCCGCCGAACGCCGGCCCCCGGCCCTGCCGTGGGTCTCCCCGGACGCCGAACCGCCGAGCTCGACGAGGACGTGAGACAGAGCAAGCCCTGGCACAAGAAGGGCCGCCGCACCTCGAAGGTGCGGCGGCCCGTGCGTCAGGGTCCGGCGGGGCGGGTCAGTGGACGTCGCCCATCAGCGCCTTGACCTTCCTGCGGTACATGTACACCGCGCCACCCGCCAGGGCGGCGAGGACCGCCTCCGCAGCGACCGCGCCCGTGCCGCTCAGGTCGACGCCTCCGACGGCCGGGTTGGAGAGCAGACCCGTCACCGAGTCGCCGGCCGTGACCGCGAGGAACCAGACGCCCATCATCTGGCTGGCGTACTTGGCCGGGGCCATCTTCGTCGTCACCGACAGGCCGACCGGCGAGAGGCACAGCTCGCCGACGGTCTGGATCAGGTAGATGCCCACCAGCCACATCGGGCTGACCAGCGTGTCACCGCCGGCCATACCCATCGGCAGCAGGAAGAAGAAGAACGAGACACCGATGAAGAACAGCGCCGCGGCGAACTTGGCGACCGTGCTCGGCTCCTTGCCCTTGCGGTTGAGCCACAGCCAGAACCAGGCGAAGACCGGGGCCAGGGCCATGATGAACACCGGGTTCAGCGACTGGTACCAGGACGACGGGAAGTCGAAGCCGAGCAGCGAGCCGGAGGCCTTCGTCTCACCGAACGCCTGGACCGTGGAACCGCCCTGGTCGTAGATCATCCAGAAGGCTGCGGCCGCGACGAAGAACCAGATGTAGCCGGTCATCTTCGACTGCTCGACGTCGCTGAGCTCCTTGTCCCGCTTGATCCGGATCAGCACGCCGGCCGGGATGATCAGGCCGATCACCGTGAGCGGGATCATCGCCCAGTTGAGCGTGAAGTGGCCGGTGAGGCCGACGACGCCGTAGAAGACGACCGCGACGACCAGCCAGAGCAGGCCCTTGCGCAGCCAGGACGCGCGCTCCTCGGCCGCCAGCGGCTTGGGCACGACGTTGCTCTGCGGGCTCAGGTTCCGGGTGCCGACGAGGAAGGCGACGAGGCCGATGCCCATACCGACCGCGGCCAGACCGAAGCCGAGGTGCCAGCTCACCTGCTGGCCGACCGTGCCGATGATCAGCGGTGCGAAGAAGGCACCCATGTTGATGCCCATGTAGAAGATCGTGAAGCCGCCGTCACGGCGCGGGTCGTCCGGGCCGTCGTAGAGGTGACCGACCATGGTGGAGATGTTGGCCTTGAGCAGGCCGGAACCCAGGGCCACCAGGGCCAGACCGGCGAAGAAGGGCGCCTGGCCGCCGGGCAGGGCCAGCACCAGGTGACCGGCCATGATCGTGACGGCCGCGATCGCCACGGTCTTGCGCGGACCCCAGACCCGGTCGCCGAGCCAGCCGCCCGGCATGGCGAGCAGGTACACCATCGACAGGTACACCGAGTAGATCGCCGTGGTGGTGGCGAGGTCCATGCCGAGCCCGCCGCCCACGCTGCCCTTCTTGGCGTCGGGCCCGCCGGAGAGCAGGTACACGACGAGCAGGGCCCGCATGCCGTAGAAGCTGAACCGCTCCCACATCTCGGTCATGAACAGAGTGGCCAGTCCGCGGGGGTGGCCGAAGAAGGTCTTCTCGGAGCCGGGGATGCCCGGGCGGGCCGAGTCCTTCGTCAGGCTGGACGCCATGGTCGTTCCTTGCTGGTCGGGACGCGCCCCGCTGACAGCGGTGGGTGCGCCCGGGGGGAGCTGCCGGCACCGGTTCGTACGGCCGTCCGCCCGACGCCTACGGGGGTCCGCTCCGGGTCACGGAGCGGTGGGCGGTCGCCACCGGGATCCACGCCTCTACGCGCGTATCCGCACGACGAGGCCCGGCCACAGGTCGTTTCAGGTCCGGGGAGCCGGTGATGCCGGCCCGCGCACGAACCCGCACACAAAAGAGACCTCCAGGGGCAATCAGCCTCCGAAGGTCGCCGTGGTGCTACAGGCGTTGATTCACCATACGGCAGGACACCGCCGTATATGGAAGGACTTGAGACACGGATCACAGGTGTCGAGGGAACCGTAAGCCCTATTTCCAAGGTCTTTACCAGGATCACACCCCACAGGCAGAGGTCTGTCTGCCTACCCGTCGATCGTAAGAGGCGGGTTTGCCGCGGGTAAGAATCAAGGCTTCCGGTCACACCCCAGCTCAGGGGCTCGCAGGTCTACCATCACCTCATGACCCGTGTACTGCTCGCCGAGGACGACGCGTCCATCTCGGAGCCGCTGGCCCGTGCTCTGCGCCGGGAGGGCTACGAGGTCGAGGTGCGTGAGGACGGACCCACCGCGCTCGACGCCGGAATGCAGGGTGGCGTCGACCTGGTCGTGCTCGACCTGGGTCTGCCCGGTATGGACGGTCTGGAGGTGGCCCGCCGCCTGCGTGGCGAAGGCCACAGCATCCCGATCCTCATCCTGACCGCGCGCGCCGACGAGGTGGACACGGTCGTCGGGCTGGACGCGGGCGCCGACGACTATGTCACCAAGCCGTTCCGGCTCGCCGAACTGCTCGCCCGCGTCCGCGCCCTGCTGCGCCGCGGCGCTTCCGAGCCGCAGCAGCCGCCCGCCACCCACGGTGTACGGATCGACGTCGAGTCGCACCGCGCCTGGATGGGCGAGGAGGAGCTCCAGCTCACCGCCAAGGAGTTCGACCTGCTGCGCGTGCTGGTGCGCGACGCGGGCCGGGTCGTCACCCGCGACCAGCTGATGCGCGAGGTCTGGGACACCACCTGGTGGTCGTCGACCAAGACCCTCGACATGCACATCTCCTGGCTGCGCAAGAAGCTCGGCGACGACGCGGCCAACCCCCGGTACATCGCCACGGTGCGCGGTGTGGGCTTCCGTTTCGAGAAGAGCTGAGCCGCGGGACAGGCACGGGTAGGCACGGGTAACGGGACATGCGCCGCCGACTGATCCAGTCCACGCTCGCCGTGGTGCTCGTCGTGATCGCCGTCTTCGGCGTCTCCCTCGTCATCGTCGAGACCAGGACGATCAGCAACAGCGCCCAGGAGCGGGTGGAGTCCGAAGCGGTCCGGCTGGCCAGCATCGTCGACAGCCGGCTCTTCGGGGAGCAGCAGGTCGACGCGGAGGTGCTGGGCGACCAGATCACGCAGAACCGCTACTACGCGGTGATCCGGATCCCCGGCGAGGCGCCCATCGAGGTCGGCTCCAAGCCGTCCGGTGACGTGATCAGCGCCAGCGCGCCCGGCGAGGAGGGCGAGACGGTCACCGTCCAGGAGCCGCGCTCCTCGGTGACCCGCGAGGTCGGCCGCACCCTGCTCATCATCGCGCTCGTGGCGCTGCTCGCCGTGGTGGCCGCGGTGCTGCTGGCCGTCCGCCAGGCGAACCGGCTGGCGTCGCCGCTGACCGACCTCGCGGAGACGGCCGAGCGGCTCGGCTCGGGCGATCCGCGCCCGCGCCACAAGCGGTACGGCGTGCCCGAGCTGGACCGGGTCGCGGACGTGCTGGACGGCTCGGCCGAGCGCATCGCGCGCATGCTCACCGCCGAGCGGCGGCTGGCCGCGGACGCCTCCCACCAGCTGCGGACGCCGCTCACCGCGCTGTCCATGCGGCTGGAGGAGATCACCCTCACCGACGACCCGGACACGGTGAAGGAAGAGGCGACGATCGCGCTGACCCAGGTCGAGCGGCTCACGGACGTCGTCGAGCGGCTGCTGACGAACTCCCGCGATCCGCGCACCGGCTCCGCCGTCACCTTCGACCTCGACGAGGTCATCCAGCAGCAGCTCGCCGAGTGGCGCCCCGCCTACCGCAGCGCGGGCCGGGCCATCGTCAGCTCGGGCAAGCGGCACCTCGAGGCCGTCGGCACACCGGGAGCGGTCGCGCAGGTGCTGGCCGCGCTGATCGAGAACTCCCTGATGCACGGTGGCGGCACGGTGGCGCTGCGCACCCGCGTCACCGGCAACCAGGCCGTCATCGAGGTCACGGACGAGGGCCCCGGGGTCCCCGCCGATCTCGGCGCCCGCATCTTCGAGCGGGCCATCAGCGGCCGCAACTCCACGGGCATCGGCCTGGCCGTGGCCCGCGACCTGGCGGAAGCCGACGGCGGGCGTCTGGAGATGCTCCAGACCAGCCCCCCGGTCTTCGGCCTGTTCCTGTCCCGCACGCCCGTCCGGAAGTCCCTCGGCGACGAGGACGAGCCGATGATCCGCTGACGCGCGCGGCGGGAAACGCGGCGGGAAAGCGGGAAACGGCCCTACGGCACCCGCTGCCCGGACGCCCGCGACCGCTTGGCCCGCTCGCCCTTCAGGATCGATTCCGCGTCCGCCACCGCCTCACGGGCGGGAAGGGCGCGGAAGACCCAGCTGCGGTACGACCAGAAGCGGAACAGCGTGGCGACGCCGATGCCGAGGAACTTGAAGATGTTGTTCTGCAGCGGGGTGTCCCAGCCGAAGCCGTACGTGGCCGCGTACAGGATGCCGTTCTCGATGACCAGCCCGATCGCGCTGAACAGCAGGAACAGGGTCATTTCCCGCGTACGGCGGCTCTTGTCGCGGTCGCGGTAGGTGAAGTAGCGGAAGCCGACGTAGTTGAAGACGATCGCCACGACGGTCGCGATGACGCTCGCGCGCACCACCTGGAGGTCGGTGACGTGCCGCACCAGGTTGAACACGAGGAGGTTGACGAGCACCCCGGCACCGCCCACCGCGCCGAACTTGGCGACTTCGTGGACGAGCCGTCGGAGCCGCGAGGCACCATGTCCCATGGTCGTGCAGGCCCCCGTCCGTGATTGGCGTCAACTCAGCCATGCTAACCACCCTCCACCGCGATCTTCCTGCGGGCGGCGGTGGGCGGCCGGAGATGGTCCGGGCCGGGCGGGGGT
>NZ_MUKA01000358.1 GCF_002150735.1 Streptomyces africanus
GGTCCCGGCCGGGACCACCGACTGACGCAGTGGAACGCGCACGGGCACCATCAAATCGCCCGAACCGTTAGGTTGTTGACCATCGGAGTGGTTGCTGATTGAACCACCTACTCTTCCCAGGGAGACGTCCATGACCGGTGACGCCCTCAGTCAGGATCCCGCCGAGCTGCAGAGGAGGATCGACAGCAGCAAGGCGCACCCGGCCCGGGTCTACGACGTCTTCCTCGGCGGCAAGGACCACTACCCGGCCGACCGGGACGCGGCCGCCGCCGCGCTCGCCGCCAACCCGCGCGGGTACCTCGACGTACGGCACAACCGCGACTTCCTGCGCCGCGCGGTCACCACACTGGTGGAGCAGGACGGCATCCGGCAGTTCCTCGACATCGGCACGGGACTGCCGACCGCCGAGAACGTGCACCAGATCGCGCAGCGCATCGCGCCCGACGCGCGGGTCGTGTACGTCGACAACGACCCGGTCGTGCTCGCGCACGCGCGGGCCCTGCTGACGAGCGGGCCCGAGGGGCGCACGGACTACATCGACGCCGACCTGCGGGATCCGGCCCGCATCCTGGAACAGGCCGCCAAGACCCTGGACCTCGACCGGTCGGTCGCGCTGTGCCTGGTCGCCATCCTGCACTTCGTCGCGGACGAGGAGGCGTATCCGCTGGTGCGCGAGCTGCTCGACGCGCTGCCCGTCGGCAGCCGGCTGGTGCTCAGTCACCTCACCGAGGACCTCAACCCCGAGAACATCCGCGCGGTCCAGCGGACGTACACCGAGCGGGGGTTCACCTTCGTGCTGCGCTCCCGGGCGGACGTGGAGCGGTTCTTCACGGAGAACGCCCTGAAGATCGCCGACCCGGGGGTCGTCCCTGCGCACCGCTGGCGGCCCGATGACGCGGCCCCCGTGCCCGAGCGGCCGGAGGAGTCGTACCTCGCCGGTCTCGACGACATCGAGAAGGTCCGCTACCGCGACATCAACGACGTCACGGACGCGGACATCAACGTGTACGCGGGGATGGGCGCCAAAGGCTGAGCGGGGTGTCCGGATCGCGGAAATGTGTTTGTAGGCGGCACGTACTTCCCTAGGCTGCGGCGCACCAGCCGTCACCGCAGCCGAAGGAGCCGCCTCATGACCCTCACCGAGCCCGCGCCCGCCCCCTCTCCCGTGCCGCCGCTCGCCGCGCGGGCGCGGTCGGTCGGCGGCTCTCCCGTGCGGGACATCCTCGCCGTCACCGCCCGCCCCGAGGTGATCAACTTCGCGGGCGGACTGCCGGCGCCGGAGCTGTTCGACGCGCCGGGCATCGCGGCGGCGTACCGGGCCGTGCTCGCCGAGGAACCCGCGCGGGCGCTGCAGTACTCCACGACCGAGGGCGAGCCCACGCTGCGGGCCGCGCTCGCCGGCCGCACCACGGCACGCGGACTGCCCACCGGTCCCGACGACCTGCTCGTCACCACCGGCTCCCAGCAGGCCCTCTCGCTCCTGGCCACCGCGCTGCTCGAACCCGGGGACACCGTCCTCGTCGAGAACCCCTGCTATCTGGCGGCCCTTCAGGCGTTCGGCTTCGCCGGAGCGCGGGTCGTGCCCGTGCCCGGCGACGAGCAGGGCGTCGACCCCGAGGCGCTGGAGGAGCTCGTGGTGCGCGAGCGGCCCAAGCTGCTCTACACCGTGCCCACCTTCCAGAACCCCACCGGCCGCACACTGCCCGCGGAGCGGCGCGCCGCCGTGGCCGCCGTCGCCGCGCGGCGCGGGCTGTGGATCGTCGAGGACGACCCCTACGGGGAGTTGCGCTACGACGGTGAGCGCGTGCCGTGGATCGCCTCCCACCCGGGCGCCGAGGACCGTACGGTCCTGCTCGGCAGCTTCTCCAAGGTCATGGCGCCCGGGCTGCGGCTGGGCTGGCTGCGCGCGCCCGGCGAGTTGCGGCGCGCCTGTGCCGTCGCCAAGCAGGCCGCCGACCTGCACACGCCGACCGTCAACCAGCTCGCCGCGGCCCGGTACCTCGCCGACCACGACCTGGACGCCCACGTCAGGCGCGTCGCCGGCGTGTACCGCGAACGCCGGGACGCCATGCTCGCGGCGCTGCCCGGTGCGCTGCCCGAGGGGTCGGTCTGGACCCGGCCCGAGGGCGGCATGTTCCTCTGGGCACGCCTGCCGGAGCCGTACGACACGACGGCCCTGCTGCCCCACGTCGTGCGGCACGACGTGGCGTACGTCCCCGGCGCTCCCTTCTACGCCGGCCCGCCCGACCGCACGACCCTGCGGCTGTGCTTCGTGACGCAGACGCCGGAGGAGATCGGGGAAGGACTGCGAAGGCTCGGCAAGGGGCTGCGGGCCGGTACGCCGGGGACCTAGGACCAACCGAGGAGCTCAGGTCCGGCTGTGGGCCGCAGACGGGGCGGGCCGGGTGTGGTTACGGTGGCACCATGCTCGACTCCATACCGTTCGACCTCGATGTATACCTCCGGAGGATCGGGTGGGAGGGGGAGCGGCGGGCCGACCCGGCCACCCTGCGCGGTGTGCATCTGGCGCACCTTCGGGCCCTCCCGTTCGAGAACCTCGACGCGCTGCGCGGCAGGGCTCCCTCCCTCGATCCGGCCGACCTGATGGCCAAGCTGGTGCACAGCAGGCGCGGCGGTTACTGCTACGAGCACAACACGCTGTTCGCCCGCGCGCTGGAGGCGCTGGGCTTCCGGGTGACCCTGCTGGCCGCGCGGGTGGCCCTCGGCGCCGACACCCTCACGAGCCGGCCGCGCACCCACATGGCGCTGCTGGCCGAGGCTCCCGGCGAACCGCGGCCGTACCTCGCGGACGTCGGCTTCGGGGCGATCGGCGGGCTGCTGGAGCCGGTGCCGCTGGTCGCCGATGTTGAGTTCGCCGGGGCCGGGCGGCGGCACCGCCTGGTGCACGTGCCGCACGACGGCCCGCTGGAGATGTGGCTGCTTCAGGCCCACGACGCGGCGAAGGACGACTGGACCGGCCAGTACGCCTTCACCCTGGAGCCCTTCGAGAAGCCCGACTTCGACGTCATCAACTGGCACGTCGCGACCAACCCGCGCTCACCGTTCACCCAGCGCCCCTACATCCAGCACCTCAGCACCACCCGGCACCTCCTGCTCGACGGCCGGCTACTCAAGGAGACCCGCTCCGACGGGACGTTCACCGAGCGGGAGGTGACCGGTGAGGCACAGGCCCGGCGGCTCCTGGAGGAGGAGTTCGGCATCACCGCGCCGGAGGAGATGACGTTGTTTTAGACGACAGGAGCCGACCTGTCTGCTTCCTACTGTTCCACGCGGGCGTCGAAGCACTCGCGGCTGCCTCCCGTCACCGGGCGGAAGCAGGCCCGGACGGTCGTGCCGGGGCGGGCTTCGGTCATGGGCGTGTAGACGTAGGACTGGGCGGCGATACCGTCCGTGATCTCGGCCGTGTGCGGACGGCGGACTCCGTCGGTTCTGTTCAGCTCCAGCCGGTCGCCGATCCGCGTGCTCCACATCCGGGCCCAGCCGGCCTCGCACGTGGCGCTGTAGCGCAGTTCGAGGTGGGCTCCGGTGGACGTGCGGTGCGAGGCGAGGGTGAGCGGGGACCCGCCGCATCTCATGTTCATCGGGCTCTTGCCCTCGCAGGCGGCTGCACGGCAGCGGGGGGCCGGGGCGGACGGAGGCGGCGGGGACGGCCGGTCGCCGGACTGGCCCGCGAGGAGGACCAGGGCCACGGACAGGCCGCCGGCCGCCAACGCACACACCGACGCCAGGACCGCCAGGATCGCGCCCCTGCCGGCGGCGGCAGGCCTTCGGGCGTCCGCCTCGGCATCCGGCTCGGGTTCCGGCTGCGCCGGCAGGGTGGCGGGTGTCGTCGGTGCGGCCCGGCCGCTCCACTCCGACTCCGCCAGTTCCCACAGCGCCAGACACCGGCCCTCCGGCTCCCCCGAGAGCCGGCACAGCTCCTGCACCGCCTCGCGCGGCGGGAGCGTCCTGCCGTTGAGGTAGCGCTCCCAGGACGACTTGCTGAAGGTGGTCTTCGCGGCGAGGGCCGCCAGGCTCAGGCCCGTGCCCGCCTTCAGCTCCCGCAGCGCGGAGGCGAGCCGGGCGCGCTCGGGCGGCAGCGGCCCGGGCGGGGTACGCGTCATTCCCGCAGGGCCTTCCAGGTGTGCGGGCCGATGATGCCGTCCACGACCAGGTGCGCCCGCTTCTGCAGGTCCCTGACCGCGCGTTCCGTGTGCGGGCCGAAGATGCCGTCCACGGCGCCCGGTGCGAGGCCCGCCTCCCGCAGCAGACACTGTGCCTCGGCCACCTCCGGTCCGGCGTTGCCCTCGGCCAGGACGGCCGTCATGGTGCGGCTGTTGCCGGTGTACCAGCGGCCGTCGATCCGCTCCGCCCGGCAGGTGTACCGGGGCTGGTCCGACTCCCCGGGCGATCCCGGTGCCGTCGTGGCGGAGGCGGGGAGGCCGACCGCCGCCGCTCTGCCCTCGCCGTCCGTGAGCCGTACGGCCAGCAGGACCGCGGCGGCGACGGCCAGCACCAGGGCCACCGATCCGGCCGTGAGCGTGATGCGCAGCGCCCGGCCGTGGGAGCGGGGTGCGCCGGTCCCGGGCTCGGTTCCGGGCTCGGTTCCGGTCGTCTCGCCCTGCCGGTCCGCCCGGTCGGCCCCGTCCGCCCGGTCCGCCGCCTTGCCCCACGCCTCGGTGGCGACCTCGTGCAGGGCGAGGAGGCGGGTCGGGTCGTCACCGCCGAGCCGGGCCATCGCCTCGACGGCCTCCCTGGGCGGGAGGGACCGGCCGGCCAGGTAGCGCTCCCAGGACGACGTGCTGTACCCCGTCCTGGCCGCGAGCTGGCGCAGGCTCAGTCCGCTGTGGTCCTTCACCCGGCGCAATCGCACCACCAACTGCCGTACGCACGGGTCCAGTTCTTCGGGCAGCCCTTTCCAACGCGACATGTTCCCCCCACTCGCGTTCGTGGACCGTGGTCAGCGGTCCGTCACCGCCGCATTCTGCATCAGCATCCACGCGGTGCCCCATACATCGGTTCCGTTCGCCCCGCCGCCCCCTACCGATTCGGCCACACCCCGCCGCGACCGTCCCGCCGCGTCGTCCCGGCGCACGGCGTCGCCGCAGGTCAGGGCGTGGGACGTCCCGTCAGGACGTCACTTCCCCGGCGACTGTGGCGGCTGCGGGCCCCCGGGCCGCAGTCTCGTTGCCACGCAGCACCCACAGCACTCGCAACCATCGGAGGGGAACTCATGCGAGCACTCACGAAGACACTCGTCTGTGCCACCACCGCCATCGGGATCGCCGTCGGGGGCCTGGCGACCGCCGGTCCCGGTGTCGCGGCGGAGACGCGGCCGGCGGCAAGCGCCGAGGTCAGCCCGCTCGCGGTCGTCAACCTCGGCCTGAAGGCCGAGGAGGCCAAGAAGGTCCAGCGCGTCCTGCGGGACAACTGGGCGTACAAGGGCAAGATCGACGGGCAGCTCGGCACTGACAGCTGGAAGGCGATGCAGCGCTTCCTCAAGAAGCACTGGGACTACAAGGACAAGATCGACGGGAAGGTCGGGCCCAACACGGTGAAGGCGCTGCAGCGCTGGCTGAAGGCCCAGTGGGGGTACAAGGGCAAGATCGACGGAGACCCCGGGTCGGGGACCCGCGCCGCGTTCAAGCGCATGGCGAACGCCTGCCCCAACTGCTGACCCGGCACCGCCGGTTCCGTCAACAGACCGCGGCCCGTCCTCCCCGCGGGGGAGAGGACGGGCCGCACCCGTCAGCGCGAGCGTTCCGCCAGGGTCAGCAGCAGGTGCGCGGACTCCGGCCGCAGGAAGTCGGAGTGGGCGCCGGAGGGATGCAGCCGGGTACGGCGGCTGCCGCGGTAGAGCCAGTCGGCGTCCACATTGACCAGCCGGTGGTCCAGATCGCTCTGCTCGTAGACCTCGGACGTCGGCAGCAGCTCGGTCGTGAACGGGGGAACCGGCGCCGCACCGGCGCCCGAGTGGCCGATTCCGCGTGCCTTCTCGGCGCGCAGGTGCCAGAAGCCCGTGGCCCGGTCCCAGCGCGAGTGCGTCAGGACGAGCGGGCCGCGCAGGGGGGCGCCGGGCTGCCCGTCGCGCGGGAACAGCGTGCCGAAGTGCCGGACGAAGGCGTCGCGCGGGGCGGCCATCTGGAAGATCAGGGCGCTGTCCACGGTGAACGGGCGGAGGGGATCGTGCGGTGTGCTCCAGCCGAGCACGGGAGGCTTCTCGGCGGCCCGCTGCACCGCCTCGCACAGGAACCGGCCGCCGAAGGAGTGCCCGACGAGGTGGAGGTACTGTCCGTGCCGGTTGGCCAGGACCGCGGGCCCCGTCGGGTCGGTGCGTTCGGTGTCGAGGTAGCCGAGCAGATGGCCGAGGACGTACGGGGCGTGCCCGGTGCCGTCGGCGCTCATCGCGTGGGCGCGGTCGCGGATGCGGCGGTAGCCCTTGAGCGTGGGCAGGCTGGAGGACGGCCAGCGCACCACCACGCACCAGGGGCGGTAGCCCGCCTTCAGCCCCGGATAGCGGTCCGGCGCCGCCTCGTACAGGTCCAGGGAGTGCCGCAGCAGGCGCTGGGCGGTCCGGGTGGCGCTGTGCGGCGCGGTCTGCCAGCCGTGCACGTACACATGGATGTCGGTCGCCCAGCTCGGGACGGCCAGGCTCCGCGCCAGGTGCTCGGCGACGCGGCCGGCGGGCACGGGCACGTCGCTGTCCGGCGGTGTCAGCCGGCCCTTGTCGTCCAGGTCGATCTCGACGGGCGCGGGCAGCCGGGTCAGCGGGCCGGTCATGAGACGAGCCTCAGCCGGCTGTCGATGCCGCAGTGCAGCGAGTAGGCCAGGGCGAGCGGGTTGCGGAACTCCGAGGCGAAGCGCCGCACCAGCAGCCGGCTTATCTCACCGGCGGTGTAACGGCCGGTCAGATACAGGTCGAGGAAGGCGTACGCGTACTCCGTCGCGAACTCCTGGGGCATGTCGATCTGCGGGGCGAGGACGCCGTCCGCGCCCATGTCGATCAGTTCCTGCCCGAGGTGCTTCAGCCTGCCGGGAGCCGCCGCCCGTGCCGTGCCGCAGGCGTTGAGCAGGACGAACGGCTTGAACCTGGCCCGGGAGTCATGACGGAAGCGGCGCCGTTTCCGGGACACCACCGGCCCGTCGATGTGCTCGTCGTCGGAGAGCCGGATGGACAGGCCCGGGGTCGACGGGCCGCCCTGCACCAGGCGGCCGTGGCACCAGAAGTACATGACGTCCTCGCCCAGCACCGGCCCCGCCAGGGCGTGCAGCAGGTCGCTGCCACGGGAGCGCACGATCAGCCGCGAGCGCTGCTCCAGGAGCTTGTGCACCTCACGCGCGCGGCCCACGCGGTCCAGGGAGTCGTCCTTGTTGAGGCTCGTGGTGGCCAGATCGCGCCGGCCGAGCGGGGCGTGGTCCCAGGGATAGCCGGTGGTGGTCTGCTCGACCTGGTGCCGGTGGCCCAGGAACGCTTCCCAGGGTGTGCCGCACGCCGCCGGATCCACGGCGAGCATGGGCCACGGCAGATACAGCTGGGAGTCGAAGCTGATCCGCAGCGTCTCCTTGCCGGCGAGCGCGGTCAGCAGGAACTCGCGGAACCGGCCCAGGTCGTAGCCGCTGCCGTGGAGCAGCACGTCGAGCAGGTCGTACCCCTCCTCGGCCAGCCTCGCCGTCACCGACTCGGCCCGGTCGGCGAGGTCGCTGAGGTCGGCGGTCTCCGCGAAGGGCCGGCTGCCGACCCGCGCCCCGGACTCGTCGCCCTCGCTGCGGTAGTACACCACCAGGTCGTGCCACCGGTTGCGCAGGCGGTCCGCACGCTCCAGCAGGTCGTCGGGGGAGACCTCCAGCGGCGCCTCGTGCCAGCGCGGGATCGCCGGGGCCGGAGACGCGTCCGGGGCACAGGCGAAGATCGTCAGCACCTTCTCGCTGGTGCGGTACAGCTTCACCCGCAGCTCCGCCGGCGGTTCCCCCTGCGGCGGACGCGGTGTGCTCCCGGGCTGCGGCGGCACCCCCGTGAAGCCGTGGGAGGGGTCCCTCAGTACCTCCACGGCCAGATCCTGCGGCATCCGGGTCAGTCCTCCCTGGCACCCTGCACGTGGACAACGGTCTTCAGCTCCTGCAACACCAGCCCCGAGGCGTGGTCGTACAGCGTGAACCGGACGTCATGGGCGCCCGGCCCGGGGGCGGCCAGAGTGAAACGCGTGGGGGCGCCGCCGGGGTCGTACTCGGCCGTGGCCGGGTCGACCATGGTCGCCGTGGGACAGCTGACGGCCACCAGCAGCCGGGGCCGCACGGCCGACGCCGTACCGTCCTCCCGCTCCAGTCCGACCTCGATCGTGACGGGCCGGCCGGCGGTCACGTCGTCCGTGAGCAGGGTCAGCCGGGCCCGCCAGGCCGGCCGTGCGGTGCGCAGCCGCCAGCGGAGCTCCGCCGTGTCGGGGTGGTCCGGGCCGAACGTCCGCTCCCAGCGCGCCAGCAGCTCCTCGTGCGACGGCGCCGCGTCCGGGTCGTCGGCCTCCAGACAGGCGAAGGCCAGCTCGGACAGGCTCTCCAGGGTGTCCGGATGGTCCGGGCCGAACATCCGGGCGCGTCCGGCGTGCACGGCCTTCAGCAGGGCCACCGCGGCAGCGGGATCGCCCGCGTCGGCCAGGGCGTGGGCGAGTTGCGTCGCGAGGGTGGGGAGGAAGCCGCCGAAGCGGACGGCGAACAACTCCACGAGCACGCCCAGGCGGAGGAATTCGGCGTCGAGCTCCTCCTCCTCTTCCTCCGCCGGTCCGCCGGTCGAGGCCGGCTCGCCGTCCCGCGCGGCTGCCTGGTGATGGACACGGACGACGTCGTCGACCGTCTCCGGATAATCCAGCCGAGCCCGCAACAGCGCGGTGCGGCGCAGCAGGTCCCGCAGCACCTCCAGCGCCTGCTCCGGCTCGTCCGCCTGGGCCAGGGCGTGCGCCAGCACGGGCAGCACTTCCAGGGTGCGCCGGTGGCCCGGGCCGAACAGCTCGGTGGCGTCGTCGACGAGGTTCCGCGCCCACCGCACCGCGTCGTCCGCCGGACCGGTGTCCGCCGTCAGCCACGCCAGGTTGCCGCGCACCCAGAACGTCGTCTCGTGTTCCTCGGGGAGGACGTCCTCGCAACTCTTCAGCAGCTCCTCGAAGACCGCGGCAGCGCGATGCGGATCGCCCGCCTCCCAGCAGGCGTGCCCCAGGAGATTGCGGCAGCCGAGGGTGTCGGGGTGCTGCGGGCCCCGGGTGCGGTCGCTGTCGTCGGCCAGCGCCATGGCGTCCCGTACGCCCACCACGCGCTGACCGGCCTGGAGCCGCACCCAGATCAGGCCGCGGCGCGCGGCATGGACCGAGCTGTGGTCGGGACCGTGTACCCGGGCGCGGTCGTCCACGAGCGATGCCCGCAGTCGCACCTCGAGCGCGACCTGACCCGCCGTGCTGTACGCGGAGGCGAGGGTGGCGCGCGCGGTGAGCGTACTGGGGTGGTCCGCGCCCAGGACCCGGGTGGCGTCGGCGACCACGCTCGCGGCGGTCGCGACGGCCCGGCCGGCGGTGGACGGCCCCAGCCAGACCCAGGCGATGGTGCGCCGAAGGGCGAAGGTGTCGAGGTGATCGGGACCGAGCAACCGCTCGTGGTCCCGCAGCAGCACGTCCAGGTCCCGCAGCGCTCCCGCACGGTCCCCGGTGTGCTCCCGCCAGCGGGCCAGCATGGTGCGGTCGTCGAAGTCACGCGGGCTGTCGGCCCCGTGGAACCGGGCGAGATCGTTCACCAGGTCCTCGCCGAGCACGACCGCCCGGTCGTAGTCGCCCTGCTCGGCGAAGGCAGTCGCCAGCAGGTACCTGGTCGCCAGCGTCTCGCCGTGATCCGCCCCATGGAAGCGGGTCCGGTCCTCCACCAGTCCTTCGAACGCGACGATCGCCCGCCGGTACGCGCCGGACCACAACCAGGCGTACGCCTGCCACGAGCGCGCGTTCAGGGTGCTGACGTGGTCCCGGCCCCGCACCCGCGAGCAGTCGGCGACCAACTGGCCGGCGAGTTGGGCGGCGCGGCCGTAGTCGCCCGACGCACAGTGCGCGCTGACCAGATCGAAGCGTACGTCGAGCACCTGCGGGTGGTCGGGCCCGAACAGACGCCTGCGCCCGTCGAGCACGGACTCCAGCGTGGTGAGCGACAACTGGTGCCGGCCGGCCGCCTTCTGCACCAGGCTCAGATCCCGCCGGGCGCGCAGCGTGCGCGGATGACCGGCCCCCCAGATGCGGGTCCACGCCTCGACGGCTTCCTCGTACAGGGCGACGGCCCGGTCGTGCCGCTCGGCGGCCGAGCAGGCGTCCGCCAGGTTCTCCAGCATGAGCAGCGTGTCCGGGGCGTCGTCGCCCAGCAGCCGGCGACGGTCGGCCAGCAGTTCCGTGAACCCCGCGATCGCGCCCTCGTGGTCGCCGGCGCCCAGCCGGGCCAGCGCCAGGCCGTTGCGGGAGTTCAGCGTCGCCTCCGCGTCCGCGCCCAGGACCCGGGTCCGGGCCTCGACCAGTTCCTCGTAGACCGAGATGGCGCGCTGATGCTGTCCCGCCGAGCGGCAGACCCAGGCACACCAGCTCCTGGCCTCCAGCGTGTCCGGATGGTCCGCGCCCTGCACACGGGTCCGGTCGACGAGGAGCGCGTCGAACACCTCGCCCGCCCGGCCGTACTCACCGGCCGAGCGGTAGGCCGCGCCCAGCCACGACCGCATGCCGAACGTCAAGCGGTGATCGGGGCCGTGGACCCGCTCGTAGACCTCCACGAGCCCGCCGTACAGCTCCAGCCCCCGCGCGTAGCGCTCCTCCTCGACGAACACCTGGGCCAGGGAGTGGCGGATCGACAGGACGCGCGGATGGTCCTGGCCCAGCAGGGGTTCCATGTCCCGGAGCAGGTGCTCCAGTTCCGCGACCGCGCTCGGGTGGTCGCCCGCCCACTGGCGGGTGCGGGCCAGGGACTCGCGGGTGGCGAACACATCGGGGTGCTCGGGGCCGAGGACCCGGGTGCGGTCCCGCAGCAGCTCCTCGAACACCTCGATGGCGGCCGGGAGATCAGAGGCCTCGCGCAGGGCGTAGGCCAGATGGGCGCGCGCGGTGAGGGCCGCCGGGTGATCGCCGCCCTGTTCGCGGGCGCGGTCCGCGACGAGAGCCCGGCGCTCGCGGACCGAGCGGACGTGGTCCCCCATGAGCTGCCGGGTGAAGGCCAGCGCTTCCCGCGCGCGCAGCGTGTCCGGGTGGTCCGGGCCCCGCACCCGCGCGTAGTCGGCGATCACCGCTTCGTATCCCGCGACCGCCCGGACGTAGTCGGCCCGCTCCCGGTGAGCCTCCGCGATGTCGTCGCGGTAGTCGAGGGTGGCGGGATGGTCCGGGCCCTGGATACGGGCGCTGTCCGCCGCCAGCGACTCGAACTCCGGCAGCGCCGCGTCCGGTCCGTGCGCCTCGGCCAGCTCGTAGGCCAGGTCCTTGCGGCTGCGCAGGGTGTCCGGATGGTCCGCGCCCTGCACCCGCTCCCGGGCGGCGACCACCTCCCGGTACAGCGCCACCGCCCGGCGCGGATCGCCGGCGGCGGAGTGCGCGGCGGCCAGCCAGCCGCGGCTGGTGAGCGTGTCGGGATGGTCGGGCCCGTGCTCGCGCCGCCGGTCCTCGACCGCCTGCTCGTACAGGGCCAGCGCGGTGCGGTGGTCACCGGCCTCACGGTGGGCGTAGGCGAGGTTGGTGCGGCTGGCGAGCGTGTCCCGGTGCCCCGCTCCCAGGAGACGCTCCCGGTCGGCGACGACCGCCGCGAACTCCTCCACGGCGGCCTGGTACCGCCCGGCGGTCTGGAGCGCGTAGGCCAGGTTGTTGCGGCTGCCGAGTGTGTCCGGGTGCTCCTCGCCCTGGGTCCGGCGGCGGTCCGCGACGACGGCCGTGAGCTCCTCGACCGCGCGCATCACATCGCCCGCCTTGCGGTACGCGTACGCCAGCCGCTCCCGGGCGGCCAGGGTGTCCCGCGCGTCCGGGCCGCACCGCTGGCGCCGGTCGAGGTAGACGTTCTGGCACAGCCGGACCGCCCGCGCCGGATCGCCGGCCTTCGCGTGCAACTCCGCCAGACGGTCCCGATGGTCGAGCGTGGCGTCGTCGTCGACGCCGAGCAGCGCCTCGCTGCCCTCGACGGCCCGCGTCATCAGCGGGATCGCCAGGACGTGCTGCTCGCGCGCCACCAGCTCGTCGGCGCCCCGCCGGTACATCTCCACCGCCTCGGCGGCAGGTTCCTCGGCCGGTCCGGTCTCCGCGAGCGCCTGGACGTGGATCAGCAGCCGCCGGACGCGCTCGGCCGGGGCGCCGGACAGCTCCGCGGCCAGCGCCCGCTCGGCCAAGTCCCGTGCCTCGGGCACCTCGGGCGGCTCGGCGAGCCGCAGCGTCTGCTGGACGAGGCGGTGCAGGGTGAGGCCCTCGGGCCCGGACGTGATCAGGTGGTAGTCCCGGAGGGCATCGAGCGCCTCCTCGACCTCGCGCTCGGGCCGGCCCAGATGCCGCAGCACCTCGCGCGGCGTCGCCTCCGGGGCGAACCAGGCCAGCGTGTACAGCAGCGGCACTGCCAGGGGACGACGGGACCGGATGGACTCCAGGCTGGTGCGCCAGATCCGGGCGATCGTACGGTCGGAGCGGCCCGCCCCGTCGTTGAGCACGGCGTCCGGGACGCGGGCCAGCTTCGCCTGGTACGCCGCGAAGGCGAGGCCGGTCTCCCGCAGGTAGGCGCCCGCCTGCGTGAGCGCCAGGGGCAGATGCCCGAGGTTCTCTGCGAGCCGCGCGGCCTGCTCCCGTTCGGCGGCGGAGCGGTCGCCCCGGCCGGCCGTCGCGCACAGCAGGTCGACGGCCTCCCCGTGGTCCAGCACGTCCAGGCTGACCAGACGGGCCCCCTCGGGCCAGCCGGTGCGGCACCGGCTCGTGACCAACTGGTGGCCACGGCCCAGGAGCCGGCCCAGGAACGGGGTGAGGTGCTCGGGCCGCTCCACGTTGTCGTACACCAGCAGCCAGCCGGAGTGCGCCTCCAGCCAGGCCAGCGCCCACTCCGTACGCTCCTTGGCCGTGGCCCCGCGGGCCCAGTCCGGGTACAGGCGCAGCGCCAGCTCCCCGAACCCGGAGGCGATCTGCTCCTCGCTCTCCGCGGTGATCCACCACACCAGCCGGTACTCGTCGCTCTGGTGGGCGTAGCGCAGCGCCAGGGCGGTCTTGCCGATGCCCCCGAGACCGCTCACCGCGGTCGCGACCGTCTGCGTGACGACTCCGCCGCCGGACAGCAGGGAGGCGCGTAAGCGGCCCAGGTCGTCGATACGGCCGACGAACGGCGCCGACGGCAGCGCGGGCAGGTTGTCCAGCCGGGCGGGCGGCTCGATCGTCAGGGCGGCGGCCTTGGCCGCTTGCGGCAGCACCGTGGTGTGCTCTTCGGTGTGCGGATTGCCGCCCGGGCGGAAACGGCCGATGCCCTGCCCCGGTACCGCCAGGTCACGCTCCAGGACGGCAGCCCCGGCGGCCCGCGACTCCTCGGAGATGATCATGACTCCCCCGTGCCCCCGATCACCCGCACCGTCTCCGGTACGTCCCCCGCCCGCGACGCTGGAGGAACATGCAACTGTACTGGGGTGAAAGGGCGTTGTCACCGGTGTGGGGTGGCGACGCGGACGTCGGCCACCCCACAGGTGTCAGAACGACTCGGGCATCAGAGCCGCTCGGGCGTCCGGATGCCCAGCAGGGCCATGCCCTGGTGCAGCGTGCGGGCCGTGATGTCGCAGAGGAACAGGCGGTTCTCGATCTGCTCGGGCGACTCGGCCTTCAGGACCGGGCACTTGTCGTAGAACGTCGTGTACAGCGACGCCAGCTGGTACAGGTACGCCGTCAGCTTGTGCGGGGCGTACTCCGCCGCCGCCTCCGCCACCGTCGCCGCGAACGCGTCCGCGTGCAGACCCAGCGCGCGCTCCGCCTCGTGCAGATCCAGCTCCGGGTGCGCGACCGGGCGGGCCTCGCCGGCCTTGCGCAGGATCGACTGGATACGGGCGTAGGCGTACTGGAGGTAGACGGACGTGTCGCCGTTCAGCGAGACCATCTGGTCCAGGTCGAACTTGTAGTCGCGGTTCGCCGACGTCGACAGGTCCGCGTACTTCACCGCGCCGATGCCCACCTGCGTGCCCCGCTCGGCGATCTCCTCCTCGGAGAGGTCCTGCGCCTTCTCCCGCACCACCGCCGAGGCACGGTCGATCGCCTCGTCCAGCAGGTCGACCAGGCGGACCGTCTCGCCCTCACGGGTCTTGAACGGCTTGCCGTCCTTGCCGAGGACCGTACCGAAGGCGAGCTGCACCGCCTTGACGTCCTCGTTCAGCCAGCCCGCCCGGCGGGCCGTCTCGAAGACCATCTTGAAGTGCAGCGACTGGCGGGCGTCCACGACGTAGAGGAGCGTGTTCGCCTTGAGGTTGAAGACGCGGTCGCGGATCGCGGAGAGGTCGGTCGCCGCGTAGCCGTAGCCGCCGTCCGACTTCTGCACGATCAGCGGGACCGGGTTGCCGTCCGGGCCCTTGATGTCGTCGAAGAACACGCACAGGGCGCCCTCGGAGCGGACCGCGACGCCGGACTCCTCCAGCAGGCGGCAGGTCTCCGCGAGCATGTCGTTGTAACCGGACTCGCCGACGATGTCCGCGTCCCGGATCTCCATGTCCAGCTTCTCGAAGACGGAGAAGAAGTAGATCTTCGACTCGTCCACGAACTTCTGCCACATGGCCAGCGTCTGCGGGTCGCCCGCCTGGAGGTCCACCACCCGGCGCCGGGCGCGCGTCTTGAACTCCTCGTCGGCGTCGAAGAGCTTGCGGGCGGCCTTGTAGAGGCGGTCCAGGTTCGACATCGCCTCCTCGCCGGAGACCTCGCCGGCCTTGTGGTCCAGCTCGTGCGGGTGCTCCTCCAGGTACTGGATGAGCATGCCGAACTGGGTGCCCCAGTCGCCGATGTGGTGACGCCGGACCACCGTCTCGCCCGTGAACTCCAGCAGTTGCGTGACCGAGTCGCCGATCACCGCGGAGCGCAGGTGACCGACGTGCATCTCCTTCGCCACGTTCGGCTGGGCGTAGTCGATGACCGTGGTGCCCGGGTGCGCGGCGTGCGGCACGCCGAGGCGGCCGGTGTCGTCCGCGTAGCGCGCGGCGAGGTTCCGCGTGATCGCCCGGTCGGTGATCGTGATGTTCAGGAAGCCGGGGCCGGAGACCTCGATGTCCTTGATCACGTCACCCGACTCGACCCGGGAGACGACCTGCGTCGCCAGCTCCCGCGGATTCGCCTTCGCCTTCTTGGCGAGCGCGAGGATCCCGTTCGCCTGGAAGTCGGCCCGGTCACTGCGTCGCAGCAGGGGGTCCGCGGAGGTCTCCGGCAGGGCGGCGGAGATCGCGGAGGTGAGCTGCTGTTCGACGGAGT
The DNA here is from genome assembly GCF_002150735.1 of Streptomyces africanus. GTDB lineage: Bacteria > Actinomycetota > Actinomycetes > Streptomycetales > Streptomycetaceae > Streptomyces > Streptomyces africanus. The sequence goes on from NZ_MUKA01000358.1 coordinate 15,450, forward strand.
CGCTGAGGGACGTGACCGGAGCCATAGGAAAGGGTGCCGTTCTCCTCGTGGGAATGGATAGACCCCGCCAGTATCCCACGGGGGGTAAAGCCGTTTTCCCGGCCGCACGCGGGTCTGTGACAATGGAGCCTCACCCGTTCAGAAAGAAGGACGTGCCGATCGTGGCTCAGAGCACCGAGACCACCGACTGGGTCTCCCGTTTCGCGGATGAGGTCATCGAGGAGTCGGAGCGTCGGGCCCCGGGCAAACCCGTCGTCGTCGCGTCCGGCCTCTCGCCGTCCGGCCCCATCCACCTCGGGAACCTCCGCGAGGTCATGACCCCGCACCTCGTCGCCGACGAGATCCGCCGCCGGGGACACCAGGTGCGGCACCTGATCTCCTGGGACGACTACGACCGGTACCGCAAGGTGCCGGCGGGGATCGCGGGCGTCGACGAGTCGTGGGCCGAGCACATCGGCAAGCCGCTGACCTCCGTCCCGGCCCCGAAGGGCTCCTCCCACCCCAACTGGGCCGAGCACTTCAAGGCCGCGATGATCGAGTCGCTGGCCGAGCTGGGCGTGGAGTTCGACGGGATCAGCCAGACCGCGCAGTACACCTCCGGCGTGTACCGCGAGCAGATCCTGCACGCCATGAGGCACCGCGGCGACATCGACGCGATCCTCGACCAGTACCGCACGAAGAAGGCCCCGGCCAAGAAGCAGCAGGGGCAGAAGCCGGTCGACGAGGCCGAGCTGGAGGCCGCCGAGGGCTCCGGCGCGGCCGCCGAGGACGACGGCAGCTCCGGCTCCGCCGGGTACTTCCCGTACAAGCCGTACTGCGGCAACTGCGAGAAGGACCTCACCACCGTCACGTCCTACGACGACGACTCCACCGAGCTGACGTACGCCTGCACCGCGTGCGGCTTCTCCGAGACGGTCCGGCTCAGCGAGTTCAACCGCGGCAAGCTGGTCTGGAAGGTCGACTGGCCGATGCGGTGGGCGTACGAGGGCGTCGTGTTCGAGCCCTCCGGCGTCGACCACTCCTCCCCGGGATCCTCCTTCCAGGTCGGCGGGCAGATCGTCGGGATCTTCGGCGGCAAGCAGCCGATCGGGCCGATGTACGCGTTCGTGGGCATCAGCGGCATGGCCAAGATGTCCTCCTCACGGGGCGGCGTGCCCACCCCCGCCGACGCCCTGAAGATCATGGAGCCGCAGCTCCTGCGCTGGCTGTACGCCCGCCGCAGGCCCAACCAGTCCTTCAAGGTCGCCTTCGACCAGGAGATCCAGCGGCTCTACGACGAGTGGGACCGGCTCGACGCCAAGGTCGCCGACGGCAGCGCCCTGCCGGCCGACGTCGCCGCGCACTCGCGTGCGGTGCGCACGGCCGCCGGCGAGCTGCCGCGCACGCCCCGGCCGCTGCCGTACCGGACGCTGGCGTCCGTCGCGGACATCACCGCCGGGCACGCGGACCAGGCGCTGCGGATCCTGAGCGAGCTCGACCCGGAGCAGCCGCTGACCTCCCTCGACGAGGCGCGGCCGCGGTACGACAAGGCCGAGGCCTGGATCAACACGCACGTGCCGGCCGAACAGCGCACGATCGTGCGCGACGAGCCCGACGCGGAGCTGCTGAAGTCGCTCGACGAGCAGGGGCGGGAGTCGCTGCGGCTGCTGCTCGACGGACTGGCCGACCACTGGTCGCTCGACGGTCTGACGCACCTCGTGTACGGCGTGCCGAAGGTGCAGGCCGGATTCCCGGCCGACGCCACGCCGAAGGAGCTGCCGCCCGAGATCAAGACCGCGCAGCGGTCCTTCTTCGCCCTGCTGTACCACCTGCTGGTCGGGCGGGACACGGGGCCGCGGCTGCCGACGCTGCTGCTCGCGGTGGGGCAGGAGCGGGTCCGGGCCCTGCTCGGGGAGTGAACAGGCACTGAGAAGGGGCCCCCGGTTGTCTCCGGGGGCCCCTTCTCAGTGCCGGCGGGTCAGGCGATGTGGTCCTCTTCCAGTTGCGCCGAGTGGCGCTTCTGGAAGCGCTCCACGAGGGACTTCAGCTCACCGGGGCTGAGCGTCGTGCCGTAGGTGGCCTGGATGTTGTCACCCAGAGCGCGGGGGGTGGGGTAGCTGCCGTCTATCGACTGGCGGAACACCTGGTAGTACGCCTCCTCGTCCGGCTCGGGGGCCGGGGGCGAGCCGCCGCCGTCGCCCAGTTCCCGGGTGCGGTTCGGGCCCACCGGGATGGGGAAGCTGCCGGTGTCCTCCGGGGCGGGTTCCTGCTCGTACTGGGTCTGGTACTGCTCGGCCTCTTGCTGTTCCGCGATCCACTGGGCGTACTGCTCCGCGGGATCGTAGTTCGGGTCGTAGCCGCCCTGGTATTCGACCGCGCGGGGGGTGTTGAACCAGGGGCTCTGATCTGGTTCCGGTTCGCGGTCCAGGTGCTCTGCGACAGGGTTGCCGTCGAGCTCCAGCCGCTGCTCGCCGGGGCGTGCCGCTCTCCGAGGGACGGGCGCCGCCCCAGCGGCACGACTGCCCGCAGCTGTGCCCGTGTCCAGCTCCGGCTGCGGCGGCGGAGGGATCAAGGCAGGCTCTATGCCCGCCGCTGCCAGACCCGCCGGGGCCGTTTCCGCCAGGGGAACGCCGTAACGGGCCAGCCGCAGCGGCATCAGCGACTCAACCGGGGCCTTCCTGCGCCACGCCCGGCCGAAGCGGGAACGCAGCCGGGCCTGGTAGACGAGACGTTCCTGCTCCAGCTTGATGACCTGGTCGTAGGAGCGGAGCTCCCAGAGCTTCATGCGGCGCCACAGCAGGAACGTCGGGACGGGGGAGAGCAGCCAGCGCGTGAGGCGGACGCCCTCCATGTGCTTGTCCGCCGTGATGTCGGCGATCCGGCCGATCGCGTGACGGGCCGCCTCCACCGCGACCACGAACAGGATCGGGATCACCGCGTGCATGCCGACACCGAGCGGATCCGGCCAAGCCGCCGCGCCGTTGAAGGCGATCGTCGCCGCTGTCAGGAGCCACGCCGTCTGGCGCAGCAGCGGGAAGGGGATCCTGATCCAGGTGAGGAGCAGGTCCAGGGCCAGCAGGACGCAGATGCCCGCGTCGATACCGATCGGGAAGACGTAGGAGAAGTTCCCGAAGCCCTTTTTCAGGGCCAACTCGCGGACCGCCGCGTACGAACCGGCGAAGCCGATGCCGGCGATGATCACGGCGCCGGCCACGACCACACCGATGAGAACGCGGTGCATCCGAGTCAGCTGTAGTGGCGCGGCCACCCGTACTCCCCTCCCCTTGCGTGTCGTTGCGCGCAACAGGGTGGCACATGTGTGCGGAGGACGGGTGGCCGGTTCCGGTCTGTGCTGTTCAGCTCTTCGACGCGGGCTTCTTCGACGGCGACGTCGAGGCGTCCTTCGCGGGCTCCCCGGACGCGTCCGGGGAGGCCGACTTCGACGGCGACTTGGACGCCGGCTTCGACGGGGCCTTGGAGGGCGTCTTGGAGGGGGCGCCGCTCGCCTTGCCGCCGCCCGTGCCGTTCGCGTCGGACACCGCCGCCACCGCCTCCTTGGCGGCCTTCTTCGCGTCCTTCATCAGGTCGTCCGCGCTCGGGCTCTTGTCGCCGGCCAGGCCCGCGCCGTTGTAGTCCAGGGTGACGACGACGTTCTCGACGCGTGCCACGACCGTCTGCTGCCTGAAGGTGCCTTCCTTCTTCTTCAGTTCGTAGCGCACGGCCGTCGCCTCGTCGCCCGTCCCGGGCACCGGCTCCGACTTGGTGCTCTTGGCACCCGCCACGGCCTGGGCGTCCTGGACCTGCTTCTCGAAGTACTCCTGGGCCAGCTTGTCGGCCGGGCCGCGGGTGACGTCCGACTCGAAGCGCAGCATCGACACGTTCAGCCAGCGGAACTGCGAGCCCTTGACGCCGTTGTTGTCGAGGCTGTTCCAGGAGCAGTTGCCGCGGGTCGAGATGTCGTCCGACTTGCCCTCCTTGCCGGACTTGCTCTTCGGGACGAGGTCCTTCAGCGTCTTCTTCGACAGCGTCTTGCAGGGCTCCGGGAGCTTGCCGTACGCCGCCGCCTCCACGGTCGGGGACGGGCTCGCGGACGCCGATGCGGCGGCCTTCGCGGCCTTGTCCGTGCTGTCGCCGGAGCCGGAGTCCGAGGAGCAGCCGGCGGCGACCAGCATCACGGGGACGGCGGCCGCGCAGACAAGGACGCGGTTGACTCGCTTCGCTCGCTGTTCACGCTGGTCTCGCTGTGCTCGTCGCTGCATGGTTCCTTCACTCATGACGCTCGTGGTTCCTGCGGGTCGGAACGGGTCCGAGTGGTCACGGTACGCGGTGAGGCAGCGGTGTGTTCTTCCTTCGGGTGCTTTGCGGGTGCGCGTGAAGGGGGAGTGAAGGGGCCTCAGTCGCTCAGCGAATCGGCCAGCTGCGAGGCCAGTTTCAGGGCCCTGTCCTGCATTTCCTTGCTGTCCGGGACGACGCCGACGGTGGCCGGCTGCTCGGCGTACTCGATGGTCACGATGACGTTGGACGTGCGGAATGCCACAGTCACCGTCCGCTGCTTGGCCGTCGAACCGGAGCTGCTCAGCTCGTCGTCGAGGAAGGCCTCGTCGCCGACCTCCTCCAGGACGCGCGGCTGCAGGTCGGTCGGGGTGACGGAGGGGGAGGCGGAGGCGGAGGCGGACGCCGAGGGCGAGGGCGAGGAGGTGCCGGACGGTGACGGGGAGCCGCTCGGCGTGCTGCCCGGGGGCGCCGACTCGGTGGCGGTCGGCTCGGGCAGGTGGGCCGCCGCCTCCTTCTCCGCGAAGAGCTGCTCGGCCTGGCTGTCGTCGCTGACCGCGTTGTCGTAGGAGACGACCCGTTCGAAGTCGACGAGCAGATGATCGGTGGCCTGCGGTGCGTCGACCTTCCACTGGCAGCCGACCTTGCGGTCGGTGTCGTACGTGACCGTGGCCTCGCCCTCGTACGCCTTCTCGCGCTGCTCCTCGTCGGTGATCTGCCGGATACCGGGCAGGAGTTCGTCGAGTGAGCCTTCGCTCACGGCGCCGCAGGGCTCGGGCAGCGTGCGGTACTTGCCCGGCTCGGCGGCGGCCGAGGCCGTGCCCGTGTCGCCCGGATTGGAGTCGTCCGTCGGGCCGCCCTCGCCGGAGCCGCCGGTGCAGCCGGCCAGCAGGACCGCGAGGAGCGCGGCGATACCGGGTGCGTACGCCTTCCGTTGCACGTGGTGGCTCCTCTCGACGCGGATATTGGCTTGCCGCCTCGGGGCAGCCGATGAACACAATGTGTATCGCACGCACTGCCGTGGACGCCGGTCCGGATTCCCTTTCGTCGACCTTGGCTCCGGTATTTGCTGTTGAGGACTTCTGTTCGTATACGGGGGATTGAGGGCGCTATGTCGTATGTAGAGATACCTGGTGCGAAAGTACCGATCCGGATGTGGACCGACCCCGCCACGGTCGAGGGCTCCGCACTCCAGCAGCTCCGGAACGTCGCCACGCTGCCGTGGATCAAGGGCCTGGCCGTCATGCCCGACGTGCACTACGGCAAGGGTGCGACGGTCGGCTCGGTCATCGCCATGAAGGGCGCGGTGTGCCCGGCTGCGGTGGGTGTCGACATCGGCTGCGGAATGTCGGCGGTGAAGACGTCCCTGACGGCGAACGACCTGCCGGGGGACCTGTCGCGGCTGCGGTCGAGGATCGAGCAGGTGATTCCGGTGGGGCGGGGGATGCATGACGATCCCGTCGACCCGGGGCGGTTCCACGGGTTGGCCACCGCCGGGTGGGAGGACTTCTGGGGGCGGTTCGACGGGGTGGCCGAGGCGGTCAAATTCCGTCAGGAGCGTGCTACGAAGCAGATGGGAACGCTCGGCGGCGGCAACCACTTCGTTGAAGTTTGCACGGATACGGCCGATTCTGTCTGGTTGATGCTCCACTCCGGTTCTCGCAACATCGGCAAGGAACTGGCCGAGCACCACATCGGCGTGGCCCAGAAGCTCCCGCACAACCAGGGGCTGGTCGACCGCGACCTCGCGGTCTTCGTCGCGGACACCCCGCAGATGGCGGCGTACCGCAACGACCTGTTCTGGGCGCAGGAGTACGCGAAGTACAACCGCTCGATCATGATGGCGCTCCTGAAGGACGTGATCCGCAAGGAGTTCAAGAAGGCGAAGCCGGTCTTCGAGCCGGAGATCAGCGCGCACCACAACTACGTGGCCGAGGAGCGCTACGACGGGATGGACCTGCTCGTGACCCGCAAGGGCGCGATCCGGGCCGGCTCCGGCGACTACGGGATCATCCCCGGCTCGATGGGCACGGGTTCGTACATCGTGAAGGGACTCGGCAACGCCAAGTCCTTCAACTCCGCCTCGCACGGCGCGGGCCGGCGCATGAGCCGCAACGCGGCCAAGCGGCGCTTCTCGACGAGGGACCTGGAGGAGCAGACGCGGGGCGTGGAGTGCCGCAAGGACTCCGGCGTCGTGGACGAGATCCCGGGTGCCTACAAGCCGATCGAGCAGGTCATCGACCAGCAGCGGGACCTGGTGGAGGTCGTGGCGAAGCTGAAGCAGGTGGTGTGCGTGAAGGGCTGACCGGTCTCGGCGGCCGGCATCACAGGTCCCGGTGGACCTTCGTGTTGGAGGCCTGGGCGCGGGGGCGCAGGACGAGGAGGTCGACGTTGACGTGGCTGGGGCGGGTGACCGCCCAGGTGATGGTGTCGGCGACGTCGTCGGCCGTGAGGGGCTCGGCGACGCCCTCGTAGACCTTCTCGGCCTTCTCCTTGTCGCCGGAGAAGCGGGTGAGGGCGAACTCGTCCGTCTTGACCATGCCGGGGGCGATCTCGATGACGCGGACCGGCCGGCCGACGATCTCCAGGCGCAGCGTCTCGGCGAGGACGTGCGCGCCGTGCTTGGCGGCGACGTAGCCCGCGCCGCCCTCGTAGGTGCCGTGGCCGGCGGTGGAGGAGACGACCACGACCGTGCCGTCGCCGCTCGCGATCAGCTGGGGCAGCAGGGCCTGGGTGAGGTTGAGCGTGCCGATGACGTTCGTCTCGTACATCTGGCGCCAGTCGGCCGGGTCGCCGGTCGCGACCGGGTCGGCGCCGAGCGCGCCGCCCGCGTTGTTGACCAGTACGCCGATCGTCTTGAAGGCCGTGGCGAACTCGTCGACCGCCGCGCGGTCGGTGACGTCGAGGGCGTACGCCGTGGCCTGGTGGCCCGCCTTGGTGATCTCCTCCGCCAGCGCCTCGATGCGGTCCTTGCGGCGGGCGGTGAGGACGACGCGGTAGCCCGCGGCGGCGAGCTGCCGGGCCGTGGCGGCACCGATTCCGCTGCTCGCACCGGTGACGACGGCGATGCGGGAGGCTGCGGACGGGGCGGCGGTGGCCATGGGGGCTCCTCGGTCGTGGTGTGCGATGACGGGCGGGCCGGCGTCGGCCTCAGGGCTTCCGGCCAGGATAGGCGGGACCGGCGGTGGGAGAATGAGGGCGGGTGATCCCCTGACATTTCCCGGAGGTGGATCATGGGCGAGGCACGTGAGGTCATGGACCGGCTCACCGACGCGGTCACCACGCACGCCGACCTGAAGGTCATCGGCGAGCTGTACGCCGAGGACGCGGTCGCCTTCACCCCCGACGAGGGTGAACTGCGCGGGCGGGACAGCATCGTCGAGTACTGGCGGACGATGACGGAGGCGGTCCCCGAGGCGACGTTCCGGTCGCTGCACGCCTACGAGGTCGGTGACACGGCCATCGACGAGGGGATCTTCAGCGGGCGGAACACCGGGCCCCTGGAGCTGCCCAACGGCGAGACGCTGCCCCCGACGCAGAAGGAGATCAGGATCCGCGGGGTGGACATCGCCACCGTGAGGGACGGCCGGATCGTGGACTACCGCCTGTATTTCGACGAGATGGACTTCCTGGGGCAGCTGGGGCTGCTGCCCGACGAGCCGTTCTGAGTCTCCGGCCCGGGACGCCGGTCAGTTTCCCCGCGGGGCGTACATGATCACCGCCATGCCCGCGAGGCAGACGAGTGCGCCCGTGATGTCCCAGCGGTCCGGGCGGTAGCCGTCCGCGACCACGCCCCACAGGATCGAACCGGCGACGAAGATCCCGCCGTACGCGGCGAGGACGCGGCCGAAGTGGGCGTCGGGCTGGAACGTCGCGACGAAGCCGTACGCGCCGAGCGCGAGGACGCCGCCGGCCGCCCACAGCCAGCCTCTGCTCTCGCGCACGCCCTGCCAGACCAGCCACGCGCCGCCGATCTCCAGCAGGGCGGCGAGGACGAAGAGGCCGGCGGAACGCAGGATGTGCATGCGGGCAGCCTCGCATGCCGGGGTGCTGCTCCTTCCCGCACCCGACGGTACGGTTGAAGGGTAAACAACCTGGAGGGTGAGCGACCATGCAGTTCGGGATCTTCAGTGTCGGCGATGTCACGCCCGACCCGACCACCGGCCGGACGCCGACCGAACGCGAGCGCATCAAGGCCATGGTCGCCATCGCGCTGAAGGCCGAGGAGGCCGGGCTCGACGTCTTCGCCACCGGCGAGCACCACAACCCGCCGTTCGTGCCGTCGTCCCCGACCACCATGCTCGGTCACATCGCCGCCCGCACCGAGCGGCTGATCCTCTCCACCGCCACCACCCTCATCACCACCAACGACCCGGTGAAGATCGCCGAGGACTTCGCGATGCTCCAGCACCTGGCCGACGGCCGGGTGGATCTGATGCTGGGCCGCGGCAACACCGCCCCCGTCTACCCCTGGTTCGGGCAGGACATCCGGCAGGGCATCCCGCTCGCGATCGAGAACTACGCCCTCCTCCACCGGCTGTGGCGCGAGGAGGCCGTCGACTGGGAGGGGACGTTCCGTACGCCGCTGCAGGGCTTCACGGCCACACCCCGTCCGCTGGACGGCGTACCGCCGTTCGTCTGGCACGGGTCGATCCGCTCGCCGGAGATCGCCGAGCAGGCCGCGTACTACGGCGACGGCTTCTTCCACAACAACATCTTCTGGCCGGCCGAGCACACCCGGCGCATGGTCGAGCTGTACCGGACGCGGTACGCGCACCACGGGCACGGCACGCCCGAGCAGGCGATCGTCGGGCTCGGCGGGCATGTGTTCATGCGGCGGAACGCGCAGGACGCCGTGCGTGAGTTCCGGCCGTACTTCGACGTCGCGCCGGTGTACGGGCACGGGCCGTCGCTGGAGGACTTCATGGCGCAGACGCCGCTGACCGTCGGCTCCCCGCAGCAGGTGATCGAGAAGACGCTGGCGTTCCGCGAGTACGCCGGCGACTACCAGCGCCAGCTGTTCCTGGTCGACCACGCCGGGCTGCCGCTGAAGACCGTGCTGGAGCAGATCGACCTGCTGGGCGAGGAGGTCGTACCGGTGCTGCGCAAGGAGTTCGCCGTGGGCCGCCCGGCGGACGTGCCGGACGCGCCGACGCACGCGGCACGGCTCGCCGGGGCCTGAAAAAAGCCGCCCGTGGTTGCGTGACCCCTGGTGAGAGGGCAGTAAGAAGGACGCTCCGGCGCAGCTCATCCCCTCCCGCGGGCCAGGCGGCGGGGCACACTGGACGCGTGTCCCACACAGTGCTGCTCGCCGAAGACGACCGCGCCATCCGCAACGCCCTGGAGCGCGCCCTGACCCTGGAGGGTTACCAGGTCATGGCGGTCGCCGACGGTGTCGAGGCACTGGCGCAGGCCCACCGCAACCGTCCGGACGTCCTCGTCCTGGACGTGATGATGCCCGGCATCGACGGGCTCCAGGTGTGCCGTGTGCTGCGCGCCGAGGGCGACCGGACGCCGATCCTGATGCTGACCGCGCTCGTGGAGACCGCCGACCGGATCGCCGGCCTGGACGCGGGCGCCGACGACTACGTGGTGAAGCCCTTCGACGTGGAGGAGGTCTTCGCCCGGCTGCGCGCCCTGCTGCGCCGCACCAGCCCGGTGAGCGTCGTCGGCGCACCCGCGGCCGAGGCGCCGCCCCGGCCGGTCCCCGAGCGGTTCATCGAGGCGGCCGGCATCCGCATGGACCCGCAGGCGCGCCGGGTCTGGCGGGGCGAGCGCGAGCTGGAGCTGACCCGCACCGAGTTCGAGCTGCTGGAGCTGCTGGTCCGCAACGCGGGCATCGTCCTCGACCACTCGACGATCTACGACCGTATCTGGGGCTACGACTTCGGCCCCGGCTCGAAGAACCTCGCCGTCTACGTCGGCTATCTGCGGCGCAAGCTCGACGAGCCGGACGCGCCGCAGCTGATCCACACGGTGCGTGGCGTGGGTTACGTGCTGCGGGAGGACTGAGTGGGCCGCCTCCGCCGGCGCTTCAGCGGGCGGCGGCTGAAGCTGGTCTCGCTGCGCACCACGTTCGCCGTGTCGTTCGCGGCGGTGACGGCGGCCGTGACGATCCTGGTCGGCATCCTGTCGTACAGCGCGGCGGCCCGGCTGGTGCGGGTGGACCAGCAGACCGTGTTCGACGAGGTCGTGCAGGACCTGCGGGACGAGGTGCGGCAGAACCACATGACGCCCGGCGACTTCTCGTCCGCCGCGCCGGGCCACGACCTCGTCCGGCCCGCCCGCACCGATGTGCAGGTGCTCGGCCCGGACGGCCATGTCGCCGACCCGGGCAGCCCGGGACTGCCGGTCACCGGCGCCGACGTGCGCATCGCCGGGGCCGCGACGTCCGGGCGGGTCGCCGAGCACAAGGACGTCGACGTGGGCAACGACGTCTACCGCGTCGCGACCGTCTCCCTCGGCGGCGGCCGGGGCGCGGTGCAGGTCGCGCAGGAGTTCAGCGACGTCGAGGACCTGCTGCGGGCGCTGCAGCGGCGGACGCTGCTGCTGATGGCCGCCGTGGTGATCGCCGCCGGACTGTTCGGCTGGTGGCTGGCCCGGCGGATCACCCGCCGCCTGGTCGTCCTGACCGACGCCGCCGAGGACGTCGCCCGCACGCGCCGGCTCGGCATCGTCGTGCCCGTCGCCGGGCACGACGAGGTGGGCCGGCTGGGCCGGGCCTTCGACCGCATGCTGGGGCGGCTCGCGCAGTCCGAGGAGGACCAGCGCCGCCTGGTCCAGGACGCGGGCCATGAGCTCCGTACGCCGCTGACCTCCCTGCGGACGAACATCTCCCTGCTCCGCCGGATCGACGAACTCCCGCCCGGGGCCCGCGAGGAACTGGTCGCCGATCTGGGCCAGGAGGCCCGCGAGCTGACCGACCTGGTCAACGAGCTCGTCGATCTCGCGGCCGGGCAGTCTGACACGGAGCCGCCGCAGCGGGTGGACGTCGCCGACATCGCGGAGGAGGTGGCGGGTCTCGCCCGGCGTCGCAGCGGCCGGCGGATCCTGCTCCGCGCGTGCGGCGACACCACCACCGACGGGCGGCCCGGGATGCTGACGCGGGCGCTGTCCAACCTCGTCGAGAACGCGGTGAAGTTCGACCAGGGCGGCACGGCCCCCATCGAGATCGTCGTCGCCGGGCCCGCCCGGCCGGGCACGATCCGCGTCGAGGTCCTCGACCGCTTCTACCGCGCCGCAGACGCCCGCTCCCTGCCGGGCTCGGGCCTGGGCCTGTCCATCGTCCGCGAGGTGGCACTCGCCCACGGGGGAGCGCCGTTCGCGTTCCGCCGGGACGGGGGCGGGACGGTGATCGGCTTCACGGTGGGCGGCGGGCTCGGCTGATGCCCACCTGCGCGTAAGGCGCGGCCGTCGGGCTCGGGCCACGGACGTCACTTCTTTCCCCGCAAGGCCCGGACCACCTCGGCTACCGCCACGAGGATCCGTGCGCGG
>NZ_MUKA01000359.1 GCF_002150735.1 Streptomyces africanus
CGGTGATCGCACCGGTCGCCGCGTCCGCGACGAGGATGCGGCTCGGGCCGCCGACGCCGCCGGGCGACGTCCGGGTGAAGGCGAGGTACTTGCCGTCCGGGGAGAACGTAGGGTCGGTGTCCCAGTCCGTCGCGCCGCGTCCGGCGAGGGGCATGGGCCGCGCGTTCGATCCGTCGGCGTCCGCCACCCAGATCCGTTCGACACGGCCGCCCGCGCCGTTCTCGAAGCGGGTCAGCACGATCCGGCGGCCGTCGGGGGTGTAGTTCTGCCGCTCGGTCCACGGGTCGTACCCGGTCGCGGGCTGGAACAGCGGGTCCTTGGCGGGGTCGGTGTTGGTGTCGGCGGCCGGGTCCTCGTTGAGGATGGTCAGCCCCAGGTCGCGCGGGTCGGAGCCGTCCGCCCGGGCGTCCTGCAGCGTCACCACGTGCGGTCCGGCCGCCGAGGTGCGCTCGACCACCGCGCCGCCGCCGTCGGCCGTGCCGAGCCAGGTGACCGAGGAGACCTCGCGGTTCTCGTTCAGTACGAGCGAGGGGACCTGGTCGGAGTGGGCGGTCGTCCGGAACACATGGTCCCAGTCGCCCTCGCACTCACACGTGATCTCGGGGCTCAGGAACACCACGCCGTCCCCGTCGGGCAGCCACGCTGCCCCGTGGGCACGCCACTGTGCCCGGTCGCCCGCGAACAGCGGTTCGTCACCGGTCCCGTCCGCGCCCGTCACCCGCAGCCGGGGCACCCTCTTGCCGTTCTCGGTGGTCGTGGCGGTGTACGCGATCCAGTTGCGGTTCTCGTCGTCGTTCACCGGGTTCCACACCGGCTCGCTCGCCGTGCCGTTCGCGGCGTTCGTGACCTGGGTGGCGGTACCGCCGTTCAGCTCCCGTACGTAGATCTGCTCTGCGACCAGCGGGTTGCCGTCGCCGGCGTACGCGATGCGCTGCCCGTCCGGGGAGACCGTCGGATACTCCTCGTTCGCGGCGGTGTCCGTCAGCCGCGTCAGTCCGGTGCCGTCGGTGTGCACCAGCCACAGGTCACGCTGTGTGCCGCCGCCCGGGGCGCCGGACTCGGCCGCGTCGAACACCACCGACGTGCCGTCCGGGGTCAGCCGTGGGTGCGCGGCGTCCATGCCCCTGGTCAGACGCCGTACGGAACCGTCGGCGGAGCGCAGATAGATCTGCGGGGTCTTCTCGTCACGCAGGCTCGCGAAGACCATCTGGTCGCCGAGGGCGGCCGGCTGGACGTCGTGGTGGGCGGGACCCGCACCGAACAGCCCCGTGCTGGAGGTGGTGGTGGCGACCCGGCCGAGGCTGCGGTGCCGGGTGCCGGCGTAGGCGATCCGGGTGTCCGCGGTGCCTGCGGCCGCCGCGGCCTGCGGTGCGGACTCGGCACTGCCCTGCCCGGAGGGCGCGCTCACCCCGAGCAGCGGGACGAGCAGCAGCAACGACATGCCGAGTCTCCCCGGGCGGTACCGCCCGCCGGGGCCAGCGGTTCCCAATTGAGGTCCCCCTCATGGTGTGTTGCGGCACGTGGATGTGCCCCTGCCACCCTGTGCCGGGCGCGCGCCGGACGGCAGGGTGGCGGGGCCGTACCCGGGGGAAACGTGCGGTGTGCTTTCGGGCAGTACCGACGCCCTCGACAGCCGTCAGATGAGCCCGTTCCGCAGCGCGTAGCCCACCGCGTGGGCCCGGTTGCGGAGTTGGAGGCGATTGATGATCTCGTGCAGGACGTTCTTGACGGTCCGTTCGGAGTACGCGGTCTTGCGGGCTATCTCCGCAGTGTCCAGGCCCTCCGACACCAGGCGCAGCATGTCCGCCTCCCGTGTGGTCAGCGTGGACAGGGACAGGCGGTGCGGATCGAGCGCCGAGCGCTGCAGGCTGCCGACGTGGGAGAGCAGCTTGCCCAGCAGGTCGCCGGGGAGCACGCCTTCGCCGTTGGCCGTCGCGACGACCAGGTGGACGAGCCGGTCCTGGTCGGCCTCGGCGCGCCGCAGCACCGCCGGGACGCCGCACTCGATGACGCGCTGCAGCGTGCCGGAGCCGAGGGTGCCGACCACGAGGCCCACGCGTGTCGCGGAGTTGAGCCGCAGCCGTTGCAGCAGCGCGGCGACGTGGTCGTCGACGTTGTCCACCACCACGAGCGACACCTGGGCCCCCTCGGCGTCGGCATCGTCGTACAGGTCGACCTCGGGACGCTGCCGTAACAGCGTGACGACGCCGACGCGAAGGATCGGGTCGGCGGCGTAGACGGCCACGGTCACCCGCTCCGGACGGCCGGTGCGCGAGGCCCAGTGCCCGGAGCCGGCAGTGGCGGGCTCGTGCGGTCCGGGGGCAGCGGGGTGGGGCATGGCAGGGCTGTTCTCCTCTGCGCGGGACATGGGGGTTACCTGTTCGTGAGTTCGTGGGGGAGGATCGCTGAGGCGGGGCGGGCGCCGGAAGGCGGCGCACGGGAGCTGTCGGGTGACATCGACGACCCACCGTTCATGGGTGGGTTGACGGTGACTTCGCGGGCACCACGACTGCCCGGATATTGCCCTCGGGTGCCTCGGCGCACCCCTGCAGGGGCTTCTACCGTGGTGGCGTGACGCCTTCTGCAGCCTCTTCCGGTCCCGGTGCGCCCGGACTCGACATCCCGGTAGTGACGGTGGCCCCGGGCGGCACCACCACGACCAGTCTGACCGTCCGCAACGACAGCGACATCGTCGAGGCCTACAGCCTCGAGGTCGTCGGTGACTGTGCCGCGTGGACCACCGTGGAACCCGCGCGGGTCTCCCTCTACCCGGGCACCTCCGAGACGGTGACGATACGGCTGGAGCCGCCGCGCTCCCCGGAGATCCGGGCGGGCGAGATGCCCCTCGCGGTACGGGTCCTGCCGACCGAGCACCCCGACGCGGTGCGCGTGCCCGAAACCACCGTGCACATCGAGGAGTTCCACGAGCTGCGCACAGAGCTGCGGCCGCGTCGGCGGCGCGGCTGGCTGCGCGGGCGCTACCGCCTCGCGGTGCGCAACGAGGGCAACACCCCGGTGCGGGTGGGCTTCACCCCCGGCCAGGCGGGCGAGGAGCTGGCGTTCGCGTTCACCCCGGCCGAGCCCGAGCTGGAGCCCGGCGAGTCGACCGAGGTCGGGCTGCGGGTCCGTACGGGCAAGCCCGTGTGGTTCGGCAACCCGGTGGCGTGGCCGTTCACCGTACACACCGCCGAGACCGGAGAGCGGGGCGAGACACAGCCGGACGAGACCGTCCACCGGCCGCCGCTGGAGGCGGAGTTCGTCCAGATCCCCATCTTCCCGAAGTGGCTGCTCGCCCTGCTCGCGGCGCTGCTCGCGCTGCTGCTGGCCTGGTTCGCGCTGGTCCGCCCGGTGGTGCGCAGCGCAGCGAAGGACGCGGCCAAGCAGGCGGTCCAGCCGCGCCCCACTCCCGCCGGAGCACAAGGCAACGGACAGACTCCCGGCAACGGTTCCGGCGGCGCGCACGCCTCGCCGGGCGCCCAGGGTTCCGGCACGGGCCAGGGTTCCGGCACGGGCGGCGACGGCTCGACCGGTGACGGCTCGACCGGTGACGGCAGCACCCTCGACGGCCGGCAGAGCTCGGCGACCATCGATCTGAAGACGTCGAGCGGAGCGACGGAGACCGGTACCTACAAGGTGCCCGAGAAGAGCGTCTTCGGAGTGACGGACATCGTCGTCGCCAACTTCCAGGGCGACGAAGGGGTGATGACGATCACGTTCGGCGAGCGCAAGATCACCACAATCGCGCTGGAGACCTTCCGCAACCAGGACTACCACTGGGTCACCCCCATCAAGATCCCCGCGAACGACACCGTGACCATCGAAGTGACCTGTGCGAAGCCGGGCACTCCGGCCACCGGGCGCCGGGCGCAGGGATGTCACGAGGTCCTGAACGTGAGCGGCGTGGTCAGCCGCACCGAACCATGAGCCGAACCTCAAGCTGTCGATCATTTTCGATCGACACAGACTGCATCTGTAAAGAGTGGTAACTAATTCCGTCCAGAAGTCGATAACTCCTGGTCTGAAAACTGACATCCGGCCGCATACGGAATGTCTCTGACATCGCCCGGACGGACGTGGCCGAGCCCCGCGGCACCAGCACCGAGATGGTGAACACCACGCTGCGCGAGGTGCTGGTCGGGACCGGGTGGCAGCCACCGGGCTCATCGCCACCTGCCCCGTCACGGGGCTGGAGTTCTTCCGCACAGAGCCAGATGCAGGCGAGTCGCTTCGCCGGATGGCTCTGCACTCGACGAAGCGCGCCCCGACCCGGACAGGCGCGCCGGCCTAGCCGAGGGCGGAGCCTGTTCACTCTCGGCTCATGGCCGACCTGCCCGCCGACGCGTCCGCGCTACCCGAACGCACGACCACCATGGCCACGGGCAACGCTCGTGTCGTCCGCCTCTTGCCGAGCCGAAAGGACCGACTGCGCAACGCACGATGATTTCAGCGGGTGTTGCACGATGACGATCCCGAGGCGCGGCGCCGCCGCCTCTGGGGAGATTTCTGGCTCGAGCACGGCATCCCGGCACTTCCCGAGCCGAACGAACTCGACCTTCTCCTCGACCGAGCCCCCGGCGCGACCGCGGACCGCCTGCGCAGCGCCACCAAGGCAGTGATTCAGGCGGCAGTGGCCGGACTGCGCATCGCCGAGTCGGAAAGCAACGAGGTTCCCTGGCTCAGCGCGGGCGGGCGGGCGCACAGCACGACAGAATCCACGCAGGTCAGCAGCCACACAGCCACCCAAGCGCCGTCGCTTCCCAAGCCGACTTGGACAGCGTGCGCCCCGGCCCCCGACGGTGCGGGAGAACAGCGGCTCCTCCCAGACCCGATTCGCCATGGCAGAAGGGTCCCGGCCCCCTCTCCCACGCGCTCGAGCCGGCGCGGGGCGGCGTCACGACGGACGACGCGGCCGGGGCTTGCCGCGCGCGTACCCCACATGGCGGCCGATGATGGGAACACGGCCGAACACGCGG
This sequence comes from Streptomyces africanus, assembly GCF_002150735.1. Taxonomy (GTDB): domain Bacteria; phylum Actinomycetota; class Actinomycetes; order Streptomycetales; family Streptomycetaceae; genus Streptomyces; species Streptomyces africanus. The sequence goes on from NZ_MUKA01000359.1 coordinate 4,974, forward strand.
AGCTGGTCATGACGGGTTGGCGGGTCCGGGACTACTCCCCGGACGATCTCGAGGGAGTCCTCCGTGTCGACATGGAGAGCGGCACGACCGAGGAACCGGCCCTCTACCCGCTCTCGGACGCCGTGACGGCCCTCCAGGCCCTGCACCCCGCTGTGGTGGCCACGGCGAACGACGTGGTCGTCGGCGCCGCGGTGAGCAGGGTGGAGGGTGACCGGGCGTGGATCTTGCGCATCTGCATGGCACCTGCCTGGCGGCACCAGGGGCTGGGCAGCGCCCTGATCACGGCCCTTGAGCGACGGCTTTTCACCGACGGTGTCCGCGCGGTCCACGCCGCCCTGCCCGAGGGGGAGACCGGTGCCACCGCGCTGCGTAACTGCGAGTTCGGCGCCCGATCGGGCCTGGTCCTCTTCGAGAAGCGCAGACCGGTGCCCTTGCAGGCGGCCGACATGCTCTCCTCGCTCGGAGCGGAGCTGCCGCCCGGCGGACTGTGGCAGAAGGTCGCGGGCATGCAGAACGAGAAGCAGCTCATCGAGCGCCGTCTGGTCCTGCCACTGGCCCATCCCGGACTGGCCGCGGAGCACGGTGTGGAGCTGCCGCGCGCGGTGATGCTGTTCGGTCCGCCCGGGACCGGCAAGAGCACCTTCGCGCACGCGATCGCCAGCCGCCTGGGATGGCCCTTCCTCGAGCTGTTCCCCGCGCGTCTGGCCGCCGAGTACGGCCTGGCGAGCGGGCTGAGCCGGCGCTTCGACGAGATATCCCGGCTCGACCACGTCCTGGTGTTCATCGATGAGGTCGAGGAGGTCGCCGGCGCACGCAGCGGCGCGGACGCGACCGCGGTCGGCGTCGTCAACGAGCTGCTCAAGGCGATCGTCCGGTTCCGCAAGCAGGACGGGCGGCTGCTCGTATGCGCCACGAACAACGTGACCACGCTCGACTCCGCGTTCCTGCGGCACGGCCGCTTCGACTACGTACTGCCGATCGGCCCTCCCGACCACCGCGCCAGGACCGCGCTGTGGGAGAGCTATCTGACACGAGCGGGCGCGAAGGCCGACAGCGAGGCGCTCGCGTCGGCCAGCGAAGGTTTCACACCGGCCGACATCGCCCACGTGGCACGAACCGTCTCCCAGGCTGGATTCGAGCGCACTTTCGACACCGGAACCCGTGTCCTCCCCTCCACGCACGACTACCTGGACACGATCCGCACCACGCAGCCCACGGTCAGCACCACCGTGGCCCAGGAGTTCGCCGAGCAGATGGAGCAGTACGCCCGCCTCTAGCGTCCCCGCCCGGGAAGCGCGGTCGGGCCAGTGTGGCCCCGCCTCGTCGATGAGGCGGGGCCACAGGGCTAGGGAGCAGGCTCGTAGGTCACGGTGGTGCGGGGGCAGGCTTCCGCGAGCTGTGTGAGTGCTTCGAGCTCGACGGCGTCGATGGTGAGTTCCCAGCGGAGCTTGGTCGCGAGCCATTCCGAGGTGTATCGGCACGTGACGTCGACGGCCGGCGGCAGCCACTCGGCCGGGTCCTGGTCGGCCTTGCTGCGGTTGGAGGCCGCGGAGACGGCGATGAGGGAGGTCCCGGCGTCGAGGTCGTTGGCGTACGCCTCACGCCGCTTGGCGGTCCATTGCGATGCCCCGGAGTCCCATGCCTCGGCGAGCGGCACCATGTGGTCGACGTCCAGGGCGGAGGCCGCGGTGACCCACTTGGCGTCGTAGTACGACCACCAGCGCCCTCCCGAGAGCTTGCAGCCGGGGAGGATCTCGGGCGGGTCGATCGCCTCGGAGATGAGCACCTCCGCTCGCGTGTTGCAGCCGTCGGCGGGGATCTGGCCGGCGTTCCAGTGCTTGAAGCTCGTGCGCTGGTAGCCGCTGCGCACCTCCGCCGCGAGGGGGAGGAGGTCGACCGCAACCGCGATCGGGAGTGTGGACGTCTCGGCGGCCCGATCGTGTGCGCGAGCCGGAGTGGGTGCCAGTAGGGGCAGGACGACGAGTGCGGCCGCAAGAGCGGCACGCCTGAGGTTCTTGATCACGCATCGCAGAATCGATTGCGCGTACCTCGTTCGAGGAGTTCGACTCGAACGAATGAGCCATATGGACGCTTGGGTTCACCGGACAGGCGTTCCATGAGTCACCCGATGGAGGAATGTCCATGCCGGGGGCCCAAGGACCACCTGCGGGGCGAGGGACTGGGGGCGCGACGGCCGCCTCACCCGAGGGCCGCGGTGCCCACCGGTTCGGCTCGCTCGGCGTCATGCAGGGACTGCACCAGTGAGGAGCGGGCACGGGCGACCCGGGAACGGACCGTAGTTGGGTGAGGACGAACGCCTCGCGGCGTTCGTCGGGCAGCGCCTCCAGCAGTTCGGCGAGGGCGATGCCGTCGTCGAAGCCGGGCAGGCCGCGGGGCTGGGCGCGCTCGGCGACGGTCTGCCAGTCGTCGGTGTCGGCCGGGCGAGGCCGGGTCGAGGTGTGCCGGTAGCTGTCGATCACCGCGCGGCGGGCGATGGACAACAGCCACGTGCGGGCCGAGGAGCGGCCCTCGAAACGGTGCAGGCTGCCAAGGGCCCGCAGGAAGGTGTCCTGGGCCAGGTCGTCGGCGGCCTGAGGGTCGGCACCGAGGTAGGTGACGTAGTGGCGGACGTCTCGGTGCAGGGCCCGGACGAAGTTCTCGACGGCCTTGGGATCACCTCCGCGGGCGGCGAGCGCCCAGGCCGTTGTCGACTCGTCCGCGGACGTCGTCTCGTCATGGGTTCTCGCAGCGTGTGGCGTCGTGTCGCGTGCGACAGACAGGGCAGGACTGATCACCTGGTGTCCTTCTCGGGAGTCCGGAGATCCGGCATGCGGACCGGGCCGCGATGCGCGCGGCGGATCCGGTGATGGCGTGGGAGTGGCGGGCGTACGCGCGCTCGGCGGCGTACGCCCGTTGCCCGAGCCGTCCGGGCGCTGGGCACCCAGGGCGGTGGTCGGGAAGCCGGCTGTCTCAGAGGACAGCGGTCCCCGCGGGCGGGCCCCGAGAAGTGATCGTGTACACGAGGAGCAGCCGGCGCGGTGTCCGGGCCGTGCTGCTGCGACGTACGCGGATACGCCGGCGGTGCGGTGGCGCGGGCAGGGTGAGCCGCAGCCTCAGCGGTGCTGCCAGCCATCCGCCGACGGCCCGCAGGATGCGGAAGGCGGCGCGTTCACCGTGCGCGAGCCACAGGCCGCACAGCAGCGCGGCCAGCAGGTGGGCGGCGAGCATGCCCGTGGAGGACATACCGCCCACGGTGTGCCCCGTCGCCGGCACGGAGTCCAGGGAGTCCATGGGGTGCCCCATGCGAGCCATCGAGGCCATGTGGTCCATGTGGTCCATGTGGTCCATGTGGTCCATGTGGTCCATGGAGGACGTTCCCCCACCCGTATGCATGGCATCCATGGACATCGACGCCATCGAGCGAGTGGGCGGTGCCGACCGTTCCTGTACGTACGAGAACCACCCGTGCAGTGCGGTCTGGGCTGCCACCACGACGCAGGAGACAAGGAGAAGTCCGCGCTCCCGGCCGGCCAGGCACCAGGCCGCACCGCCGGTGACCGCCACCGCCGCGGCTCATCCTCGCATCCCTGGCTCCGCCGTCATGAGGGGGTACGCAAACGCCCCCCGTCCGACACTCAGCACTCTCCCTGTGATCCACGCCACAGCAAAGAGCGGGAACTCGCTGAGAGTTGGGGCCGACTACCCCCGAGAATCACCGTCAGAATCGGATGCCACGCATCCTGCGCAGACCGATCGCGCAGGCTCCGCAGAAGGCGCCCCAGGCGGCGTTGACGAGGAAGAGCGGGACGATCGCCTGGGGCTCGGCGAGGGGGCCCTGGAGTTTCCCGGTCAGGAGTGGTGAGAGGACCGCGCTCAGGACCAGGGCGGCCAGCGCGTACGCCACGCCGGTGGCCACGAGGGTCAGGAGCGGCTCGCGTACGCGGCTGAGCCCGACCGCGAGGATCCAGGTCAGCGTGATGGCCAGGGTGAGGATCACCGGGGTCAGGGGCTTCCCGAGAGCTTCGCTCCAGCCGGCGACGGAGAACAGCGGCCGGACGAGCGCGACGGCGGTCAGGGCGGCCACCAGCGGCCGGTTCAGACCGCGCAGGCGCCGGCCGATCGGGAGAGGGATGTCTGTGTTCACGGCTTCATCGTCGGGGGACTGTTGCCGCCGGGCGTCGGTCTGCGGCGGACACCTGTCGTACCCCGTCGGTTGTGGCCCCGATGCGGCTGCGTACCACCGTGGTTGCGAGGCGGGGCCCGCCCGGCTCCCCCACGCGGAGGAGGGCGCCGGGGGCGCGGCTGCTTACGCTGGCGGCATGGCCCTCGGTGCTGTCTCACCTCTCCGGCTGCGTCCGCCGCGCGGCCGTGCGGCGGATGCCGCCCTGGCCTGTGGTGTCTTCGTGCTGGTGGCGGTGGGCAGTCTGAGGTCGCTCATCGGCGAGCGGGAGGAGTCCTGGTCGGCAACGGTCCTCGGCTGGACGCTGATGGCCGCCGCCTGCGCGGCGCTGTACTTCTGCCGCCGTCGTCCCGTGGTCGTCGCCGCGTTCGTGCTGGCTGCCACGGCCGCGTACTACCTCGTCAGCGTCTACGACGGTCCTCTCATGGTCGCGTTCGTCGTCACGCTCTATGTGGTCGCGGCCCAGGGTCACCTCCAGGCGGCGATCGCGCTGGCGTCGCTGACCGTGATCGCGACCGGCATCGGCACGCTCGCGGGAAACCATGACGTCAACGGTGTCGCCGTGTTCATGCTGACGGGATGGCTGGTCGGAGTGGTCGCCCTCGGCTGGGTGCGGCACAACCGCCTGGCCCTCGCGCGGGAGACCGAGGAGCGCGCGGCGAGTGAGGAGCGGCTGCGTATCGCGCGTGAACTGCACGATGTCGTGGGCCATCACCTCTCGCTCATCAACGTCCAGTCCGCGGCTGCCCTGCGCCGACTGCACAAGAACCCGGCGAAGGGTGCGCAGAGCGCCGAGGAGGCGCTGGGAGCGATCAAGGACACCAGCCGGGAGGCCCTGCGGGAGCTGCGGGCGACCCTTGGGGTGCTGCGGCAGGTCGACGAGACGGCGCCCACCGCGCCCGCGCCCGGACTGGACCGCCTCGGCGAGCTGGTGGCGTCCGCCCGGCTCGCCGGCCTCGACGTCCGCGTGCGGTTCAGCGGCGAGCGGGAGCAGTTGCCCACCGAGGTGGACCTGGCCGCCTACCGCATCATTCAGGAGTCGCTCACCAACGTGAACCGCCACACCCGCGCAACAGCCGTCACCGTCGGCATCCATCGCGAGGCGCGGCAGGTCACGGTCGAGATCACCGACAACGGGCACGGACCGGCGGCCGCGGACGGCGCAACGCCGGGAAGCGGCATCCGGGGGATGCGCGAGCGGGCCCGCGCGCTGGGCGGCGAGCTGGCCGCGGGTCCCGGGCCGGACGGCGGATTCACCGTACGGGGCCGGATTCCCTACGCGAACGGAGCACGTTCCCCTTCATGACCCGAGCCGTGATCAAGATCCTGCTGGCGGACGACCAGCGCCTGGTGCGTGCCGGGTTCCGTTCGATCCTCGAGGACGAGGACGACTTCGAGGTGGTCGGTGAGGCGGGGGACGGCGAGCAGGCCGTGTCCGCCTGCCGCACGCTGCGCCCCGATGTGGTGCTCATGGACATCCGCATGCCGGGCGTCGACGGTCTTCAGGCGACTCGGCAGATCGCCGGTGATCCCCGTCTCGACGGCATCAGGGTGGTCATCCTGACCACCTTCGACCTGGACGACTACGTGTACGGCGCGCTGCGCGCCGGTGCCACCGGCTTCCTGGTCAAGGACACCGAGCCGGAGGAGCTGGTGCACGCCGTACGGGTGGCGGCGCGTGGTGACGCGCTGATCAGCCCCTCCGTCACACGGCGGCTGATCGCGGAGTTCGCCGTACGGGTCAAGGCACCGGAGCCCGGCCCGCGCCTCAAGGCCCTCACCGACCGCGAGCGGGAGGTCATGGAGCTGGTCGCCGCCGGCCTGACCAACGACGAGATCGCCGCCCGCCTCGTCCTCAGCCCCGCGACGGCCAAGACCCACGTCAGCCGCATCATGACCAAGGTGGATGCCCGTGACCGTTCCCAACTGGTGGTCCTGGCGTACGAGTCCGGCATGGTCCGCCCGGGCTGGCTGACCGGCCGGCCACCGGCAAAGCAGCCGGAGCGCGGCGGATACGACCCACCAGGGGCGTAACCCGGGCGCCGAGGCTCGCAACCGGTGGGGTAGGCGGGTGTCCGCCGCAGGCCGATGCGTCGTCGCAGGCCGCAGCCGGACGCTGCGGGACATGAGCACACGTTCCCCTGCCCCCTCGCCTTCCGCCAGGATTCCGGCCGCCCTCGTCGGCCTCCTGGCCGGCGGCGCCGCGGGTTTCCTGCTGACCGAGACCGTGGGCGCCTTCTCGGCCTTCGTACTCGGCCGCGCCCTCGACGTGGCCGGCACCGGCGTGCTGTTGGCCGCCTTCATCGCCGTACCGGTGATCTGCGCCGTGCTCGGCGCCGTCATCGCCGTCCGCCACACCGGGCGGAACCGCCGCTCGCACCACCGGCGCCGGTGAACCCCGGGATACGCGAGCGACACTCACACCCATTGCGTGCGCGCTATCCACCGGCATGGTGGTCGCAGCGGGCACCGCACATGAGCGCAGGTACTCAGATGCACCGTCCCGTCAGCCGTACTCGGGCTGCCACATGGCGTCCTGGATCTGCTGGATCACGTCGTCCAGGCGGGCCCGGGCGACGCCCTCCTCGGCGGCGCGGCGGGCGACGGCCGCGGCGACCACGGCCGAGGAGGTGCGCAGGTTCTCCACCTCCGGCAGCAGGGCGGCGCCGGGCTCCGACAGGTCGGCGAGACCGGCGACGGCTTCCGCCGCGGCCTGGAGCATGCCGTCGGTGATCCGCTCGGCGCGGGCCACCACGGCGCCCAGGCCCAGCCCGGGGTAGACGAGGGCGTTGTTGGCCTGGCCGATGACGTGCGTGATGCCGTCCAGCTCCACCGGAGGTACCGGGATGCCGGTGGCGACCAGGGCCTTGCCGCCGGTCCACCGCAGGACGTCCTCCGGCATGGCCTCGATCTTCTCCGTCGGGTTGGACAGCGGCAGGACCACCGGCCGGTCCACGTGGCGGGCCAGGGAACGCACCACGTCCCGGGTGAAGGCCCCGTGCCGGGTGGAGGTGCCCACCAGGACGGTCGGCTGTACCTGGTCCACCACGCTCGGCAGGTCGGCCGGCCGGTCGTCGGGCCACTCGTCGTCGGGCCGTGCGTAGGGCCGCTGGTAGTCGCGGAGCCCCTCGGTGGACTGCCGCAGCAGGCCCTGGCGGTCCACGCACCAGATGCGGCGGGTGGCCTCCTCGCGGTCCAGTCCGTCGCGGACCATGGCATCGCGCAGCTGGTCGGCGATCCCCACGCCCGCCGTCCCGGCGCCGAAGATCACGATCCGCTGATCCCGCAGGGGCGTGCCCGTGACCCGTGCCGCGTTCATGACGCAGGCCAGCGTGATCGCGCCGGTGCCCTGCAGGTCGTCGTTGAACGTGCAGGTCTTCTCGCCGTACTGCTGGAGGATGCGGCGGCCGTTGCCGGGGCCGAAGTCCTCCCAGTGCAGCAGCGCGTTCGGGAACAGCTCGCCCACCGCCTCCACGAAGGCGGCGACGAACGAGTCGTACGCCTCGCCGCGCACCCGGTTGTGCCGGTTGCCGACGTACAGCGGGTCGTTGAGCAGCGCCTGGTTTCCGGTGCCGACGTCGAGCATCACCGGGACGGCCCGCCCCGGGTGGATGCCCGCGGCGGCGGTGTAGACGGCCAGCTTGCCGACCGCGAGCTGCATGCCGCCGACGCCCCAGTCGCCGATGCCGAGGAGTTGCTCCGCATCGGTGGCCACCAGCAGGTCGACGTCGTCGGGGCCCAGGCCCAGCGCCTGGAACGCCGGGCGGATGTCCTGGGGGCGGTCGACGGACAGGTAGACACCGCGTGGCCGCCGGTACTCGTGGCTGTAGCGCTTGACCGCCTCGCCCACCGTCGGGTCGTACACGATCGGCAGCAGCTCGGTGAGGTGGTCGCAGAGCAGCCGGAAATAGAGGACCTCATTGCGGTCGTGGAGCTGCTCCAGGTACACGTTCTTCGCCAGGTCGTCCGGCTGCGCCCGCAGTTGCTCCCAGGCGCGGCGCGCCTGGAGCTCCAGCGACAGCACGGCGGGCGGCAGCATCCCGGTCAGCCCGTGGCGTTCCCGCTCCTCCTGGGTGAAGGCGACGCCCTTGTTGGTCAGCGGGTTTGTGAGCAGCGCGCGGCCGCTCGGTCCGTCCTGTGCGCGCTTGCGGGGCGGGGCCATCGGATCTCCTTACGTCGGGCATGTGCGGTCGGGACTCGTTTGTCCCCACGCACCCGGGTAACCCGCCCGCCAGGACGGGGCACTGTCGCCCCTCCCTTTTTTTGACTCCTCCGACGTCGCCGTCCGCTCAGGACAGAGAACGAGGTACGTCCCCATGAACAAGCCCGCACAGCAGCAGGATCCTCCGGGTACGGAGGCGGAGCTGCGGCCCAGGGCCGACCACGGTGAGCAGAGCTACCGCGGATCGGGGCGGCTTGCCGGGAAGGCAGCCCTGGTCACCGGTGGCGACAGCGGCATCGGCAAGGCCGTCGCGATCGCCTACGCCCGCGAGGGCGCCGATGTCCTCCTCTCGCACCTGCCCGAGGAGGAGGACGACGCCCGCGACACGGCGCGCTGGGTGGAGGAGGCCGGCCGTACGGCGGTTCTGGTGTCCGGTGATCTGAGCGATCCCGCTCACTGCCGGGAGGTGGTGGCACGGGCCGTGGAGGAGTTCGGCCGCATCGACGTCCTGGTCAGCAACGCGGCGTTCCAGATGTTCCGCGACTCGATCGAGGAGATCCCCGACGAGGAGTGGGACCACACGCTGGCGACCAACCTCAGCGCCATGTTCCACCTCTGCAAGGCGGCGGTGCCGCACATGAAGCCCGGGGCGTCGATCATCGCGTCCAGCTCGGTGAACTCCGACTCGCCGCCGCCGGGCCTGCTGGCGTACAACGCGACGAAGGCGGGCATCGCCAACATGGTCGGCTCGCTGTCCCAGTCGCTCGCCGAGCGGGGCATCCGGGTCAACAGCGTCGCGCCGGGACCCATCTGGACGCCGCTGATCCCCGCCACGATGCCGCCCGAGCAGGTCGAGGACTTCGGCGGCCAGACCCCGCTGGGGCGCGCCGGGCAGCCGGCCGAACTCGCCCCGGTGTACGTCATGCTCGCCTCGGACGAGGCCGCGTACGTCTCGGGTGCGCGCATCGCCGTCACCGGCGGCCAGCCCATCCTCTGACATCCCGTCAGGAGCTTTGCCATCAGCGATCAGGAGTGACCGTGGACTGGTACCCCTTGCGGCTGACCACCCCGGTCAAGCAGCACGTCTTCGGCGGCCGGGCCCTCGCCGAACGGCTGGGCCGTACCGGCCTGCCCGACGGCCCGGTCGCCGAGACCTGGGAGGTCAGCGATGTGGACGGCGAGGGGGCAGTGGTCGCGGACGGCTCGCTGGCCGGCCGGCCGCTGCGCCGGCTCGTCGAGGACCATCCCGACGAACTCGTGGGACGCGGCCCGCGCGGCCCGCGCTTCCCGGTGCTGACCAAGTTCATCGACGGCACCGGCGCCCTCCCGGTCCATCTGCACGCCGACGACGAGACCGCACGCCGGCTGGAGGGCGAGCCCCACGGCAAGACCGAGGCGTGGCACATCCTCGACGCGGCCCCGGGAGCCACCGCCCTGGTGGGGGTGAAGGCCGGTGTGGACCGGGACACGCTGCACCGGGCCCTGCTCGCCCAGGACTTCGACGCGGTCATGCGCCGGCTTCCGGTACGGGCCGGGCAGACCGTCTACGTACCCGGCGGCACCCCGCACAGTTTCGGCCCCGGCACGCTGGTCTACGAGATCGAGCAGACCTCCGACATCCAGCAGCACGCCATGCGCCGGCGTATGGAGGACGGCTCGGAACTGGACGACGCGGAGTGGCACGCCAACCTCGGGCGGCTGCTCGACGAGTGGCGTCCCGGACCACGCCCCGAGTTCCACTCCGGCCTGAGCGTCCGGATCGACGACGGGGTGGAGCGCACCGTGCTGTGCGCCGGCCCGTACTTCGCGCTGGAGCGGTGGCGGGCGGGCACCTCGGCCCCGCTGGTGCACGACTTCTCCACCGCACTGGTCGTCAGCAACGCCGGTGCCCCGGTCACCGTGGAGTCCGGTGGCCGGTCCGAGCGGCTCGGGCGGGCCCGGAGCCTGCTGCTGCCGGCCGCGCTGGGCCGCGTACGGATCCAGGGGCCGGCCGATGTCCTCCTCGGCTACCTGCCCGACCTGGAGCGGGACATCCGCACGCCCCTGCGCGCGGCGGGGCACGGGGCCGCCGCCGTGGCCGCCCTCGGTGAGGGCCTCACCGACCCGCTCACGTAGGAGATCCATGAGCACCGTCACCACCAGCGACGGCGTCAGCCTCCACTACGAGGAACAGGGCACCGGCCCGCCCCTCGTCCTGATGCACGGCTGGGGCTTCAGCGGCCGTTTCTTCACCCGCAACGTGGACGCCCTCGCCGCACACGCCCGCGTCATCACCGTCGATCTGCGCGGGCACGGCGACTCCGGCAAACCCCGCCACGGCTACCGCGTGTCGCGGCTGGCCAAGGACCTGTACGACCTCCTTGAGGAACTCGACCTGCGCGAGGTCACCGTCCTGGGCTGGTCACTGGGCTGCCCGGTCATCTGGAGCTACCTCGAACTGTTCGGCAGCCACCGCCTGGCCCGCGCGGTCCACGTCCAGCAGGCACCCCGCCAGTACTACGCGCCGGACTGGCCGCACGCACACGCCACCTGCTACGACGAACCCTCCCTGGCCGCCCTGCAGACCCAGCTCAGTTGCGACCCCCCGGCCTTCGACGAGGACCAGATCGGCACCATCCTCGCGGGCGAACCCACCCCGCGGGAGCGGGAGTTGCTCCTGGCCGAGATGGCCAAGGCACCCGCGTACGCGCGCAACGCCCTGATGGCCGACCACACCCGCCACGACTGGCGCGACCTGCTGCCCACGATCCAGCTGCCCAGCCTGGTCCTGGTGGCACGGCAGGACCAGGTGTTCCCCTGGCAGGGGCCCGCCTGGGTCGGCCAGGCGCTGCCGGCCGCCCGGACCGTCTTCTTCGAGCACAGCGGCCACGCGCTGTTCTTCGACGAGCCGGAGAAGTTCCACCGCACGGTCACCGGCTTCATGACCGGCAGCGGGGACGCCGCGGGGACGGGGCCGCGCAGGTGACCGCAGGTGTCCGTGGGGAACACCGGCCCGGTTCCCCGGCGCGTCCCTCCTATCGTGGGACATCAGCAAACGGACAGTCGGAGCCGAGGCGGGCAGCACATGAGGAAACCGCAGATCGACTACGCGGCGGTGTTCCGGGCCCTCCCCGGCATGGTGGCGCTGCTGACCCCCGACCTGGTGTACGTCGACGCCAACGAGGACTTCCTCCGGCTGGCCGGACGCACCCGCGAGCAGCTGCTGGGCCGGTACATCTTCGACGTCTTCCCCGAGAACCCCAACGACCCCGCCGCGGCCGGCATGCGGGAGACCGAGGCGTCGATGCTGCGGGTGGTGGCCACCGGTGAGCGCGACACCATGGCGCTGCTGCGCTACGACATCGAGGACCGCGAGCGGCCCGGCCACTGGGTGGAACACTTCTGGAGCCCGGTCAACGCCCCCGTGCTGGACCGGGACGGGAACGTGGTGCTGATCGTGCACCGGGTGGAGGAGATCACCGAACTCATCCGCGCCCGCGGCGGCACCGGCAGCGACACCGGCCGGGCCCGCGTGCTGGAGGCCGAGCTCTACACGCGCGCCCGTGAGCTGCAGGAGCTCAACGAACGCCTGCGCCGGGCTCAGGCGCGCGACCGCGAGGTCGCCCTCGCCCTGCAGGAGGCCATGCTGCCCGCTCCCGGTCCGGTCGGGCATCACAGGGCGGCCGTCCGCTACCGGCCCGCCGTCGGGACCCTGAACGTGTGCGGCGACTGGTACGACCTGGTCGACCTGCCCGGCGACCGGATCGCGGTCGCCGTCGGCGACGTCGTCGGCCACGGCCTGAGAGCCGCCGGCGTCATGGGTCAGCTGCGCAGCGCGCTGAGCGCGGCCGCCCGGGTCGCCGACGGCCCCGCCCGGGCACTGGAGGCCCTCGGGCTGTATGCCCGCCATGTCGAGGGAGCCGAGTCGACCACCGTGGTGAAGACCTACATCGACTGGGACACCCACACCCTCACGTACAGCAGCGCGGGCCATCTTCCGCCCGCCCTGCTCCGGCCCGACGGCACCGTGACCTTCCTCGACCGGGCGACCGACCCCCCTCTTGGCGCGCGCCCCGAACACATCGCGCGGCCGGAGGCCGACCTCCCCTTCGCCGAGGGCGACATCCTGGTCCTCTACACCGACGGCCTGGTCGAGCGCCGTGACGAGGACATCGACGCCGGCCTGGCCCGCCTCGCCGGCTCCCTCGTCCGTCACGGGCGGTCCGTCCCCGAGGCCCTGGCCGACGCCCTCCTGGCCGACCTCCTCCCGCCCGGCGGCAACACCGACGACACGGCGCTGGTCGTCATCCGCCTGTGACCCGTGCCGGCGGCCGCGACGGACGCGGGCCGCCCCGGCCGCCGGGCGTACGCGCAGCGTGCCCGGGGGGCCCGCGCGGGCGATACTGACGGTGACGACTCGCTCGGCGGCTCCCGCTGACCGGCGGAACGGCTGTTGATCCCAGGAGCGGAGGGATCCAAGATGTGCCGCTGGATTGCCTACTCGGGCACCCCTGTTCTTCTCAGCCGGGTTCTGTTCGAACCTGCACACTCTTTGATCGACCAGAGCCTGCACTCTCGCTTGGGGGTGGAGACGACCAATGGCGACGGCTTCGGTATCGGCTGGTACACCCAGGACAAGGCCGCCACTCCGGCTGTCCTGCGGGACGTGGGTCCGGCTTGGAGCGACCGCAATCTGCGGGAGGTCGCCCACCACGTTCACTCGGGTCTCTTCTTCGCCCACATCAGGGCGGCGACCGGGACAGCCGTGCAGCAGTCCAACTGCCACCCCTTCCGCAACGGTCGCCGGCTGTGGATGCACAACGGGATGATCAACGGATTCCGCCTCCTGCGGCGTGACCTCGCCGTGGCCGTCGATCCGGCGCTGTACCCCGACATCGAGGGTTCCACCGACTCCGAGCTCATGTTCTACCTGGCCCTCACCTTCGGCCTGGCCGAGGATCCGCCCGGTGCGGTGGCCCGCATGGCGGGCCTGATCGAGAGGACGGGACACGCCCACGACGTCCCGCACCCGCTCCAGATGACCCTCGCGGTGGCCGACGGCGAGCGCGTATGGGCCTTCCGCTACTCCAGCGAAGGCCGCTCACGGTCGTTGTACTTCAGCACCGAGGTGGACACCCTGCGCGCACTCCACCCGGACGCCGAGTTCCTCCGGGACATCTCCGACGAGACCCGCCTCGTCGTCTCCGAACCGCTGGGCGACCTCCCCGGCGCGTGGAACGAGGTACCGGAGAGCAGTTACGGCGTCATCCAGCCCGGCGGTGACGTGATCCGTGACTTCCGGCCCGCCCCCGAGGCGACTCGGAGTCCATGACGTGACCCCGACGGCTCCGGCCGGAGTGACCGGATCGACGCGCTGAGTCCGGAGGGAGCCACCGGTGTCCAGGACCAGGAACGGCCCGACCACGGCCCGCGGGGCGCGCCGCGCCGAGCAGCGGGTCCGCGCGGACTACACGGGCGGCGTCTACGGATCCATGCTCGCGGCCTCCGTGGTGATCGGCGCCGGCGAGCTGGGCTCGTTCCCCCGCACCCAGCTGGTGCTGCTGCTGTTGCTCACCGGCGTGGTGTTCTGGATCGCGCACGTGCATGCCCAGCTGTTCGGGGCGCGGCTGGCGCAACAGACTCCGGACCGCCGGGTCGTGCTGACGGTGTGCCGTGACGAGTGGCCGATCGTCAAGGCCGCCGTCCCGCCCGCCGCCGCGGTGGCCGTCAGCCCGCTCCTGGGGCTGGACGTGCGCGGTGCCCTCTGGCTGGCTCTCTCGGTCGCCGTGGCCGGACAGGTGGGCTGGTCCGTGGCGGCCGCACGCCGCGCCGGCGCTTCCCGGCGGCTCGTTGCCACCACCGCGTCGGTCAACCTGCTGCTCGGTCTGCTGATCATCTCCTTCAAGATCGTTCTTACGCACTGAAACCGCGTTGATCCGCGGAGCCCGTCACTGGGCCACGGTCACCTGTACCGGGTGAAGCCCGAAGCGGCACGGCGGCGGACGATCGCAGGTAAGGGTGCTGTGCGCCTGTCCCAGGGAGTCCGTGGGAGGACAGCTCGTGCGCTACGAGATCCGAGTCGAGGGACACCTGTCGGAAACGCTGGCCAAAGCCTTCCCGGAGCTGGGCCACGTGGTGATGTCCGGCCAGACCGTCCTGTTCGGTCCCGTCGTGGACGAGGCGCACCTGTACGGACTGCTGGCACGCTGCCGGTCACTGGGGCTGCGTGTCCTGGAGATGCGGCAACTGCCGGAGTGACGGCTCCGGGCGGTGTGCTCCTGTCATGGTCCGGCCTCCCGGTCCGGTGCCCCGGCAGCGGTGCCGGACGGCGGCTCGGCCGACGGCTCGCGGCGCCGGCGACGCAGCCCCGCCTGGACCGCGCCCGCCAGCACCCGTGCGGCGACGCCCACGAGCAGGAGGCCTCCCGCCATCTGAACCATCGTCAGCACGCGCCCGGCCTGGGAGAGTGCCGTGATGTCCCCGAAGCCGACGGTGCTGAACGTGGTCAGCGTGAAGTACAGGGCATCCGTCCTGGTCAGCGGCTCACTGAAGGAGCCCGTGGCGGAGTGGTCCAGCAGGTAGTAGCCGGAGGCGAAGAGCACCAGGAACAGCGCCACCGTGACGGTCAGGGCCTCGACGGCCCGCAGACGCGGGTGGGGCGAGCGCAGGATGGCCCGCACCTCCCACCCGAACACCAGCAGCACCACTGCCAGGCCGCACGCGAGGAGCGCCGACGCGCCGGCCGTGTGGCGCTCGTCCAGCGGCAGCAGGTAGTAGGCGGTGACGAGGCCGGCGGCGATGAGCACGGCACGGGCGACGGTGACGACCGCCGCCCACCGGGTGCGCAGCGGCCGGAGCCTCCGGTGCCCGTCCGGACCGGACCGGGTGCGGTCCGCCCGGGCCGTGCTCGGATCGCTCATCTCGTGTCGCTCCGTTCCGTCATCTCCTGTCCCTCCGTTCCGTCCGGCCGGGCCCGGTGGGACAGGCGCCTGGAGACTCCCACCTCACCGCCACGGCGGTGAGGTGCGGATCACCCGGGACGGGTGAGCCCGGCCCCCGGTGACAGGCGTGACCCTGGAGCGGTCAGGCACACCGCTCCCCCGGACACCGCCCCGTCGGCGGTCCGGGAGCGGCCCGCTCGATCACGCGAGGAGGAGCCATGACCATGTCGCGTGATCCGGCGCCGCCCACCGGACCGGAACCCCCTGCCGCCGGGGCGGCCCCCCGCCCGCTGAGTGATCCCGCGGACGTGCTCGCGCACCTGGGCCGCTCCTGGACGTGGATGCTGGGCGCAGCGGTCACGACGGTCGTGCCGGGTGTCCTCGTGCTGGTCTGGCCGGAGGAGACCCTGCACGTCCTGGCCGTCCTCATCGGGCTGTACCTGCTGGTGACCGGGGCGTTCCGGTTCGTGGCCGTCTTCGGCCGGGAGGAGCACGGTGAACGGTTCCCCGGACTGCTCCTGGCCGTGCTGTACGTCCTGGCCGGGGTACTGTGCCTGCGGAACCCGCTGCAGACCATCGCCGTCCTCTCGCTGATCGTCGGCGTCGTCTGGCTCGTGTCCGGCGTCCTCACCCTCTACACGGCCATCGCCGCCAAGGACCTGCCGCACCGCGGAGTCGTTCTGGGCGCCGCGGTGCTCGGCATCGTCGCGGGAATCGTGGTGCTCGCCCTGCCGGCGGAGTCGGCCCGCGCCCTGACCCGGCTGCTCGGCCTGTGGCTCGTCCTGCTCGGCCTGGCCGAGGCGGCGGTCGCCCTCGCATGGCGGGCCGCGCTCCGCAGGACGCACGCCACCGGGCCGCACGCACCCGAAGGGACGGTCTGACACCGCACCCGCCACTGCGGCGGGCGCACCCGGACCCGCGCGGCCGCCTCCACCTCCGTCATCCCGAGCGGCGACCGCCGCAACCGGGGCCCCACGGAAAGGAGCACCCATGAAACCGGCCGACGTCACGCTGCTCGTGGAGGACCGGGCGGCGGCCCCGTGAGCCATGGCCAGGAAACCCGGCCCCGCTCGCGCGTCCCACGGACGCACGGTGGTGGAGCGGGCCCTGGCGGGCCTGCGGTCCGGTCCGGTGGCCCGGCTGCTTCCCCGCCTGTCGGCGCTCAACGTCGTGGAGGGCTCCGTACGGCTGGCCGCGCAGGCCTTCCTCACCGCGCTCCCGCTGCTGATGACCGTCGCGGCGTTCGCGCCGGAAGGGGTGCAGGACCTGCTGGCGGACTCGGTCCGTGCGGTGCTGGGGGTGCGGGGCGACACGCTCGACGAGGTACGCCGCACCTTCGCCGCCACCGGCACCCCACGGGACGCCGCCGGAGCCGTGGGCGTGGTGGTGACCCTGGTGTCCGCCACGGCGTTCAGCCGCGCGCTCCAGGCGGTCTGCGAACGGTGCTGGCACCTGCCCCGCACACGGGTGCGGGCCGCGGTCTGGCGCTGGCTGCTCTGGCTGCTGGTCTGGCTGGGTGTCCTCCTGGTCCAGGCGCCGCTGCGCAGCGGACTGGGAGTCGGCGCGGTGACCGGATGGGTGCTGTCCCTCCTGTCCTCGACGCTGCTGTGGTGGTGGACCCAGCATCTGCTGCTGGGCGGCAGGATCGGCTGGCGGAACCTGCTCCCGGGAGCGCTGCTGGCGGGCACGGGCACGGTCGTACTGAGCTGGGCGGCCGGTCTCTTCGTGCCCACGGCCATGGAGCGCAGCCTCCAGGAGTTCGGACCGCTGGGGCCCGTCTTCACGTTCCTGTCCTGGTTGATCGCCGTGTTCCTGGTGGCGGTCTCGGGCCTCGCCCTCGGCGAGTACGTCGCCTCCTCCCGCTGGTACACCACGAGCAGGCTCACCCGCGCCGGGTGAAGCCACCCGGCCCGGCCGTGTCCATGCTGAAGACAGCACTCGACGGCAGCCGGGCGAGGGCCCGGAACGGAGGAGAGACATGAGCGCGCAGACGTACCTCGCGTACGACTATCCCCTGCTGAGCGTCTTCTGGAGCATGCTCTTGTTCTTCCTGTGGATCATGTGGTTCGTCCTGCTCTTCCGCGTCGTCGTCGACATCTTCCGTGACGACGAGCTGAGCGGCTGGGGGAAGGCCGGCTGGCTGGCGTTCACCATCCTGCTGCCCTTCCTGGGCGTCTTCGTCTACGTGGTCGCGCGCGGCAAGAACATGGGCCGCCGGGAAACATCCCAGGCCCGGGCACAGCAGGAAGCCTTCGACGCCCGCATCAGGGAGGCCGCAGGCACCCAGGGCGGGACCAGCAGCATCGACGAACTCGCCAAGCTGTCGGAGATCCGCGCCCGCGGCGACATCACGGACGAGGAGTTCCGCAGGGCCAAGGAACTGGTCCTGACCGGCCACGGCCCGGCGGGGCACAGCGGCTCCACCGCCCGCACCCCCGGGCACTGAGCATCGGGACCACACGAATCGAGGCGCACGATGACCGCTACATACGACCGGCCGGCCCACACGGCGAGGCAGGAATGGGCAACCGGCCTGACCGCTTTCGCGGCCGTGATGCTCTTCCTCGTCGGCCTGCTCGACATCTTCCGGGGCATCATGGGCATCGCCGAGGACGACATCTTCGTCACGACGCGCAACTACGCGTTCGAGTTCGACCTCACCGGCTGGGGCTGGGTCCACCTCGCACTGGGCGCGGTCGCCGTGATCGTCAGCATCGGGCTGCTGCGGACCGCGATGTGGGCGCGCGTCACCGGCGTGGCCATCGCCGGACTCGTCATCATCGCCAACTTCCTCTCCCTGCCGTACTACCCGGTGTGGTCGGTCGTGATGATCGCGATCTCGGGCTTCGTCATCTGGGCCCTGTGCGCGGTCCAGAAGGGCAACCTCTTCGACCTGTCCGAGGAACGTCCGATGTCCGACGAGCGCCCGCCGAGCAGGACCTCGTATCCGCACGGGCCCACGTGAGCGCACAGCGGTCAGCGTCCTGCGCCGCTCGTCACCGGGATCCGGTGGCCTCCGGACCGCCTCCGGTGTCCAGGAACTCCCGGATCGCGAAGCCCGCCAGCACGATGACCGTCGTCCACACCACGACCATCGTGGTCGGATAGCTCCAGGTGAACAGGACGACCGCTGCGACCACCAGGATCGCGGCCCCGATCCAGCGCTTGAAGCGATGGACGAACCGCCCCACCGCCCCCAGCCGAAGCCCTCCGGAGACCGCCGCGTCGCGCAGGGCGCCGATGCTCCGCCGGCAGCCGCCGCGGACGAGGACGGCGACCTTGGACGGTCCGCTGAGGAAAGCGCCGACGGCCGTGATGAGGGCGACGGCACCGAGCGCCCGTACACCGGCGCGCAGGAACCGGACCAGCGCGTCGTACACCGCTCCGGCGGCGGCCGGGGACGCGCCACGGGGCAGATGGTCGAGGTAGACGTCACGGAAGACGGTGAGGGTGATCCCGAGGACCAGCATGGCCACGAACACCGCCAACCCGGCCCCGATCAGCGCGTGCCGGCGGTTGAACGCGGTGTACACCCCCGCCGCGGCCACCAGCAGGGCGATGACGGGCAGCCAGCTGCCCATGATCTCCAGGACCCTCATATAGGTCTTGATCTTGCCGATGTCCTTCGACTGGACCACCACGAAGTCCGTGTGGACATCCGGGATGTTCGCGGCGACTCCGAGGCCGGCGTCGACCAGCCGCTCCTTGACGTCGGCCACGAGCGGTGCCACGTCGATGGCCACCTGGTCGTTCTTCAGCTTGACCGCGCCGTCGGCTTCACCCGTCAGGGCCTTGTCGACGGCCGAGTGCACCCTGCGGTTGCCCTCCACCCAGACCGTCTCGAAGGCACTGCTGGTGACCACCCGCTCCACGGTGCCGCCGACCAGCTGCTCCAGACCGCTCGTGATCGGCGCCTTCAGGTTGCCGACCAGCTGGGCCGCCCTCGGCGGCACGCCCTTCTCCGACACGGCGTCCTGCAACTGCTTGACCAACGCGTCCACATCGACCTGCGCCAGCACCGCATTGGTGACCCGGTTGGTGACCGCCTTGCGCACATCCGGGTGGGAGGCCAGCGGCCCCACCGTGGCGACGTAGCGGTCCGTGTCCCGCACGATGCTGTTCGCCCAGACCGCGACGACGGACAGCATCGACAGCAGGGCGGCGAAGAGGATCAGCAGGACGGAGCCCGTGGTCCGGAAGGGGTGATGCCGCGCCGCCCGCGGTCGCCCGCCACTCTCCAGAGCACCCACGCGGTGGCGCAGTTCAGCCAGTTCGCTGCGCTCCGGGTCCGAGAGCGGTTCGCCGCCTGCGTTGGTCATGGACCCCAGCAGATCCGTGTGATGCCGAACGCGCGATCCCTGTGCGCCCGACGGGTGAACCGCACGACGTGCGGCCGCCCCGGTGCGGTGATGGAATGGCGTGGGGGACCAGGCACGAACCCAGAGGTGACGCCGTGAGCGACGCATTCGACGACGCCGGCACATCCGGCGAGACGGTGGGACCGATCGACTATCTGGTCGTCGAGTTCCCCGGCAACCGCATGACCGGCGAGGGCCTCCCCCTCCTGGTCGATCTGGTGGACCGCGGCCTCATCCGGATCCTCGACCTGACGTTCATCCGCAAGGACGCCGACGGATCCGTGACCGGCCTGGAGATCGGCGACCTCACCGGCGACGGCGAACTCGACCTGGCCGTCTTCGAAGGAGCGTCCTCCGGCCTGCTGGGCCAGGACGACCTCGAAGAGGCTGCCGCCGCCCTGGAACCCGGCAACTCCGCCGGCGTCCTGATCTACGAGAACCTGTGGGCCGCGCCGTTCGCCGCCGCCCTGCGCCGCGGCGGTGCCGAGCTGGTCGCCTCCGGGAGAATCCCGGTGCCCGCGGTTCTGGCCGCACTCGACGCGATCGAAACCGCGCCCTGAGGAGCCAGGGGAAGCGAGAAGGGAGATCGCCATGCCGGGACTCATCCGAGGGGTCGCCCGGACGGCCGTCGTCGCCGGAACGGCGACCGCCGTGTCGAACCGGGTCTCCCGCCGGCAGCAGGGGCGATGGGCGGCCCAGCAGGGGTACCAGGCCCAGCAGGGGTACCAGGAGCCCGCACCGCAGCCGCCGCCTCCTGCCGAGCGGTCCGCTCCGGCGGCCTCCGACATGACCAGCACGATCGAACAGCTGAAGCAGCTGGGCGAGCTCAAGGCCCAGGGCGTGCTCACGGAAGCGGAGTTCGAGGACCAGAAGCGCAGGCTCCTCGGTTCCTGACCCGTTCACGCGGGCTCCGGTGTGACGAGGCGGGCACGGGAGGTCGCATGCAGACGGCTCCGCGCTGGACCGCGCGTCTGGCCGTGCTCGCGGGAACCGCTGCGCTGGTGGTCCTGCTGCTGTTCGCCGGGCTCCAGAGCCTCCTGCTGGTGGCAGTGGGACTGGCCGGGCTCGTGATCGCGGTTGCGGGCGTGTGGTGGGCGCTGGCGCGCACCGGCCCGGCCAGGGCACTGGCCGCCGTGCTGGCCTGCGCCGCACCCGTCGCCGTCGTGGTGCTCTACGCGGTGGCCGGACTGCTGTGGGTCGCGCTCGTCTCGCTCGCGCTGTGGGTGCTGGCCGTCCTGTGCGGCCGCACCGCGCTGGCCGCCGACGGCGGACCGGCCGGGGTGCGGGAACACGCGGTCGCCGCCCCCCGGCGGCCCTTCCTCATCATGAACCCGCGCTCGGGCGGCGGAAAGGTCGGGACGTTCCACCTGGAGGAGAAGGCGAAGGCCCTCGGCGCGCAGGTCGCCGTGCTGGACCCGGACCATCACCAGGACGTGGCCGCGCTCGCCCGGCAGGCCGCCGACGAGGGCGCCGACCTGCTCGGCGTCGCCGGCGGCGACGGCACCCAGGCCCTGGTCGCGGGAGTGGCGGCCGAGCGCGGTCTGCCGTTCCTGGTGATCGCCGCCGGCACCCGCAACCACTTCGCCCTGGACCTCGGCCTGGACCGGGCCGATCCCTCGCTGTGCCTGGACGCGCTCACCGACGGCGTCGAACTACGCGTCGACCTGGGCCGCATCGGGGACCGCGTCTTCGTGAACAACGCCTCCTTCGGCGCCTACGCGACCGTCGTCCAGAGTCCCGCGTACCGCGACGACAAGGCCCGTACCGCCCTTCAGCTCCTCCCCGGCCTGCTGGCCCATCACAGCGGCCCGCGCCTCACCGTCCGTGCCGTG
>NZ_MUKA01000360.1 GCF_002150735.1 Streptomyces africanus
GCCACCCTTGACCCGGGCCGCCCGCTCGCTTCTCCCCCGTGCTGGAGCGGCCCGGGTCAAGGGTGGCCCGAAGGGCCATCGGCGTCAGCCGACGCGGAACGCAGCGCAGCGGAGTGAAGCGCCCTTGAGGCGGGGCGCGGAAGCACGACACTGACCAAGAAGCGGGCGGCCCCGGCGGCAACAGCGTCTCGCGGAGGCAGTTTGTACGAGGGTCAAGCCCCTGCGGCCAGATCCCATGACACGGCCGTGGGAGACCCCGCCCAGTCCCCGGCGTCGGTACGCCAGATCGACGCGATGCCGCGATCCTCCAGGTACTCGGCGTAGTGCCCAATGTCTTCCGTGAAGAGGGCAACAAGGTGCGGCTTCGGCTCGCCGCGCTTCTCGTGCCAGTAGTAGCTGTACTCGTAGAGCTGACCTACGGCTTGCCGGACGGCCTGGGTGGCATTGCCCTTCTTCACGGCCTTGCCCTCTACAAGCCAGGAGCGCTGCCGATCCACGGCGGGACGGCGTAAGACCAGGTCTCTCGGATACATGCCTTGTGTGATTGGGGTGTACCCGCGCGTGACGACGTGGAGGCCGAAGGCTTCAATCAGCTCCTCGTGGTGGCGTTCCCTGCGTCGTCGTCCGCCCTTGATGCGGACGTAGTAGTCGCTGCTGCTATTCGGGCGAAAGCCGTCCAGAGGGTCTTCGGCAATGGAGTGCCCCTCACCCTCGTACACGACAGGCTCGTTCTCCCACGGCTGCTGAAGCCAGACGCGATAGGTGGCAGCAGCATCGCGCAGAAGCAGAGACGCCACATGGAGTTCCTCTGCGAGGACTTCCTCCGACGGCATGCTCGCGATCTCGTACCGGCGGGCCACGACGCTCGCCGCCTCGTACGCACGGGGACGTTCGAGGCTAGATCGAAAGGCCGGCGTATGACTCCAACGCCTGGCCAGCTCAGGTTCTATTCCTGCCCGGAGCTGCCTCGCTCGCCGCTTCAGCTCTCTCCGCAGGTCTCCCTGCTTGGGGTACTCGTCCGAAAGCTTCGTCACGCCCTGCTGCATCGTGAGGGTCACGGACGTAAGGGTTGAGTCGAAGATGTAGGCGAGGTACAGCCCCGCTTGAGCCTGCGTGTTGATCGATCTACCGAACACACCGATCCAAGGAGTACTACTCGCCGACCCCTGCCCGCCATATCCCGCGGCGGAGAAGCCATGCGGTAGCGGTAGATCGGGCATCCTCTCGACCTCCCGGAGGAGGTCCTGGGCTGGTACGCCGCTAGCCGTACCGGCCTTGGGGTCGTAGGTCTCCGCTATACGTATGAGGAGGTCACGTAAGAGCACGCCCAAAAAGTAACTCTGTTTGATCAGTTGTGTCACTTAGGGATCAACTTGCTGCAGGACAACGACTGCACTTGCCCAACGCCAGAAGCCGTCTGCACAGCTCCGGACGCTGTCAGCGCCTCTTGATAGAAAAGGCCCATCGTCGATCGACGCGATCAATCGGGGGAGCTTGCCTATGCCTGAGAGCCGTACCGACGCCTCGGCCCCGGCCGATGGACTGTACGAGCAGCTGATCACGCTCCGCTTTGAGCAGCAGCTGAAGGAGTTGGTCAGCCGCGGCTGGCATCCCGTGAGCGAAGCCGTGGGGCCAGAGTCAGGGCCGCACATCCTGGCGTCGCATATTGCGGGAACGGTTCGACGTGTGCTGCAGAACCTCCCACCAGAGGAGCGAGTTTACGCAGCGAACCACATCCTGGAGTCCATCAGCACCCTGCAAGGTGCACAGGAGTGGGTGGACCTGATCGCAGACGGACCACGCCAACTCCTGGCACTGACCCGGCAAGAGGCACCCGGTGTGTTTGCCGTACGTCCGGGCATCCCGCTCTCCGACGCGGCTCTGATCACCAACTCTCCCGATGACCCGAGCCTCGGCTTCGAACTGCGCGCAGAGCTCGCCACAGCTGACCGCGTGGACCTGCTGTGCGCCTTCGTTAAGTGGCATGGTCTCCGGATCATCGAGCAGTCACTCAAGGCAGCCCATGCCCGAGAGGTGCCGATACGGGTCATCACGACGACTTACATCGGCGCGACCGAACGGCGCGCGTTGGACCGACTAGTGGGGGAGTTCAACGCGCAGGTCAAGGTCAACTACGAGACCCGCACGACACGGTTGCACGCCAAGGCGTGGCTGTTCCGCCGTCGCAGTGGATACGACACGGCATACGTGGGCAGCTCGAACCTGTCCAAGGCAGCGCTTCTCGATGGCCTGGAGTGGAACGTCCGCCTGTCCTCCGTCGCCACTCCCGATGTGCTTCGCAAGTTTGAAGCCACCTTCGACGCCTACTGGAACGATCCTTCCTTCGAGACATACGACCCGAAGGCCGATGGCGAGCGCCTTCAGGAAGCATTGGCGATTGCGGGCGGAACCTCGTCGACGTCCGCTGCTCGCAGGATCACCTTGTCAGGTCTAGAGGTACGGCCGTATCCGCACCAGCGTGACATGCTGGAGCGGCTTGAGGTCGAGCGTGAGGTTCACAACAGGCACCGGAATCTGCTCGTTGCGGCCACAGGTACAGGCAAGACCGTGATGGCTGCCCTGGACTACAAACAACTGCGTAAGAAGCACGGTCGTGACCTGCGGCTGCTCTTCGTTGCCCACCGCAAGGAGATACTCGAGCAGTCGATGAGGACTTACCAAGACGTCTTGGTAGACGCGAACTTTGGCGAGTCGCTGCACAGTGGTGAAATCCCAGAGCGCTGGTCCCATGTCTTCGCGAGCGTGCAGTCGCTCAACGCAAGAGGCCTCGATCGCCTCGCTCCCGATCACTTCGATGTGATTGTGATCGACGAGTTCCACCACGGAACCTCACCGACCTACCGGAAGATCCTTGATCACTTCCGCCCCATGGAGCTGCTAGGGCTCACTGCCACGCCCGATCGCATGGACGGCAGGAACATTCAGGACGAGTTCTTCGACGGCCGGATTGCTGCCGAAATGCGACTGTGGGAGGCGCTAGAAAATGATCTCCTCAGCCCATTCCACTACTTCGGCATAAGCGACTCCACAGACCTCAGCACGGTGGAGTGGAAGCGCGGAGCGTATGACCCAGCCGCATTGAGCAATGTGCTCTCGAGCAACGTCAGACGTGCCCGGCTGGTCGTGAAATCGGTGAAGGAGAAGGTTGCCGATCCCAGCACGATGCGCGCGCTGGGCTTCTGCGTATCAGTCGCCCACGCCCGCTTCATGGCTGAAGTCTTCCGCACGGCCGGCCTCAATGCCATCGCTCTG
The DNA here is from genome assembly GCF_002150735.1 of Streptomyces africanus. Taxonomy (GTDB): domain Bacteria; phylum Actinomycetota; class Actinomycetes; order Streptomycetales; family Streptomycetaceae; genus Streptomyces; species Streptomyces africanus. The sequence continues at coordinate 3,274 of NZ_MUKA01000360.1, forward strand.
TCCGGGGAGACGCCGGCCGAGCAGCGGAAGCAGGCACTGGACGACCTAGCGTCAGGCGTGCTCCAGGTGATCTTCTCGGTCGACCTCTTCAACGAAGGCCTCGACATCCCCGACGTGGACACGCTGCTCCTCCTTCGCCCCACCTCCAGTGTCACAGTCTTCTTGCAGCAGTTGGGCCGCGGACTCCGCCGTTCCGAAGGCAAAGCGGTGCTCACCGTGCTGGACTTCATCGGACAGCATCGCAAGGAGTTCCGTTTTGAAAACCAATTTCGGGCGCTGACCAACTTGACCCGCAAGCGGCTGCTTGACCACATCGAGCACGACTTCCCACAGCTCCCCTCCGGCTGCCAAATCATCCTTGAGGAAAAGGCGAAGAAGGCGATCATCGCCAACATCAAGGATCAGCTCGGCGTCAATGTGACGGCACTAGCACGTGAAGTGGCGGATTATGCAGAGCCAACGCTCAGCCGCTACCTGGAAGAGAGCGGCCGTGAACTCAAGGAGCTCTACCGGGGGAACGGGAACTCCTGGACAGGCCTGCTTCGCCGAGCGGGGCTACTGAAGGGCGAGGCGCCTGAAGGTGAAGCAACGCTACTCAAGCGCATCCCGGCGTTTCTTCACGTGGACGATCCACTCCGTGTGGCCGCGTACACGCGGATGTTAGAGGACGACGCTCCTTCCTACAGCGAGCTCGATGAGCAGGGGAAAGCGTACGCTCGCATGCTCTTCTTCCAGCTGTGGCCGCTCGGCGGCGTAATCCGCAAGGGGTTCACTAGCTACGACGCCGGCTTCGCAACGCTTCGCAAACAGCACGCCTTGCGGAGTGAGCTCCGTCAGGTATTGGCGTACAACTTGGCGCACACAGAGCACGTACCGATTCCGCTGCTCGGGATCAGCGGCGGAGCCGGGATCCCGCTGACCGTGCACGCCTCGTACAGCCGTGAAGAGATACTGCCTGCCCTTGGGCAGTCCAGCATCGGTGGTTTTATGCCTGGAGATTTCCGCGAAGGCGTGAAGTGGTGCGAGTCCATCAAGACGGACGCCCTCCTCATCACCCTGGAGAAGGACGAGAAGGACTTCTCTCCGCAGACCCGCTACCACGACTACGCCCTGAGCGAGACCCTCTTCCACTGGGAGTCCCAAAACCAGACCTCGGAGACCTCTCCCACAGGCCTCCGGTACCAGCGGCATGTCACTGAAGGCAGCCACGTGTTGCTCTTCGTACGCCGCTACAAGACCACGGACATCGGTGGCGCCCAGCCGTGGATACTGCTCGGCTCTGCCGAGTACGTGGAGCACACGGGCAGCAAACCCATGGCGATCACGTGGCGACTGAAGCACCCGATTCCGGCTGACGTCTGGACGTATTCTGCGATCTCAGCCGGGTAAAGCCTTACGCCTCTTCACACAGGGCAGCGCACTCGGCCTCGAAACGCATCTGGGCTCGGCCGAGCATGTCGTCCGCGTCGCGGCCGTGGGCCTGGAGCCAGTGAAGGAGGTCGGTGATCGCCGCGATCACCGTCTCCTCCGCTACGGCGGAACTCAGCCTGCCCACGTCCGTCCTGCACGGCAACGGCGTAGTAGCGGCGTAGAGGCTGAGCAGGGCCTCGGCCCGCATCACGCTGGGGGCTTCCACGTGGCCGCTGGGTGCCGCGAGCTTTGTGGCCAGCTCGCACCATGTGATCTTCCGGTCCGGGCGTAGCAGCACGCCCCAGCGATCGGCCACGGCGTCCACGAGCGCCATGCCTCTCCCCTCCAGGGATTCCGTGCTCGGGTCCCGGAGGACGGGCAGGGACCGTGTGTCCGGATCATGCACCTCGATGCGCAGGTGCGTGCCCCGCACGGAGACAGCCAGCGTCGCGGGCGTGCCGTGTCCCACATGCGTGATGACGTTGGACACCAGCTCGCTGACGCACAGTTGCGCCTCGTCGGTGATGTCCTGCAACCCCCACATGCCTAGGTGCAGTCGCATGATCCGGCGCAGGGCAGCCACCTCCACGGGTTCGGCCGTGAAGGCAAGCTCCCACGGCTTGCGCGACATGCACGCTTCCTGGCTCACGCGGACCCCTCTCGTCGCAGTCGACACAGCACCGCAGCGCAGCGTCACGAACGATCACTTTGAGTTGTGCTGTCGACCACTGTGCTGGCAGCGCATCCCTTTGTGCAATGTGCACGGCGGGATTCCCACTTCCGTGTGATTGGCAAGCACACCCCTTGGCGCGAGACTGAACGCCCGCTACTGGAAAGAGGGTTGAGATGGCCGGTTCACCCACGGCACGCCGTCGGCGCCTCTCGATCGAGCTGAAGAAGCTCCGCGAGAAGAGCACACTCACCTGCGCCCAGGTCGGTTCGGCCCTGGACTGGAGCGGCTCCAAAGTCAACCGGATGGAGACGGGCAGTGGGCGTATCCAGCCGTCGGACATCGATGCTCTGTGCCGCTTCTACGGCACGAGCGACGAACTGCGCGAGTTCCTCAAGTCGCTGGCCAGGCAGGCAAAAGTGCGCGGTTGGTGGCAGGTCCACGGCGCCGGCGTGCCCGAGTGGTTCAACATCTACATCGGCCTCGAACAGGACGCATCGACGTTCCGCCAGTACCAGTGCGAGGTCGTACCCGGCCTCATGCAGACCGAGATGTACGCGTCCGAGCTCCACAAGTCCGGCGCGCACATGTCGGCCGAGGACATCACCAAGGCGGTGCAGGTGCGCATGGAACGCCAGGCCATGCTGAGGCGACCGGATGCTCCCGACGCATGGTTCATCGTGAACGAGGGTGCTCTGCGCCACGTCATGGGGGACCACGCTCTGATGCGAGAGCAGATGGAACGGGTTCTGGAGACGACCCAACTGCCGACCGTGACCTTGCAGGTGCTTCCCTTCGACTCAGGGACTTATCCGGCCACCGGTTCGTTCACCATGCTGGGCTTCCCGGCCCCGGAGGATCCGGATCTCGTGTATCGAGACGGCATCACCGATGCCATGTACTTGGAGGGCGAGCATCATGTCCGTGAGTACACGAGGGCGTTCGACGGCCTCCGGGCCGCGGCCTTGAGCCCTCAACGCTCCGCCCTGTTGATCGAGTCGATCTTGAAGGATTACGCAAGGTGACAATAGAAGCTTCCGGCGGAAGCGACCGTCCGGTGTGGTTCACGTCGTCCTACAGCAACGGCGCCGGGGGCGAGTGCGTCGAGTGCGCGTTCACTGGCGGTGATGCCCTCGTGCGCGACTCAAAGGTCGCGGAGGCGGGTGTGATCGTGGTGGGAAGCGATGCGTGGCGCTCCTTCGTCCAGACCGTGAAGCGCAACGCGGCGGCTCGTTAACGGGTGCTGCGTAGGTCCTCGGACCAGGCCGAGAAAGTCACGTTGGCTGTGAGGCACTCACGGCCGCCCGGTTTTTCCGAGGTTGGCGGTTCCGGGGCGAGTGTCAAGAGCGCCCTTCGGGCGTCGGCTTCGCCGATTGCGCTTCGCTTCACTCTTGACGCTCGCCCCTCCACCGCGGAGTTATTGCCGACCGGGCGGCCCAGGGGTGGGGCGGCGGGGACGGTTGGGATG
>NZ_MUKA01000044.1:0-21175 GCF_002150735.1 Streptomyces africanus
CTTGCCGCTCAACGAAGGCCCCCGCCAGACCGGCGAACGCCGGCTGTCCGTCAACCCCTTCTACGGCCCCGCCAACCCCGTCGGCGACATGGCCGAGGCCCCGCCCACGCACCGGCTCCCGGACCAGCCGATGGCGCCGGTGACCGCCCACCAGCTGGTGCGCGACGAGCTGATGCTCGACGGCAACGCGCGGCTGAACCTCGCCACCTTCGTCACCNNGACAAGAACATGATCGACAAGGACGAGTACCCGCGCACGGCCGAGCTGGAGCGGCGGTGCGTGGCGATGCTCGCCGACCTGTGGCACGCGCCCGATCCGGCGGCGGCCGTGGGCTGTTCGACGACCGGGTCGAGCGAGGCGTGCATGCTCGCCGGGATGGCGCTGAAGCGGCGCTGGGCGCGGCGCAACGCCGACCGGTACCCGGGGGTGCGGCCCAATCTGGTGATGGGCGTGAACGTGCAGGTCTGCTGGGACAAGTTCTGCAACTTCTGGGAGGTCGAGCCCCGGCTGGTCCCCATGGAGGGAGAGCGGTTCCACCTGGACCCGCAGGCCGCGGCCGAGCTGTGCGACGAGAACACCATCGGGGTCGTCGGCATCCTGGGCTCGACCTTCGACGGGTCCTACGAGCCGGTCGCCGAACTGTGCGCGGCGCTGGACGCGGTGCAGGAGCGGACCGGACTCGACATCCCCGTGCATGTCGACGGGGCGTCCGGCGCCATGGTCGCGCCGTTCCTCGACGAGGACCTGGTCTGGGACTTCCGGCTGCCGAGGGTGGCGTCGATCAACACCTCGGGGCACAAGTACGGGCTGGTCTACCCGGGCGTCGGCTGGGCGCTGTGGCGGGACGCGGAGGCGCTGCCGGAGGAGCTGGTGTTCCGGGTGAACTACCTGGGCGGCGACATGCCGACCTTCGCCCTCAACTTCTCCCGGCCCGGCGCGCAGGTCGTGGCCCAGTACTACACGTTCCTGCGGCTGGGCCGGGAGGGCTACCGGGCCGTGCAGCAGGCCGCGCGGGACGTGGCCACGGGCATGGCAGCGCGGATCGAGGCGCTGGGCGACTTCCGGCTGCTGACCCGCGGCGACGAGCTGCCGGTGTTCGCCTTCACGACCGCGCCGGACGTCACGTCGTACGACGTCTTCGACGTCTCGCGGCGGCTGCGCGAGAGCGGCTGGCTGGTGCCCGCGTACACCTTCCCGGCCAACCGCGAGGACCTGTCCGTGCTGCGGGTGGTGTGCCGCAACGGGTTCTCGGCCGACCTCGCCGAGCTTCTCACGCAGGACCTGGAACGCCTGCTGCCGGAGCTGCGCCGGCAGTCGCGCCCCTTCACCCGGGACAAGGGCGCGGCCACCAGCTTCCACCACTAGGGCTCGCCGATCAGCGGCTCAGCCGCCCGAACCTGCGCACCGCCAGCGGGAAGAACACCGCCAGCAGGGCCAGGGGCCAGACGATCGCCGCCCACACGTGCCCCGACTCCGCGCCGGGGCTGCCGAACAGGTCCCGTACGGCCGTGGCCGTGTGGGACATCGGGTTCCACTCGACGACCGTGCCGAGCCAGCCGGGCATGGAGTCGGGCAGGGCCAGGGCGTTGGACAGGAAGCCGACCGGCCAGACCAGGATCTGCACGGCCTGGACCATCTCCGGCTTCCCGGCCACCAGCGCCAGGTGGATGCCGATCCACAGCATGGCGAACCGGAACAGGAGCAGCAGGCCCACGGCTCCCAGGAAGGCCGCCGCAGTGCCGTGGGTCCGCCAGCCGAGGGCGGCGCCCACGCCGATCAGCACCACCAGGGCCATCACCGACTGGAGCATGTCGGCGGCCGAACGGCCCACCAGCACGGCTCCGTTGGCCATGGGCATGGAGCGGAAGCGGTCGACGACGCCCTTGTCGAGGTCCCGGGTGACGGCGATCATCGTGCCCTCCAGGCCGAAGGCCATGGTGAGCGCGAGCATGCCCGGGATCAGGTAGTCGCGGTACGCGCCGCCCACGCCCCGGCCGCCGCCGACCAGGTAGCCGAACATGAGCAGCAGCATCACCGGGAAGACGAGGTTGACGACCAGCTGGACCGGCTGCCGTCCCCAGCGGGCGAGTTCCCGGCGGGTCATGGTCCAGGAGTCGGTCAGGGCGTGGGCGGTCACGCGGCCTCCCTCACTCGGCGGTCGTCTCCTGTGAGGTGCAGGAACACCTCGTCCAGCGTCGGGCGGCGCAGGGCGACGTCCTCCGCCTCGATACCGGCCTGCTGAAGGGCCCGTACGACTCCGGAGAGCGCCTCCATGCGGTCGGTCACGGGGGCGCTCAGCAGTCGGCGGTGGGTGTCGACGCTGACCCCGGCGAGGGGCAACAGGGCGACGGCGTCCCCCAGTTGGCCGGCATCCCGCAGGACCACGTCGATGCGGTCGCCGCCGGTCTGCGCCTTCAGCTCGTCCACCGTGCCCTCGGCGATGACGCGGCCGGCGTCGACGACCGAGATGCAGTCGGCGAGCTGGTCGGCCTCCTCCAGGTACTGCGTGGTGAGCAGAACCGTCGTACCGCCGCCGACCAGGGAGCGGACGGAGTCCCACACTTCGGCGCGACCGCGCGGGTCGAGGCCGGTGGTCGGCTCGTCCAGGAACAGCACCTCCGGTTCCGTGATCAGGGAGGCCGCGAGGTCCAGGCGGCGCCGCATGCCGCCGCTGTACTGCCGGACCGCCTTGCGGCCGGTGTCGGCCAGATCGAAGCGCTCCAGAAGTTCACCGGCACGCGCGCGTGCCCGCCGCGCGCCCAGGTGGTGCAGCCGGCCGAACAGCTCCAGGTTCTGCCGGCCGCCGAGCTCCTCGTCGAGCGCGGCGTGCTGGCCGAGCAGACCGATGCGCAGGCGGACCGCGTACGCTTCGCGCACCACGTCGTGCCCGGCCACCTCGATCCGGCCCGCGTCGGGGCGCAGCAGCGTGGACAGGATCCTCACCAGGGTCGTCTTGCCCGCGCCGTTCGGCCCGAGCACCCCGTGCACCGTGCCGCGCGCGACCCGCAGGTCGAGCCCGGCCAGCGCCTTCTTGTCGCCGTATCTCTTCTCCGCGCCTTCGACGGTGATCGCCGTGTCGGCCACTGAGTCTCCCTCGCTAGTCAAAGTTGACTACAAGCACAAACGTAAATCCGCCCGAGCCATTCGTCAAACTTGATTAGTGGGCGTCCCCGGGATGCCGCTCCCCCGTCGCGTACGGGTTCTCCGCGTCCTCGGCCAGGACGCCCACGAACGGGTCGCCCTCGTCGGCGAAGGTGTAGGCGCCGCCCTCGATGCGCTCGATGAGACCGCGGGTCCACTCGGCCTCGGAATCGGCCGTGTGGACCCACATGTTCATGATCTCGCCGATGTGGCCCAGCTGCCCGGGCCCCTCCTCGGGGACGTAGTGCTCCAAGACGGAGGCCCGCCACTGCTCGATCCGCAGGGTGCGCTCCTTCAGCAGCGCGACCGCCTCCGCCCGCGGCAGGTCGACGACGAAGCCCACGGCGGCCGTCTTCACGTCCCCCCGCTGGTCGTACGTGACCAGTGCCTCGCGCAGCAGCCGGAAGTACTCCTCGGTGCCCTGCCCGGTGATCTCGTACTCGGTGCGCGGCGGGCCGCCGGCCGTGGACGGGGCGGTCTCGTGCGCGTGCAGCAGTCCCTGCTTCGCCATCTGCTTCAGGGCGTGGTAGATCGAGCCGGGCTTGGCGTTGGACCACTCGTGCGCGCCCCAGTACTCCAGGTCGTTGCGCACCTGGTAGCCGTGGGCCCGCCCGTGCATACGGACCGCGCCGAGCACGAGGAGACGGATCGCTGACATGCGGCCCAGGTTATGACCCGGCCGCCACCTGCTGCTCCTCGGCCACCAGCTCGAAGGCGGTCCTGCCGTCCAGCGACTCCCGGATGATGTCGGCGTGACCGGCGTGCCGGGCCGTCTCGCGGATGAGGTGGAGGCACAGCCAGCGGTGGGAGACCCGGCCGTCCGGCGGGAACCAGGGCTGGGCCGGCAGCGCGAAGGTGTCATCGAGGCTCGGCACCGAGCGGATGTACGCCTCCGTCTCGGCGGCGACCTTCTCCCAGTACGCCAGCTGCGACTCGACGGTCTCCCCCTCGACCAGCCGGAAGCACTCGTGCCAGTTGCTCTGGTCCCGCACGACGGCCGGCGGCTCGCCCTTGGCCATTGAGATCCACATCTGCTCGACTTCGGCGACGTGCTTGACCAGCCCGGCGAGGGACAGCTCACTGGCGCTGGGACGGGAGCTCGCCTGCTCGTCGGTCAGCCCCAGCACCGCCCGCCGGATGCCGCCGCGCTGCTCCTCGATGAAGGAGAGCAGCGCTCCGCGCTCGTCGCCGTGTGCCTCCGCGGGAACGTGAGTGACCATGACCGCCGCCTTTCGCCGGATCCGGGGGCCTCTCCCCCGACACCGACAAAGCTACGGACCCTTGCGGTCAGGTTTTGTCCGCAAGGGAGACCGCGCAAAACGGGAAGAAGGCGCGCCCACCACAACCACAGCAACTTCTTCCTACTGAGAAGGGGGCTTCTCAGTAGTTCTGTTGCACAATGGCATCCCTACGGCCTAACGTAGTAGATGTTCAAGGTGGGACCGCACTCAGGTCGCCGCTCAGCCGTCGCCTGCCCGCCCGTCGGGCTCCGGAAAGAGCTGTGCCCCGGGCTGTATGCAATGCAGTGACAGTACTCCGGGGCGCACGTAGTCGAGGCTAACACGGAAGTTTCGGTCAGGGGGAGGAGCAGCGGTGACGGAGGACGAGGTCAAGCGGATCGTCGACGCGATCTCGGCGGAGCGGTTCCAGCCGTTCCTGAACGAGTGCGGCGGCGACGTCACCACGGCGCTGCGTCTGTACTGCTGGGACGGCGAAATCTCCCGTGCCTTCCTCGGCATCCTGCGGGACTTCGAGGTCGCGATGCGCAACTCGTTCCACGCGCAGCTGGGCGGGCGGTACGGCCGTGCCGACTGGTGGGACTCGCCGCGCGTCAAGTTCACCACCAAGGGCCGTGAACAGGTACGTAGTGCCCAGGACGCCCTTCATCGGGAGTACGGCTCGGGGTACACCGCCGATGACATGGTGGCCAAGCTGACGCTCGGCTTCTGGGTGGGTCTGACCGGCCGCGGCCTGAACTACGAGATGCAGTTCTGGAATCCGGCCCTCAGGCACACCTTCCATGGTTACCGCGGCCGACGCGGCGCACTCCAGCAGCAGCTGGACTACGTACGCAAGTTCCGCAACCGCATCGGCCACCACGAGCGGATCTGCCATCGCCACCTGGCGCAGGACTTCGACACGCTGCTGCGGCTCATGCAGTACGTGTCTCCGGAGAAGGCCGAGCTGCACCGGCAGCACAGCCAGGTGCCGTCCGTTCTCGCGCGCAAGGCGGACGTGATCGCCGGGCGGGAGCCGGTGAGACTGTGATGTCGAAGGGGGACCCGCACGCCACGTCCGCATCCGCGCCCTACGCGCCAGTAACACTCGGCGAAATAAAGGAACTCGCCGGAGTCGGACGCCCGACGGTCAGCAACTGGCGACGCCGGTTCTCAGCCGCCGCCCTGGCCGCCGCGAATGACCGGCGTCCGCCCTTCCCCGAGCCGATCGGCGGCAGCGAAAGCAAGCCTCTCTTCAGCGCTCTGGAGGTCGCGGACTGGCTTGACCTGCGGCCTGTTCCCGACACGGAACCGGATGGGAACGGCAAGATTCCCACGTACGGCGACCGGTTCCGGCGGGGACTCAGGTTGCGCGGTCTCGTGGCGCTCAAGCATCGCTTGGGCTCGGCGGAAACCCTGATCGCACAAGCTCTGGCGGTTCTCGCCATGCGGGGCGAGGGACAACATCTCGCGCCCGAGTACTTCCCGGAGGGCCTGCAGGACGATTACGACGCGGCCGACACGGACATCCGGCGGGCAGTCTCGGCTCTTGTGCACGAGATCGGCTCACCGGGCAAAGCCGCAGACGCGATCCTCGGTATCGACGAAGATGTGGAACTCGCCGGACGCCTCGAATCCGACCTCGTGATGGACACCGTCCCACGAGAGATCGTCGCTCTCGTCGCCTCGCTCATCGGGCCGAACGAGGGAGGTCCGGACCAGCGATCCACCATCAGCCTGTGCGCTGGCCTGGGTGAGCTGCTCCTTGGTATGGACGGCGGCTCACGCGGCAGGCTCCGCGGCCACGGCGAACTGGTGGCGGTCGAGCCCGACCCGCTACGCCGCAAGCTCCTGGAGTACCGGCTTCTCAGCTACGAGATGTACACAGACGTCTGCTCGCGTCCGTCGGACCTGGACGAGCGACGCTGGTGGGGAGGCGCGCCCGGCGCCGAACCGTGGACCTTTTCCACCGCGGACCTCGTACTGGCTTCACCGCCGTACGCCTCCGGGGAGCGGGATCGGGACGAGGAAGGTCCGATGTGGTGGGTACGGGAAGCGGTCCGCCGCCTCACCCCTCATGGCCAGGGCTATGCCGTCGTGCCAACTTGGACCTTGACGCGTACGCGAGGTGCCTCACCCGCACCGACGGTCGACGCGCGCGAGCAACTCCTGGTCGAGGGGAGCATCGAGGCCATCATCCAACTCCCTCGCCGTATCCACCCGTTCCGCACGGGTGCGGAGTACGCGCTATTGATCCTGCGGCCACCTGCACATGACCTCACCGCGCGGCAGGTCCTCCTCATCGACGCGGACCGCATCGCGCGGCGGGCGGCTGGGCGCCAGTGGATCGGTGAAGTGGCGCAGTTGGTCCTCGCGGACGGAGAGGCGGAGCCACAGGACGGGCGTCCGTTTCCCGCGCGGTCCCCACGCCCGGGCGAGGAACAGTTGCTGGATGGCCGCTCGATACTGCCGGCCCACCGCCTGGCGGCGCCTGAGGCCGACATCGACCATTTTGAGGAGAGCCTGACGGCGAGACGGGCCGCCATGGTCGCCATGCCGCACCTGCGCGACTGGCTCGGCGACATGGGCATCACGAAGCGCCGTACACCGATACGGCATCGCAAATTGGGCGAACCGCTCACGGCAGGGCAGCTGAAGTCGCTCACCGGGCATCGCATCAAGGACTCCGACATCGGCTCGGCCGGTCTGCCGGTCATCGGCCGCGAGGAGATGCTGGGCGAATTGCCCGTGGGTCAACGGCGGATCGCCCTTGAGGCGCTGGCGTCGTACTCGGCGGCAAAGATCACCGAGCAGGGCGATGTCATCGTGTTCGCCGAACACGGCGTGCGGTGCCAGGTGGACGATGTCGGCGGATGCGTACTGCTGTCACCCGTGCAGGGGCTGCGGATCACGTCGTACCGGGAGCACGTGGCAGCCGTGGCCAGGGGAGAACCCGACCATCCGGATGCCCTGTGGATGCGGCCGCACACGCTGGCTCACCTGATCCAGGCCCCACGCAACCAGTACCGCGGCAGCGGTTCGCTCGTGCGGCGCGTGAGCCTGCGCGACATGGACCTGCCTCAGTTGCCCGCGGAGGAGATCAGTGAACTGGAGGCCATCCTGAAGGAGACGGCGCGGCTGCGAGCAGACGTACGCAGGCAGTTGGAGGCCCTTGACCGCCTTGCCACCCGTATCTCCGCGGGTGTCGCCGATGGCGAGCTGGCGTTGCGCCGGCGCTGACCGGAGCTGGCCGCTGGACCGCTCCCCCTACATGCTGCACGGCGATCGGGGCCGTGCACGTGATCCTCGACCCGGAACAAGAAGAGAAGTGAGAGTTCCCGTGCCCCCACGGAAGAAGAAGGAAACCAAGCCGGAGGACATGAAGGCGATCCTCTGGAAGTCCGCGGACAAGCTGCGCGGGACCCTGGACGCCGCCGAGTACAAGCACTTCGTTCTCGGTCTCGTCTTCCTGAAGTACGTCTCCGTGGCCATGGCCGAAAAGCGGGCACAACTGGAGGCGAAGCTGAGGGACGGCAGCATGCTCGCCGAACTCGGCCTGGAGGGCCGGGCCTCGGAGGAGCTGATCCTTAAGACCGTCGAGGACCGCAAGCAGTACACGGGCGCCGGGCTCTTCTACGTCCCCCCGGCCGCCCGCTGGGACGTGGTGATGGAACGGGCCAGGGGCACCCTGGACGGCCCCTCACTCGGCGAGGTCATCAACTCCGCCATGGACACCATCGAGAAGGCCAACCCCTCCCTCAGGGACACCCTGCCCGACAACTACAACAGCCAGCGTGTCAACGAGACGACACTCGCCGGCCTGGTGCAGCTCCTCGACCGGCTGGAGTTCCAGTCGCAGGTCGGCGACGACGGCAGGCGCACCGGGGCCCGGGACCTGATGGGCGAGGTGTACGAGTACTTCCTCGCGCAGTTCGCGATCGCCGAGGGACGCAAGGGCGGTGAGTTCTTCACCCCCGAGTCCATCGTGCGTCTCCTCGTGGAGATGCTGGAGCCGCAGGAGGGGGAGCGCGTTCTGGACCCGGCGTGCGGCTCGGGCGGCATGTTCGTCCAGACCGAGAAGTTCATCGACGCGCACGACGGCAACCGCTTCAACATCTCGGTCTTCGGGCAGGAACGCAACCTCACGACGTGGCGGCTGGCGAAGATGAACCTCGCCATCCACGGCATCGAGGCCAACCTCGGGGAGGAGCCGGCCGATTCCTTCCATGAGGACCAGCACCCGGACCTGAAGGCCGACGTGGTGCTCGCCAACCCGCCCTTCAACATCTCCGACTGGGGTGGTGAACGGCTCGGCATCGACGACCGCTGGGTCTACGGCGTCCCTCCGGTCGGCAATGCCAACTTCGCGTGGATCCAGCTCATGGTCAGCAAGCTGCGCCCCGGCGGCCGTGCGGGCATCGTCCTGGCCAACGGTTCCATGAGCGGCAAGTCGGGCGGCGAGGGCGACATCCGGCGCGGCATGGTCGAGGACGACCTGGTGGCCTGCATGGTCGCTCTGCCGAGCCAGCTGTTCCGTTCCACACAGATCCCGGCGTGCCTGTGGTTCCTTGCGGAGGGCAAGGGGCGGCAGCACGCGGAGTGGGTGCGGGGGCGCAAGGGCGAGGTGCTCTTCATCGACGCGAGCGGGCTCGGCGAGATGGTCGGGCGTACGCTGCGCGAGCTGTCGGTCGCCGATATCGAACGGGTCGCTGCGACGTTCCGTGCCTGGCGAGGAGCCGAAGGCGCCGGGACGTACGAGGACGTGCCGGGGTTCTGCCGGAGCGCTCCGCTGGCGGAGATTCGGGAGAACGACTTCATGCTGACCCCTGGGCGGTATGTCGGGGTCGCGGAGGCGGAGAGAGATCCGGACGCCGAGCCGGTGGAGGCGAAGGTGGAGCGGCTGACGAAGGAGCTGTTCGCCCTGTTCGAGGAGTCGGGGCGGCTGGAGGCTGTGGTGCGGGAGCAGGTGGGGAGGCTGTGACACCCCCGCTGGACACCTGGCTCAACAGAAAGCTCCCTGAAGTCCTGGACTTCCAGGAGGGCCCGGGGATCATGGCCCGAGACTTCCGGCAAGAAGGCGTCCCGCTGATTCGGCTTGCAGGACTAAAAAGGGGGGCGCCACTGCTCGCTGGATGCGATTTCCTGGACGAAAAGCAAGTCTCGCAACGGTGGGATCACTTTCGCCTCCAGCGTGGTGATGTTCTCCTCAGCACGTCAGCGTCGCTAGGGGAGATTGCGACAGTCGATGAGTCGGGTGTCGGCGCGATCCCCTATACCGGCATCATCAGGTTTCGACCCAAGGCGCACGAAGTGCTCAGTCAGTTCATCCCCTATGCGCTCCGGGCCCCGTCCTTCAAACGCCAGGTTGAAGCTATGGGTGTAGGGAGCGTGATCAAGCACTTCGGCCCCACCCACCTGCGGCAAATGACAGTCTTGCTCCCCCCCGCGCGCGTACAGCAAGCCGTCACCGAGGTCCTGGACGCCCTGGACGACAAGATCTCCGTCAACGAGCGGATTGCCCGAACCTCTCTCGCGCTCGCCAAGGCGCGTACCGAGGCAGCAGCCACCGCAGAGCCAGTGCGTCTCGGCGATATCACTGAGGTCTTCGACGGACCGCATGCCACCCCCACGAAGACCCTGGAGGGGCCATGGTTCCTCAGCATCAGCAGCCTCAAGGGAGGTCTCTTGGACCTGGCCGAATCGGCGCACCTCTCAGAGGAAGACTTTCCTCGCTGGACCCGGCGCGTACAGCCGAGCGAGGGTGACGTCCTGTTCTCGTACGAGACCCGCCTGGGAGAAGCCGCGCTCATGCCTCCCGGTGTACGGGCGAGCCTGGGCCGCCGGATGGGCCTTCTGCGCCCCAAGTCCACGAGCGTGAGCAGCGCCCTGCTGCTTCACTCCTTCCTCAGCCCTCCCTTCCAGGTGGAAATCAGGCGGCGCACCGTACACGGTGCAACGGTGGACCGGATCCCGCTCAAGGACATGCCGGCGTGGCCGATCACCCTTCCCACCGAAGACGTTCGCCCCCGGCTGTCAGCCGCTCTTGAAGCGCTGCATGCGTCCATCAACCAAGTGGCCGTCGAGAACCGCACCCTCGCAGACCTAAGAGACACCCTGCTGCCCCAGCTAGTCACCGGAAAGATCCGCGTCAAGGACGCCGAACGCGCCGTGGAGGACGCCACCTCATGACCACCGAAAGTGCTGCCACTTCAGCGGCATTACAAGGCCGCTCCTCCCGAGGGTCCTCCGAACGGGACTGGGAGTTGCTGGCCCTCGATCAGCTCGCCGAGTTCGGGTGGCGGCACTTTCCCGGCAGGGAGCTCAACCCGAACAGCGGCGAGCGGAAGAACTGGGACGACCTGGTCCTGTACCCCCGGCTGCGTACCGCCATCGCCACCCGCCACCCCGAGCTGCCCGCCCACGCCGTGGAAGAGGCGATACAGGAGCTGCTGAGGCAGGCACCCGGCAGCGACGTACGCAAGAACTGGCAGTTCTACAAGAAGCTCACCGGTGACCTGAAGGTCGAGTACAGGGACCCGCTCACCGACAGGCCGCACAGCGTCACCGTCCGGCCGATCGACTTCACCGACCCGCACGGCAACGACCTCGTCGCCGCTTCGCAGGTCCGGATACGCGCGGCCAGCGAGCGGGTGTTCGTCTTCGACATCGTGCTGTACGTCAACGGCCTTCCGCTCGGGGTCATCGAGCTGAAGAAGGCGAGCGGGCGTGACGACTCCCGCGCGGCGTACGACCAGATCCAGAACTACCGGCGTGAGCTGAAGAGGGACGGCACCTTCCGCACCCTGTGCGCGGCCGTCGCCACCGACGGCGTCACCGCCCGTCTCGGCACGCCTTTCACCCCCTGGGAGCACATGGCGCCCTGGCATGCCGAGGACGGTGTCCTGCTGAAGCGGGAGGAGGAGCGGGAGGACGGCCGCGCGCTGGAGCGAATGATCGCCGGAGCGCTGGAGCCCGAATACTTCCTGGACCTGGTCGGGAACTTCCTCTCCTACTCCGCCGAGAGCACGGGTGGGAACGTGGACGTGGTCAAGCTCGCCAAGGCTCACCAGTACATCGCCGTGAACACGGCACTCGCCGCCACCCAGTCCGCCATCGCCACGGACGGCAGGGCGGGCGTCATCTGGCACACGCAGGGCGCCGGCAAGAGCGAGGAAATGCTCTTCTACACCGGCAAGGTGACCCGCGTCCCCGAGCTGTCCACTCCCACCGTCGTCCTTGTCACCGACCGGATCGACCTCGACGACCAACTGTTCAGCACCTTCGCCACCAGCCACAGCCTGCACCGGGTGATCGGCGGGGCGCCCGAGCAGGCCCGCAACAGCACCGAACTGCAGAAACTACTCGCGCGGCCCAAGGGGAACGGCGGTGTCATCTTCACGACGCTGCAGAAGTTCCGCATCAGCAAGGCGGAGAAGGAGGAAGGTGCCAGGCACCCGGTGCTGTCGGACCGCCGGGACGTCATCGTCGTCGTCGACGAGGCGCACCGCAGCCACTACGACTTCGAGGACGGCTTCGCCCGCCATCTGCGCGACGCCCTGCCGAACGCCACGTTCATCGCCTTCACCGGCACACCGATCGACAACAGGACCGGCAACACTCTCGCCGTGTTCGGGCCGACGATCCACACGTACGACCACACGCAGGCGGTTAAGGACGGCGCCACCGTCCGGGTCTTCTACGAACCGATCCTTCACAAGGTCCAGCTGCCCGAGGACGCCGACCTGGACGCGATGGACGCTCAGGCCGAGGGGCTCGTCGAAGGGCTGAGCGAATCCGAAAGGGCCCGTGCCCGGGCACAGTTCGCGACGTTCGAAAGCGTCATCGGCGCGCCCGAACGTATCGGTAAGCTCGCCGACACCGTTCTGTCGCACTGGGACGACCGCAGCCGGGAAATGAAGAAGCTGACCGGCAGTCCCGGCAAGGGGCTGATCGTCTGCTCGTCGCGTCGGATCGCCGCCCGCCTGTTCAACGCGCTCGCCCTTCGCCGCCCGGAGTGGACGGGCGAGCCCGACGAGGAGACCGGGCTGCTGCCCGACACCACCGGCAAGATCCGTGTGGTCTTCACGGGGAGTCCCGGCAGGGACGACGATGAGGTCGCGCCGTACGTCCGCAGTCCCGAGAAACTCAAGCGCATCCAGGAACGGCTCACGAAGCCGGACGACGAACTCGAACTCGTCATCGTCCAGTCCCTGTGGCTGACCGGCTTCGACGCACCGCCCCTGCACACCCTCTACCTCGACCGCCGGATGCGTGGGGCCGCCCTGATGCAGGCCATCGCCCGGGTCAACCGCACCTGGGGCGAGAAGCCGTCGGGTCTGGTCGTGGACTTCCTGGGGGTGACCCAGCACCTCACCGACGCACTCGCCGAGTACACCTCGGACGACGACCAGGACGAACAGACCATCGGTGCGAACATCTCGGAAGCGGTCAAGACCGTGCGCGAGATGCACGAGCGGATCGTCAAGGTGCTCGACGACTGCCCCTGGCGCGATATTCACGAAGCTGAGGGCTACCAGGAGGCCCTCTACGCCGTCCTGGAGTTCCTGAAGGAAGGGGAGCCCGACCTCCAGCCGGGCGAGCCCACGCGTCGGCAGCTCTTCATGCGCTACGGCAAGCTGCTGTCCCAGGCGTTCTCGCTCTGCCCGACTCACCGGGGCGTGGAAGATCTTCTCCCTGACATCCAGTTCTTCGCCACTGTGCGCACCTCACGCGCGAAGATCGACGTGGACCATCTCGAAGCACAGGGACTGGCCACCGCCGCCGACCAACGCCGCCTCATCGAGCAACTCAACGCCGAGGCAGTCGTCGCGGCCGACGTCGTCGACATCTACGACGCCGCCGGCCTCACCAAGCCCGACCTGTCGCACCTGGACGAGGAGTTCGTGGCCTCGCTCAAGGCGACCCGCCACCCCAACCTCGCCCTCGAAGCCCTGCGCCGCTCACTGCTCAAGGAGATCCGCGACGCCCACCCAGGCAACATCACCCGGCAACGCGCCTTCACCCAGCGTATGCAGGAGACGATGAACCGCTACCACAACGGCCTGGCCAGCTCGGCCCAGACGATGGACATCCTCGTCGAGTTCGCCCGTGAAGTGTCCGCCTCCCGGGCCCGTGCGGCCGAACTGGGTCTGGGCGAGGACGAACTGGCCTTCTACGACGCCGTCGCCGCCAATCCCTCGGCGCTGGAGATGGGGCAGGGCGTCCTCAGCGAGATCGCCCGCAAACTGTGCGAACTCGTCCGCAGGGACGTCACCGTCGACTGGCGGGTCAAGAGCCAGGCACAGGACCGTATCCGGTCCAGGGTCCAGTTCCTGCTGAACTTCTACGACTACCCGCCCGACAAGGCGCCGGACGCGGTCGATCGGGTGCTTAAGCAGACCGAGGTCATGGCGGAGGAGTGGGCGTGAGATCGTCGGCGGTCAGGACGGGAAAGCCCCGCTCCTGACCGCCGTGACGAACGACGACCATCCGGATGCCGGGAAGACCAGGGCGGGACCGTGCGGAACCTTTGAGTCACGGACGGGTATGCCGGAGGGGTGGTTGTCGAGGACTTCGAGGCAGCTGCCGGCATTGTCATCGCTGTGCGACGACTTGCGCCAGCAGCTCAGCTTCGCCGCGTTCGGGATGATGCGCTCAGTCATGGTGCCCGTACTCCTTCGCAGCGGCTCTGAGCAGAGCCAGTGAGTCCTTCAGAGGCATCGCGTCGCTCAGTGCGAGATCGTAGCGGTGCTGCAGCTTCCGGACGCCGGCCGGGGAATCGTGCAGCTTCCCAACGTGCCCACCCTCGGTGTACGCCAGGGGCGGTTGGTCCTCGAACCACATCAACGTGAGCATGCTGTTCACGAGCGGATGATGGCCCACCCCAAACGGCAGCACATGCACGCGGATACGTCCAGTCTCCGCGAGGCGAACCACGTGCGTGATCTGCTCCGCCATGACATCCCTGCAGGCCACAGGACGTCGTAGCAGCGTCTCGTCCAGCAGCGCCCACACTACGGGCGACAGGGGATCTTCGAGGATCCTCGCGCGTTCAAGGCGTGTGACAACGCGCCTGTCACACTCCTCTTCGCTCACCGGAGGGAATGCCGCGCCCAGAACCGCACGCGCGTACCTCCTCGTCTGGAGGATGCCCGGAAAGTACGCCAGCGCGAACTCGCGAATCATCGAAGCCTGTTGTTCGAGTACACGCACGCTCTCGAAGTACTCGGCGATCGACACCTCATCGTCCTGCGGCAGAAAGCTGCTCAGCACATTCCCCGTGCCCAAGGCCCTGTCCAGCCGCCGCGCGTCCTCCTTCGACGGCACCCGCCGCCCTGCCTCGATATGCGCGATGTGCGAACGCGTCATAATCGCCCGGTCAGCCAGCTGCTGCTGCGTCAGCCCCGCCGCCTCGCGCTGCTCCTTGAGCCAGTCCCCGTAGATGCTGCCCACTTGTTCGACTCCTCTGTGACAAACGCTCTGTCACCTGCTCCTCCATGGCGAGGCTATCCACTGCGGCCCCACAGTGTGATCAGTTCGCTACAGAAAGCGAGACCCCCGCGACCGAGCCACCGGTCCGGGGGTGTGGCCATCAACAAACGCAACGGAGCTGACGACATGGGGCACCGTATCGCCCGCTGGCTCTTCGAACCACTGCTGCGACTTCTGCTGCCCGGCAAGGGACACCGCCGACGGACCGGCACCACCGAGCACGAGAAACACCTGCCCGTGTCCCCGTACCTCCACCGCCCAGCGGCACGCCGTACCTGGGAGCGCCCCCTACGCGGCGAGGAGACGCCGATGGTCCGCCCCTACCTCGTCGCCCACGAGCGACGGGAGGAATTCCGGCGTCAGCGGCCCTGGCGACGGGCGCTGCTGCTCGCCGTCCACGGTCTCGACACCGAACCGCGCGTGATCCACGGAGTGAAGGTGGCGGTGTGACAGACCTCGACGCGGCTCGCCTGCTTCCCTGGGCCGGCGAGGAGGGCAAGCCCTGTTACCTCATCACCGACGGGACCGGCCGCCTCTCCCAGCTCGCCGACACCGTCGAGGCCGTACAGCTCGGCATGGCGGACGATCTCCTGGAGCACGCGGTCGATCTGCTCGCAGACCACCGGGCGACCCCTGACCAGCTGCGGTTCCTGCTGACCCGGATGAGCGAGGCTCTGAACGACGTACGCCGGATCGCGGTAAGCCGCGGTGCCCGGCTGTGAAGCCGCCCCTCCCCCGCTGTCGGCGCCCCATGAGAGGCTGACCCCGCTCGGCGCACGAAAGGAGGGAGGGGCAGGTGCACATCACCGGAATCGGCTTCGGGAACCTCAAGGGCTTCAGCGGTGCGCGCGCCGTGGACCACCTCCCGCTGTCCGCGCCACCTGGCGGTGGAAGCTGGACCGTGATTGCCGGGCGCAACGGCTCCGGCAAGTCCACCTTCCTGCGCGCCTTGGCTCTGTGCCTGGCCGGGCCGCACGTGGCTCGCTCCCTCGTTCCGGACTTCGGCGGCTGGATCACCGGCGGCGAGCGGTCGGCGTGGGCGCGGGTGTACGTCCGGCCGGATCCGACCGTCGACCGGCTCACCGGGCGCGGCGAGGCGCCGGACCGGCCGGTTCCCCTGGGACTGGCCTGGACGGCGCCCGAGGACACCGCCGACGGGCCAGGGAGCTACCAGGGCCTCGGGGTACGGCAACAGCCGCGGGTGCGGGGGTACCTCGGCCAGGAGCACAGCGGCGAACTTGACACCATCAAGCAGTTCGCCGCACGCGGCCCATGGACGTCCAGCGTCCCCCAGGGCTGGTTCTGCGCCGCCTACGGGCCGTTCCGACGGCTTACGGGCGGCAGCGACGAGGCACGGCGGCTTATGCTCGCGTCGGGGCCCGCGGGCCGTATGGCCTCCCTTTTCCACGAGGACGCCTCGCTGTCCGAAGGCGTCTTCTGGCTCAAGGAACTGCGGCTGCGCAGTCTGGAAGAGCAGCAAGGCGCGCGTGAACTGCTGAACGCGGTTCTGAGGTTGCTGTCGGACGGGCTACTGCCGGACCGCTATCGCGCCCTGCGCGTCAACGCCGACGGCCTGTGGGTCGCTCCGGACGGTAGCCCCGAACGCGCCTACCCATTACGGGAGATGAGCGACGGATTCCGTACCGTCGCTTCCCTCGTTCTCGACATCGTCCGGCAACTGCAAACCACCTACGGCACCCTCGACCTCACGTCGGACGACGAAGGGCGTCCCGTCATCCGCATGCCCGGCATCGTCATCATCGACGAGGTCGACGCCCACCTCCACGTCACCTGGCAACGGCAAATCGGTGACTGGCTGCGCGTCCACTTCCCCCGTATCCAGTTCATCGTCACCAGCCACAGCCCTTACATCTGCCAGGCGGCCGACCCCGGTGGACTGATCCGGCTCCCCGGACCGGATGAGGACGACCGGGCGCCGGAAGTGGTCGACGACGGGCTCTACCGTCGCATCGTGTATGGCAGCGGCGACGACGCGGCGCTGTCCGAACTCTTCGGCCTGGAGTCGCCGTACTCCAGCCGTGCCGAGTTACAGCGCGCGAGGCTGGTACGACTGGAGCGGAAGGTCTTCGACGATGCGGCCAGCGAGGAAGAGCTGCGTGAATACCGCCACCTGAGCGAGCTGCTCACCAGCTCGCTGTCGGCGCGGGTGGACGAGGTGGCGGCGAGGCTGGGAGACCACTGGTGATTCCCGTCCGGCGACGCGCTCCGACACCGCGGCTGACCAGACTCTGCGACAGCGGCACCCGCCGGATCAAGGAGCAGGGCGCCACGAGCAAGGTGGCGGAGAAGCAGTGGAGCAACGCCGAAGCCGCGAAGACGGAGATACGGACTCTGTTGGAGCTGATGGCCCCGGGAATCCTGCGGTGCATGTACTGCCTGGACAATCGAGGCACGGACATCGACCACTTCCAGCCCAAGGCGTTGGTCCCGCTGCGTACCTTCGACTGGCAGAACCACCTGTTGGCCTGCTCGTTCTGCAACAGCAACGCAAAGCGGGAGGAGTACCCGTGCGACGCCGTCACGGGTGAGCGGCTGTTGATCGACCCCACCGTCGACGACCCTTCCGACCACCTCCGGCTGCTTCCTGCCTCGGGGAAGTACCAGGCCCGGACGGCCAGAGGGTGCCACTCGATCCGGGTGTTCGACCTCAACCGTGAGGACTTACGGCGTGGTCGGGTGAGGATGTTCCGCCTATGCCGGGACCTGCTGCCGGTGTGGCACGCGAAGGCGCTTCGGGGGGACCACGAGGGGGCCCGGGAGACGGCGGCGGCACTCCTCGACGAGCCGTTCGGAGACGTCTTGCGCGCACTCCTGCGGCGGGCGCGAACGCCCGCCATGGCGGAACTCACCTTCGGGACCGAACTGGGCGCGGCTCTCGTCGCCTGGAGCGAGGCCGCTTCAGGGCACTGAGACAAGGCCGGGCCATACTGGTCAGAACGTCCTCAGAACGGGAACCGGCTCCGGCCGTGCTGCACCGAGATCCACTTGGTCGTGGTGAAGGAGTCCAGCATCGTCTCGCCGTTGAGCCGGCCGAGGCCCGAGTGCTTCTCGCCGCCGAACGGGACGATCGGCTCGTCGTGGACGGTGCCGTCGTTCACGTGGAACATGCCCGTGTCGATCTGCTTGGCGAAGTTCACGCCCCGCTCGATGTCCGCGGTGTGCACGGCGCCGCTCAGGCCGTACGGGGTGTCGTTGACGAGGCGTACGGCCTCCTCCTCGCCGTCGAACGGGACGAGGAACGCGACCGGCCCGAAGACCTCCTGCCGCAGCAGGGCCGAGTCGGCGGGCAGGCCGGTCAGCACGGACGGCTCGACGAGGTTGTCGGTCCGCCCGCCGCGCACCAGGGCCGTGGCGCCCTCGGCGAGGGCCTGCTCGACCACGCCCGCGACGGCGTCCGCCTGCGAGGAGTTGATGACCGGGCCGATGACGGTCTCCGGGTCGCGCGGGTCGCCCGCCTTGAGGGTCTTCACCTTGGCGACGAACTTCTCGGTGAACTCGTCGGCGACGGACCGGTCGACCAGGACGCGGTTGGCGGCCATGCAGACCTGGCCCTGATGGACGTACCGGCTGAAGACGGCCGCGTCGACCGC
Source organism: Streptomyces africanus (assembly GCF_002150735.1). GTDB lineage: Bacteria > Actinomycetota > Actinomycetes > Streptomycetales > Streptomycetaceae > Streptomyces > Streptomyces africanus. Next base: position 18,461 of record NZ_MUKA01000044.1, read on the forward strand.
GTAGTCGATGTCGGCGTCGTCGAGGACCACCAGCGCGCTGTTGCCGCCCAGTTCGAGGACCGAGCGCTTGAACTGCCGTGCGCAGACGGTCGCCACGTGCCGGCCCACCTGGTCGGAGCCGGTGAAGGAGATGACCTTGGGCACCGGGTGCTCCAGGAAGGCGTCGCCGATCTCCGCGATGTCGGTGATGACGACGTTCAGCAGACCGCCGGGCAGCCCCGCGTCCTCGAAGATCTTCGCGACCAGCGCGCCGCCGACGACCGGCGTGTTCTGGTGCGGCTTGAGCACCACGGCGTTGCCGAGCGCGAGTGCCGGGGCGACGGACTTGATCGAGAGCAGGAACGGGAAGTTGAAGGGGCTGATCACGCCCACGACACCGACGGGCACGCGGTAGACGCGGTTCTCCTTGCCGTCCACCGGCGAGGGCAGGATCCGGCCCTCGGGGCGCAGCGCCAGCTGGACCGCCTCGCGCAGGAACTCCTTGGCCAGGTGCAGTTCGAAGGCGGCCTTCAGACGCGTCCCGCCGAGCTCGGCGATGATCGCCTCGGATATCTCGGCCTCGCGCTCCTCGATGAGCCGCAGGGCCTTCTCGAAGACGGCACGACGGGCGTAGGGGTTGGTCGCGGCCCACTGCTTCTGGGCCCGGGCGGCCGCCCGGTACGCCTGGTCGACCTCGTCGACCGTGGCTATGGTGATCGACGCCAGCTTCTCGTCGTCGTACGGGTTGAAGTCGATGATGTCCCAGGAGCCGGTACCCGGGCGCCACTCACCGTCGATGTACTGCTGTGCAAGGTCGGTGAAGTAGGACGACGACATGTGATCCCTCGATCCCTAGCAGACCTTCGATCGCGCCATCACGATCTGATCACACGTCATCGTACTGACGTTTCGGGAGAGTTGGAGGTTTCAGGAGAGTTGGAGGAGCCCCCGCAGAAGGTCCCGGCTCTCCGACGGGCCCGGGCTGTCGCTCTGGAGTTCCTTGAGCGCCTTCTCGTACTGGGCGACGTCCTCGGGCTTGTCCAGGTACAGCGCGCTGGTGAGCTGCTCCAGGTAGACGACGTCCGAGAGGTCGGACTCCGGGAAGCTGAGGATCGTGAACGCGCCACTTTCGCCGGAGTGGCCGCCGAGGCTGAACGGCATGACCTGGAGCCGCACGTTGGGCCGCTCGGAGATCTCGATGAGGTGCTGGAGCTGGCCGCGCATCACCTCGCGGTCGCCGTAGGGGCGGCGCAGGGCGGCCTCGTCCAGGACGATGTGGAAGTCGGGCGCCCTCTCGTCGACGAGGTACTTCTGCCGCTCCAGCCGCAGCGCCACGCGCCGCTCGACATCGGCCTCGCTCGCGCCCTGCATGCCCCGCCGGACCACCGCGTGCGCGTACGCCTCGGTCTGCAGCAGGCCGTGCACGAACTGCACCTCGTACGCCCGGATCAGCGAGGCGGCGCCTTCCAGGCCGACGTAGGTGGGGAACCAGCTCGGCAGCACGTCCGAGTAACTGTGCCACCAGCCCGCGACGTTGGCCTCCTTCGCCAGGGACAGCAGGGAGGCGCGCTCCTGCTCGTCCGTGATGCCGTACAGCGTGAGCAGGTCCTCGACGTCCCGGGTCTTGAAACTCACCCGGCCCAGCTCCATCCGGCTGATCTTCGACTCGGAGGCGCGGATCGAGTAGCCCGCCGCCTCGCGCGTGATGCCCCGAGCCTCACGCAGTCGCCTGAGTTGTGATCCGAGCAGCATGCGCCGCACCACCGATCCCGGCTCTCCCGCGCTCACGTTCGCCAGCCTCCCCAACGTCTTCAGGGGCCGAAGTCTGCCACTAAAACACTCCGAGCAGTACTCGTCCGGTTACGGAAACGGAATCGAGACAGCGGACGCACGCGCGCGGATTCAAAGAAGAGGCAAGCGAACGGGCAGACAAGGGCGTGAAGATGACGGAAAAATTGACCAACAAGCGGTACGGGACGACTCAATCCGGTCACGTGCACGTGCATCTGCCCTTGCATCTGCTGTACGCATCCGAAACCATGGTCCCGCACCACCGCCGCATCGCACCGACCGCGAATTCCCGGGAGTGCCTCGCATGGGGACGAATGGATCGACCATGCTCGAGCCGTTACGGCAGGGCCTTCCGCCGCTGGATCCCGCGGCCGTGTCCGACGCCGCCTCCTGCGCTCTGCCCGCCCGCTACGAAGCGGTGCGCGAAGCACGGCGGTTCACGCGCAGAACTCTCGACCAGTGGGACCTGGGCGACCGATTCGACGACGTCTGCCTGGTGGTCTCGGAACTGGTCACCAACGCCCTGCGACACGGCCTGCCCGGGAGCACCCGGTGCGACACCGGCCAGGAGCCGCCCGTCCGGCTGCACTTGATGCGCTGGACCGAGCGCCTGGTGTGCGCGGTGCGCGATCCCAGCCACGACAGTCCCGTCGCGCGGGAGACCGACGACTTCTCGGCCGAGTCGGGCCGGGGGCTGTTCCTCGTCGACTCCTTCAGCGACAGCTGGGGCTGGCATCCGCTCGCGGGCGCGCTCAGCGGCAAGGTGGTCTGGGCGCTGTTCCGGCTGCCGCGGCCCGACACGGGGTCCCACGCGGAATGAGAAACCGCGGCGCTTCCTGGCGCCGCGGTTCTACGCGCGTCGCGGCGCATTGAGTACCGATTGCCCCGATATGTAAGGGGCCTGGCGGGCCGTCAGCCTCCGACCAGGTGGTCGAACTCGCCGTC
>NZ_MUKA01000044.1:21183-21402 GCF_002150735.1 Streptomyces africanus
GCCGGGCGAACTCCACGCACGAGCCCTGCGAGTTGCTGTGCCGGCTCTTCTGCCAGGCCACACCACGCAGCCCGGCGGCCGCCATACCGTTGTACACGTCGTGGTCCACAGGTCGCTCCCCGGTGGTGCACTGGCTGGTGTGGCCATTGATGCAGCGGTCAACTGACCCGGATCATAGCCCTGTTCATGTGCAGATGCATGGGCAGATGCACGTGCACG
>NZ_MUKA01000361.1 GCF_002150735.1 Streptomyces africanus
CCCCGGCGCCCCGCCGCGCCCCGGCCCGCCCGTGAGAACGGCGTCCTGGCCTTCTACACCCGCGCGCGCAGGGGCTGGGACCGGCCGCTGACCGCCTACTACCTCATCTTCGGCGGCAGTCTGCTGATCACCGTGCTGGGCCTGGTGATGGTCTACTCGGCCTCCCAGATCACCGCGCTCCAGATGTCGCTGCCGGGTTCGTACTTCTTCCGCAAGCAGCTGCTGGCCGCCGTGATCGGCGCCGGGCTGCTGTTCGCCGCCTCACGCATGCCGGTGAAGCTGCACCGGGCCCTGGCCTACCCGATCCTCGCCGGCGCCGTCTTCCTCATGGCCCTGGTGCAGATCCCCGGGATAGGAGTGTCGGTCAACGGCAACCAGAACTGGATCGCGGTCGGCGGCTCCTTCCAGATCCAGCCCAGCGAGTTCGGCAAGCTCGCGCTCGTGCTGTGGGGCGCCGACCTGCTCGCCCGCAAGCAGGACAAGAAGCTGCTGAACCAGTGGAAGCACATGCTGGTTCCCCTCGTGCCTGCCGCGTTCATGCTGCTCGGGCTGATCATGATCGGCGGCGACATGGGCACCGCGATCATCCTCACGGCCATCCTGTTCGGCCTGCTCTGGCTGGCCGGCGCACCCACGCGCCTGTTCGCCGGTGTGCTGTCGATCGCCGCCGTACTCGGCCTGATCCTGATCAAGACCAGCGCGAACCGCATGGCGCGCCTGCAGTGCCTCGGCGCCACGGAACCCCAGTCGGGACCGGTCGACTGCTGGCAGGCCGTGCACGGCATCTACGCCCTCGCCTCCGGCGGAATCTTCGGCTCCGGGCTGGGGGCGAGTGTGGAGAAATGGGGCCAACTCCCCGAAGCCCACACCGACTTCATCTTCGCCGTCACCGGTGAGGAACTGGGCCTGGCGGGGACGCTGTCGGTACTCGCCCTCTTCGCGGCTCTAGGCTATGCGGGTATCCGCGTGGCCGGACGCACGGAGGACCCCTTCGTGAGGTATGCCGCGGGAGGCGTGACCACCTGGATCACGGCCCAGGCCGTGATCAACATCGGTGCGGTGCTCGGTCTGCTGCCGATCGCAGGCGTCCCCCTCCCGCTGTTCTCCTATGGGGGATCCGCCCTGCTGCCGACCATGTTCGCCATCGGGCTGCTGATCGCCTTCGCACGCGACGAGCCCGCTGCGCGGGCAGCGCTTGCGATGCGGCAACCCCGCTTTGGTAGAAAACGGGGGGCTGGGGGAACCGGTTCCGGCCGGAGTCCCCGGAGATGGAACACGATGCGACGGCGCGCCTCGGCGGCGCGTTCGTCCGGAGAGCGGTGAATTTCGGTGCATGTCGTACTCGCCGGCGGAGGAACCGCGGGCCACATCGAGCCCGCGCTCGCCCTCGCGGACGCCCTGCGCAGGCAGGATCCGACCGTGGGCATCACGGCCCTGGGCACGGAGCGAGGCCTGGAGACGCGTCTCGTACCCGAGCGCGGGTACGAACTCGCGCTGATCCCCGCCGTACCGCTGCCACGCAAGCCCACCCCCGAGCTGATCACCGTCCCGGGCCGGCTGCGCGGGACGATCAAGGCGACCGAGCAGATCCTGGAGCGCACCAAGGCGGACGCCGTGGTCGGCTTCGGCGGCTACGTCGCCCTGCCCGGCTACCTCGCGGCCAAGCGCCTGGGCGTGCCGATCGTCATCCACGAGGCCAACGCCCGCCCGGGCCTGGCCAACAAGATCGGCTCGCGGTACGCCAGCCAGGTCGCCGTCTCCACGCCCGACAGCAAGCTGCGGAACTCCCGCTACATCGGCATCCCGCTGCGCCGCTCCATCGCCACCCTGGACCGGGCCGCCGTACGCCCCGAGGCCCGCGCCGCGTTCGGGCTCGACCCGAACCTGCCCACGCTGCTGGTCACCGGTGGCTCGCAGGGCGCCCGCCGGCTGAACGAGGTCGTCCAGCAGGTCGCGCCCTGGCTCCAGCAGGCCGGAATCCAGATCCTGCACGCGGTCGGCCCGAAGAACGAACTGCCGCAGGTCCAGCAGATGCCGGGAATGCCCCCCTACATCCCGGTAAGTTACCTGGACCGGATGGACCTCGCGTACGCCGCGGCCGACATGATGCTCTGCCGCGCGGGCGCGATGACCGTCGCCGAGCTCTCAGCCGTCGGGCTCCCGGCCGCCTATGTCCCGCTGCCCATCGGCAACGGCGAACAGCGGCTCAACGCCCAGCCGGTGGTCAAGGCCGGCGGCGGCCTGCTGGTCGACGACGCGGAGCTGACCCCCGAGTGGGTCCAGCACAACGTCCTGCCCGTGCTCGCCGACCCGCACCGGCTGTACCAGATGTCCCGCGCCGCCGCCGAGTTCGGCCGCCGGGACGCCGACGACCTGCTCGTCGGCATGGTGTACGAGGCGATTGCCGCCAGTCGTGCACACCGCTAGGACCGTATGACGGAAGGCAGGGGAGCGTGGCCGGATCGACCACCGCCGAGCGCGGTGAACGCCAGCAGGAGTCGTCCGGCCCGCCGCCCGTCAGGCGTCTGAGGCGACGTCACCTTCGTGTGATCGTCATCCTGGGCCTCGCCCTGGTCTTCCTCGGCATCCCGACGGTCTGGCTCTTCTACGGCTCCGACTGGCTGCGCGCCGAGCATGTCTCCGTGTCGGGAACCCGGGTCCTGACGCCGGATCAGGTCGAGGCGGCCGCCGACGCCCCCCTCGGGAAGCCGCTGATTTCCGTCGACACCGATGCGATCGAGACGCGACTGCGGCAAAAATTGCCCCGAATTGACTCGGTTGACGTGGTCCGTTCCTGGCCCCATGGAATCGACCTGAAAGTGGTCGAGCGGACTCCGGTTCTGATTGTCCAAAAGGCCGGAAAGTTCGTCGAAGTGGACGATGAAGGTGTCCGTTTCGCCACGGTTTCCGAGGCGCCGAAAGGCGTGCCCGCACTGGAATTGACGCTCTCCCGGTCCAGCTCCGCCGCCGCGAGCCTGCGCCGTTTCGGCGAGGCCAGGCTGGTGCGCGAGGCGGTGGGCGTCGCCCGTGCCGTCCCGTCCGCCGTCGCACGCGACACACGGACCGTCAAGGTCCGTTCCTACGACGACATCTCGCTGGAGTTGAGGGACGGTCGCACGGTCGCCTGGGGGAGCAGCGAGAAGGGTGCGGCGAAGGCCCATACGCTCACGGCTCTGATGAAAGCCTCACCCGGTGCGCGGTACTTCGACGTGAGTGTTCCCACCGCGCCCGCGTCATCAGGGAGTTGACGCACATCCGCGCAGGCCAGCACCCTGGTTGGGCAGTGCTACGGCTGATCACATAGGGTGAAAAGAAAAACGGGAGGTTCGGCGTGTTCGTTGAAGGAGCGCCACTTGTCGACTTAGTGTCCTGTTCAGAAGACTCCAAGGAACAGACACACTGGTAACCCTAAACTTCAGGGTTAGGGTTCGGGTCGGCGATACGGACCGTCCCATTCGGCATCAGTCGTCGGGTCGCGGGGCGCAGCGCGCCACGGTGATTCGGCGACACGTAACTCGAGGCGAGAGGCCTTCGACGTGGCAGCACCGCAGAACTACCTCGCAGTCATCAAAGTCATCGGTGTCGGCGGCGGTGGTGTCAATGCCATCAACCGGATGATCGAGGTCGGTCTCAAGGGCGTCGAGTTCATCGCCATCAACACCGACGCGCAAGCTCTGTTGATGAGCGACGCCGACGTCAAGCTGGACGTCGGCCGTGAACTCACCCGCGGACTCGGCGCCGGAGCCAACCCGGCCGTGGGCCGCAAGGCCGCCGAGGACCACCGCGAGGAGATCGAGGAGGTCCTCAAGGGGGCCGACATGGTCTTCGTGACAGCCGGTGAAGGCGGCGGCACCGGCACCGGCGGCGCGCCCGTCGTGGCCAACATCGCCCGCTCGCTCGGTGCCCTCACCATCGGTGTGGTCACGCGCCCGTTCACCTTCGAGGGACGGCGCCGCGCGAACCAGGCCGAGGACGGCATCGCCGAGCTCCGCGAAGAGGTCGACACCCTCATCGTCATCCCGAACGACCGGCTGCTGTCCATCTCGGACCGCCAGGTCTCGGTGCTCGACGCCTTCAAGTCGGCCGACCAGGTCCTGCTCTCCGGTGTCCAGGGCATCACCGACCTCATCACCACCCCAGGCCTGATCAACCTCGACTTCGCCGACGTCAAGTCGGTCATGTCCGAGGCCGGCTCGGCCCTGATGGGCATCGGCTCGGCCCGCGGCGACGACCGCGCGGTGGCCGCCGCCGAGATGGCGATCTCCTCGCCGCTGCTGGAGGCGTCCATCGACGGCGCCCGCGGTGTGCTGCTCTCCATCTCCGGTGGCTCGGACCTCGGCCTGTTCGAGATCAACGAGGCCGCC
>NZ_MUKA01000362.1 GCF_002150735.1 Streptomyces africanus
CCACCGACCCGCGCTGCACCCCCGGGCCGCGCGCCCCCGCCGCGGTGGGCCCCGACCACCGGCCCGCGGGCCACCCCGCACGCCCGAACCCGTATCGGTGGCCGTGACCGCCGTGACCCCGGCCACCTCCAGGCGCCCACCACCGACGACCGGTCCTCGGCTCCCCCACGAGCGGCGCTTGCCGTGCCTCACCGAGTCGGCCGGCAAGCCGGCCCATCGCATCACCGCGGAAATCACCTTTCCCGGCGAGCCGGAACTCTCCCCGGACGCGGGCCGTCCCTTTTCTCGGCGTAACGCTCCGTAACGCGCGCGCAATACAACAGCTCAGTTCCGCCCTCGGCCGCAGCCGCTCCCCGGACCTCGCTGGCCCCCGATTCGGCCGCCCGCGCCCCGGTGGACGCACGATCTCAGCCACGGCCAACCGGAAGTGCGCGTTCTCAGAATGCGGACCACGGAGAAAATCCACCAAACCCGCCGAGAGGGGCCGCCACCGAAGCCGGGCATCCATCGCGTCATAACAAGAAAGTCACAAGCCAGCCCACGCCGCTGACCCCGCCTCCACACGGGCTTAGAGTCACGGCCAGTCACCGCTCCATCGGGAGTTCGGTACCAGCGCGGCACTCACCCCCCGACCAGGGCGGGCCTGCCTGTGAAAGGACTGATCGTGCGACAGCGTTCCTTGGTGATTCTTACCTCCGTTCTGACGACCGGAGCTCTGACTCTCACCGCCTGCGGCTCCCGAGACGACAGCGGTGACAAGAGCGGAGACAGCGGCAACGGCACCACGCTGACCATCGGCGTCGACGCCCCCCTGTCGGGTGAGAACTCCACCACCGGCCTCGGCATCCAGTACGGCGCTCAGATCGCCGTCGACGACGCCAACAAGAACAACTGGGTCCCGGGCGTGAAATTCAAGCTCAAGGCCCTGGACGACAAGGCCCAGCCCGCCACCGGCCAGTCCAACGCCACCACCTTCACCGGCGACAAGACCGCCGTCGGCGCCGTCGGCCCGCTGAACTCCGGCGTCGCCCAGACGATGCAGCAGGTCTTCGCCTCGGCCAACATGGTCCAGATCTCCCCGGCGAACACCGCCCCCGAGCTGACCCAGGGCAAGAACTGGCAGACGGACAAGAAGCGTCCGTTCAAGACGTACTTCCGTACCGCCACCACCGACGAACTCCAGGGCAGCTTCGCGGCCGGCTACGCGTACAACGGCCTCAAGAAGAAGAAGGCCTTCGTCGTCGACGACAAGCAGACCTACGGCGCCGGCCTCGCGAAGATCTTCAACGAGCAGTTCAAGAAGCTCGGCGGCAAGGTCGTCGCCACCGACCACGTCAACACCGGCGACAAGGACTTCGGCTCCCTCGTCACGAAGATCAAGAACTCCGGTGCCGACCTGCTCTACTACGGCGGCCAGTACGACGAGTCCGCGCTGATCACCAAGCAGCTCAAGGACGCCGGCGTCAAGATTCCGCTGTTCGGCGGCGACGGCATGTTCGCCTCCACCTACATCGAGGCCGCCGGCAAGGCCGCCGAAGGCGACCTCGCCACCGCCATCGGTGTCCCCGCCGACACCCTGCCCGCCGCCAAGCAGTTCATCCAGACCTACAAGGACAAGGGCTACAAGGGCGACTACGGCGCGTACGGCGCCTACGCCTACGACGCCGCCACCGCCATCATCAAGGCCGTCAAGGCCGCGGCCGACGCCAACGGCGGCAAGGTTCCCAGCGACATCAACGACCTGCGCTCCAAGGTCGTCGACGGAGTCCAGAAGTCCGACTTCGAAGGTCTCACCGGCAAGATCTCCTTCGACCAGTACGGCGACACCACCAACAAGCAGCTGACGGTGTACCAGGTCGAAAAGGGCAAGTGGAACGACGTCGAGACGGGCACCGCCGACCTGAAGTAGTCCCGGCCCCCCAATAGCCGCACCACGGGCCGCGCGGGAGGAGGACCCCGACCGCGCGGCCCGTTTTCACACCCCCACACAGCACGCGACCACGCACGCATCCAGTGCACACGACCACCAGCGACATGGAGGCCATGCGGTGAACACCCTGCCGCAGCAGCTGGCCAACGGGCTGCTTCTCGGCTCGATGTACGGGCTGATCGCCATCGGCTACACGATGGTGTACGGCATCGTCCAGCTCATCAACTTCGCGCACGGCGAGATCTTCATGACCGGCGCCTTCGGCGCCCTCACGGTCTACTTCTACATCCTCCCCGACGGCACCTCGATGGTCTTCGCCGTACCCCTGATGCTCCTCGGCGGCGCCATCGTGGCCATCCTCATCGCCGTCGGAGCGGAACGGTTCGCCTACCGGCCACTGCGCGGAGCCCCACGCCTGGCACCCCTCATCACCGCCATCGGCCTCTCCCTGGCCCTCCAGGAAGTCGTCCGCAACTTCTACCCCGGCGCCGACCGCGCCCGCGCCTTCCCCGGTCTCGACGCCACCCACGACATCGGCTCCATCACCATCAAGGACGCCGACATCTTCCTCATCCTCGCCGCCGTCGGCTGCATGGCCGCCCTGGCCGTCTTCGTGCGCCGCAGCCGCACCGGCCGCGCCATGCAGGCCACCGCGCAGGACCCCGACACCGCACAGCTGATGGGCATCGACACCAACCGCATCATCGTCATCGCCTTCGCCATCGGCGGCTTCTTCGCCGCCGTCGCGGCCGTCGCCTACGGACTCAAGTACGGCAACGTCGACTACCGCATGGGCTTCCTCATGGGCCTCAAGGCGTTCACCGCCGCCGTCCTCGGCGGCATCGGCAACATCTACGGCGCCATGCTCGGCGGCGTCGTCCTCGGCATCGCCGAAACCCTCGCCTCCGCCTACATCGACGAGATCCCCGGCATGTCGCAGCTCGGCGGCCAGAGCTGGGCCAACGTGTGGGCCTTCTGCCTCCTCATCCTCGTGCTCCTGTTCCGGCCCCAGGGCCTGCTCGGCGAGCGCGTCGCGGACAGGGCGTGATCACATGACCGAGACGACCAAGAAGACCCCCGCGCCGGACGCCGTCCCCACCCCGACGCCCGCACCGCGCGGTCTCATACCCCTGCCCGCCGCAGCCGCACGCGCCCTGCTGCTCGCCGGCGGCGTCGCCACCGCAGCCTCCGCGTTCCTCGCCTGGACCTGGACCGCCGAGTTCCCCGGCAACCTCACCATCAACGGCTACCCCGGCGGCCTGCAGTGGCTGACCTTCACCGCCGGCGTCCTCACCGCCCTGTTCGCCCTCGCCTCCTACGGCATACGGGGCCTCGGCTGGCTGCTGCCCGCCCGCAACAACGCACCCCTCGTCCTCACCGCCCTCGGCGGCTTCGCCGTCACCTGGTTCACCGTCATCGCCATCAGCGCCGAACTCGGCGGCGTCGTCAACCTCGAACCCGGCGGCTGGATCGCGGCCATCGCCTCCCTCCTGCCCCTCCTCGGCGCCTTCGCCCTTCCCCAGGAGAAAACCGGCACCGACGGCACCAAGGCAGCCCTCAAGGCCTACATCGCCAAACCCGACCGCATCCCCGCCGCCCAGCTCGGCAACGGCTGGGTCCAGCGAGCCGCCATCACCATCGTCACGATCATCGGCCTCGCCGTCTTCACCTACGGCATCGACACCGAGTACGGCGAACTCTTCGTCGGCTACCTCTTCGTCGTCACCTTCGCCATGTGGGCCCTGCACACCGCCGGCCTGCTCGACCGCTTCTCCCAGCTGATCGCCGGCAACCGCAGCTTCACCCTCGCCATGGGCTTCGCCGCGGCCATCGCCTTCCCCTTCACCCAGACCGACGACCACTACGCCAACATCGGCGTCAACATCCTGATCTTCGGGACGGTCGCCCTCGGCCTCAACATCGTCGTCGGCCTCGCCGGACTCCTCGACCTCGGATACGTCGCCTTCCTCGGCGTCGGCGCCTACACCGCCGCCCTCGTCTCCGGCTCCGAGTTCTCCACCATCTCCGGCGTCCACCTGCCCTTCTGGGCCTCCGCCCTGGCAGGCGCCGCAGCCTCCCTCGTCTTCGGCGTCCTCATCGGCGCCCCGACCCTGCGACTGCGCGGCGACTACCTCGCCATCGTCACCCTCGGCTTCGGAGAGATCTTCCGCATCGCCGTCAACAACATGGACGGCGACTCCGGACCCGACGTCACCAACGGCCCCAACGGCATCGCCAACATCCCCGACCTGAACCTCCTCGGCTTCAACTTCGGCCAGCCCCACGACATCGGCGGATTCACCCTCGGCCGGTTCGCCAACTACTACCTGCTGATGGTCCTCATCATGGCCATCGTGGTCCTGGTCTACACGCGTGCGGCGGACTCCCGCATCGGCCGCTCCTGGATCGCCATCCGCGAGGACGAGACCGCCGCCACCGCCATGGGCATCAACGGCTTCCGCGTCAAACTCGTCGCCTTCGCCCTCGGCGCCGCCCTCGCCGGCCTCGCCGGCACCGTCAGCGCCCACGTCACCTACAGCGTCGTCCCCACGCCCTACCAGTTCGCCGGCTCCACCCCGCCCAACTCCGCGTTCCTCCTGGCCGCGGTCGTCCTCGGCGGCATGGGCACGGTCGCAGGCCCCCTCCTCGGCGCGGCCCTGCTCTACCTGCTCCCCGAAAAGCTGGTGTTCCTCCAGGACAAGTCGCTCCTCGCCTTCGGCATCGCACTCATCCTGCTGATGCGCTTCCGCCCCGAAGGCATCATCGCCAACCGCCGGCGCCAGCTCGAATTCCACGAGACCGGCCAACTCGACGTACCCAAACAAACCACGCTGACCGACGAACCGGCCGTCACCAAGGCGGGGGCGTAACCACCATGACGACACCTGTACTCGAAGCACGCGACGTCACCATGCGCTTCGGCGGCCTCACCGCCGTCCGCTCCGTCGACTTCACGGTCAACGCCGGCGAGATCGTCGGACTCATCGGCCCCAACGGCGCCGGCAAGACGACCTTCTTCAACTGCCTGACCGGCCTCTACGTCCCCACGGAAGGCACGGTCTCCTACAAGGGCACCGTCCTGCCGCCCAAGCCCCACCTGGTCACCCAGGCCGGCATCGCCCGGACCTTCCAGAACATCCGCCTCTTCGCCAACATGACGGTCCTGGAAAACGTCCTCGTCGGCCGCCACACCCGGACCAAGGAAGGCCTCTGGTCCGCCCTCCTGCGCGGCCCCGGCTTCAAGAAAGCCGAACGCGCCAGCGAGGAACGCGCCATGGAACTCCTGGAGTTCATCGGCCTCGCCCACAAGCGCGACCACCTCGCCCGCAACCTCCCCTACGGCGAACAGCGCAAACTGGAGATCGCACGGGCGCTGGCCAGCGAGCCCGGGCTGCTCCTGCTGGACGAGCCGACGGCAGGCATGAACCCGCAGGAGACGCGGGCCACCGAGGAGTTGGTCTTCGCCATCCGCGACAAGGGCGTCGCCGTCCTCCTCATCGAGCACGACATGCGCTTCGTCTTCAACCTCAGCGACCGCGTCGCCGTCCTCGTCCAGGGCGAAAAGCTCGTCGAAGGCACCTCCGACGTCGTCCAGGCCGACGAACGCGTCATCGCCGCCTACCTCGGAGAACCCTTCGAAGGCGACCCCGGGCAAGCCGAGGCCGCAGAGGTCGAAGCAGCCGAAGCCGCGGCCGGAGCCGCCGCCGACGCACCCGGCACCGCCAGCAGCACCAAGGGAGAAGCCCAGTGACCGCACTCCTCGAAGTCGAGGACCTCCGGGTCTCCTACGGCAAGATCGAAGCCGTCAAAGGCATCTCCTTCAGCGTCGACGCCGGCCAGGTCGTCACCCTCATCGGCACCAACGGCGCCGGCAAGACGACCACACTGCGCACACTGTCGGGTCTGCTCAAGCCGACGTCCGGGAAGATCGTCTTCGACGGCAAGCCGCTCAGCGGCGTCCCCGCCCACAAGATCGTCGCCCTCGGCCTCGCCCACTCCCCCGAAGGCCGGCACATCTTCCCCCGCCTCACCATCGCCGAGAACCTCCAGCTCGGTGCCTTCCTCCGCAAGGACAAAGACGGCATCGAAAAGGACATCCAGCGCGCCTACGACCTCTTCCCCATCCTCGGGGAACGCCGCAAGCAGGCCGCCGGAACCCTCTCCGGCGGCGAACAGCAGATGCTCGCCATGGGCCGCGCCCTGATGTCCCGGCCCAAGCTCCTCATGCTCGACGAACCCTCCATGGGCCTCTCCCCGATCATGATGCAGAAGATCATGGCGACGATCTCCGAGCTGAAGTCCCAGGGCACGACCATCCTGCTCGTCGAACAGAACGCCCAGGCGGCGCTCTCCCTCGCCGACCAGGGCCACGTCATGGAAGTCGGCAACGTCGTCCTCTCCGGGACGGGGCAGGACCTGCTGCACGACGAGTCGGTACGCAAGGCGTACCTTGGCGAGGACTGAGGTCCGGCCTGTATACGAAGAGGTCCGCGCAGGCGCTCGGCCGGGGTTTGCCGGCCGAGCGTTTTGCGTTGGGCAGCGGTCAGCCCTTGTCGCGCAGGCGGGCGATCTGCTGCCGGGAGAGTTCAACGGTGCGCTGCATGTGCCGGTACAACAGGGCGCGCTCGTCCTCGGTGTAGTCGGCGAACATCGCCCGCCATCCCTGGCTCAGCTCGGACCACAGCTCCGTGAGATCCCGCATCGCCTCCGGGACAGGCTCCACCAGGACCCGGCGGCGGTCGGTGCTGTCGCGGTGCCGGACCACGTATCCGGCCTTCTCGAGACGGTCGACCAGCCGGGTGGCCGACCCGCTGGTCAGGCCGGTGAGTTCGGCGATCCGGCCGGTGGTGAACGGGCCGGGCTCGGCGGTCAGCAGGTTGAGGCACTGGACGTCGGTGGGGTGCAGCTTGAGATGGTCCGCGACCGCCTGGTTGAACATGACGTACGAGGCCAGGTAGCGGCGGGACTCCTGCTGGAGATCGTCCATCAGCATGCACACCCCTAAATATCTGCGCAACGCAGTAACTGCGTTGTACGGTAAACCGCATGACGAAGGAATCCTATCGGCCCGTGGTGGCCGTCGCCGGAGCGACCGGCGCCCAAGGCGGCGCGGCCGCCCGCTCGCTACTCGATCAGGGCTTCAAGGTCCGGGCCCTGACCCGCACTCCCGACTCAGCCGCCGCACACGCGCTGAGGGCCTACGGCGCCGAGGTGCACGCGGCCGACTTCGACGACAGCACGTCACTGGAGGCCGCCCTGAAGGGCGCCGACGGATTGTTCGCGATGTCCACGCCGTTCGGCTCGGACCCGGAGACCGAGGTCCGGCAGGGCATCGACCTGCTGGAGGCCGCCCGCGGTGTCGGGCACATCGTGTTCACCTCGGCAGCGCACGCCGACCGCGGCACGGGCATTCCGCACTTCGAGAGCAAGTACCGCATCGAGCGGCACCTGCGAGGGCTGGGTGTGCCGTGGACGATCCTCGGCCCGGCCGCGTTCATGGACAACTACACGGTCGAGTGGTCGCTCGAGGGTCTGCGTGAAGGCCGGTTCGTGCTGCCGATGCCGGCCGACCGGCCGCTGACGCTGATTCCCGCGCGGGACATCGGTGCCTTCGCGGCCCATGTTCTCGCGCGGCCGCAGGAGTTCGCGGGCCGGCGCATCGACATCGCTTCCGACAAGCTGACCTGCCCGGAGATCGCGGAAGCCCTGACCGGCGCATGCGGCCGGCCGATCGTCTTCGAGCGGCTGCCGATCACCCACGTCGAGGCCTTCTCGGCCGATCTCGCCGCGATGTTCCGCTACTTCACCGAGGTCGGCCTCGATGTGGACGTGGACGCACTGCGGCGCGACTTTCCGGAGATCGGCTGGCAGCGCTTCGGCACCTGGGCGGCCAAGCGCACCTGGCCGGTCGGCTGACTCCACGCGGTCAGCACATGGCCGGACTCAGGGACGCGAGCAGTTTGTGCAGGCAGCGGGCCTCTCGCTCTGCCTCTCAGCCCTTGTTGGACTTCTTCTCCTCGGCGTCCTCGATGACCGCCTCCGCGACCTGCTGCATCGACATCCGCCGGTCCATCGACGTCTTCTGAATCCACCGGAACGCCGCCGGCTCCGTCAGCCCGTACTCCGTCTGGAGGATCGACTTGGCCCGGTCCACCAGCTTGCGCGTCTCCAGCCGCAGCGTGAGGTCCGCGACCTCCTTCTCCAGCTCCTTCAGCTCCGTGAAACGCGAGACGGCCATCTCGATCGCCGGCACGACGTCCGTCTTGCTGAACGGCTTCACCAGGTACGCCATGGCACCGGCGTCCCGGGCCCGCTCCACCAGATCGCGCTGCGAGAACGCCGTCAGCATCAACACCGGCGCGATGCTCTCCTCGGCGATCTTCTCGGCCGCGGAGATACCGTCCAGCTTCGGCATCTTCACATCCAGGATCACCAGATCGGGCCGGTGCTCACGGGCCAGCTCCACGGCCTGCTCCCCGTCCCCGGCCTCACCGACGACGGTGTACCCCTCCTCCTCCAGCATCTCTTTGAGATCGAGCCGGATCAGGGCCTCGTCCTCGGCGATGACGACCCGCGTCGTCATCGGAGGCACGTGCGACTTGTCGTCTTCAGGCACGTCAACAGGCTGGGGCGACTCGGGGGCGCTCACGTGGGCTCCTTGGTAGGGGCAGGCCGGTACTGCTCCCAAGAGCGTACCTAGCAGCGAGGCCACACAGTGAACCGGTACACTGCTGATCGGTCCCCTGACTTGCCCGGTTGGAGGAACTGGTCAGACTCGCGGCACTCAAAATGCCGTGCCCATTGGGCATGTGGGTTCGAATCCCACACCGGGCACAACAAGATCAGAAGCGGAGGATCACGTTCGCGTGGTTCTCCGCTTTTTGCTGCCCACGGTCACGGTCGGTGACGCAGGGTAGTCGCATGAACTTTCATGGCACTGAAGTGCGACAGAGGGCTCTCACGTTGCTGCGCGGCGGCGCGAAGAACGCGGACGTGGCCCGCAGCCTGAACGTGCCGTTGGGCACGGTCGGCTACTGGAAGCACCTGGACCGGGCTGCACGCGGCGAGTGCCCTGGACGCCACGACCCGAAGTGCCCCCGATGTGATGGACGGGAGCTCGACGAGGCCGCCTATGCCTATCTGCTCGGCCTGTACCTCGGCGACGGCCATATCAGCCACTACTCCGAGCACCGCGTGCCCAACCTCATGATCACCTGCACGGAATCATGGCCTGGCCTCATGGACGACTGCGAACGGGCCATGCGTGCCGTCTTCCCGGAGAACTCGGTCTGCCGTGTCCGCAAGACCGGCTGCCGTAACGTGAAGGTCTACTCGAAGCACTTGCACTGCCTCTTCCCGCAGCACGGCCCCGGCAAGAAACACGACCGTCCCATCGTTCTCGAGCCCTGGCAGCAAGCCATCGTCGACGCCCACCCCTGGGAATTCGTCCGGGGCCTCATCCACTCCGACGGCTGCCGTATCACCAACTGGACGACCCGCATGGTCGCCGGCGAGCGCAAGCGCTATGAATACCCGCGGTACCTGTTCTCCAACAAGTCAGACGACATCCGGAAGCTCTTCACGGAGGCCCTCGACACGGTGGGCGTCGAATGGAGCACGCTGGCCCGCGGGAGCGACCCGTTCAACATCTCCATCGCCCGCAAAGCCTCCATAGCCCTCATGGACGCCCACGTAGGCCCCAAGTACTGACGGCTCCCTACTTCGGGCTGTCGTCCTCGCCGATGTGGTGGACTCGGACCATGTTCGTCGAGCCGGAGACGCCGGGGGGCGAGCCCGCCGTGATGACGACCGTGTCGCCCTTCTGGCAGCGGCCGTAGCGGAGCAGCAGTTCGTCGACCTGGTCGACCATCGCGTCCGTCGAGCCGACCTCCGGGCCGAGGAAGGTCTCTACGCCCCAGGTGAGGCTGAGCTGGGAGCGGGTGGCCTGGTCGGGGGTGAAGGCGAGGAGGGGGATCGGGGAGCGGTAGCGGGAGAGGCGGCGGGCCGTGTCGCCGGACTGGGTGAAGGCGACCAGGAAGCGGGCGCCCAGGAAGTCGCCCATTTCGGCCGCTGCCCGGGCTACCGCGCCGCCCTGGGTGCGGGGTTTGTTGCGTTCCGTGAGCGGCGGGAGGCCTTTGGCCAAAAGATCCTCCTCCGCCGCTTCGACGATGCGGGCCATCGTCCTGACCGTTTCGATGGCGTGCCTGCCGACGCTGGTTTCGCCGGAGAGCATGACGGCGTCCGTGCCGTCGATGACCGCGTTGGCGACGTCGGAGGCTTCGGCGCGGGTCGGGCGGGCGTTGTCGATCATGGAGTCGAGCATCTGGGTCGCCACGATCACCGGTTTGGCGTTGCGTTTGGCCAGTTTGATCGCGCGTTTCTGGACGATCGGGACCTGTTCCAGTGGCATTTCGACGCCGAGGTCTCCGCGGGCGACCATGATGCCGTCGAACGCGGCGACGATGTCGTCGATGTTCTCGACGGCCTGGGGTTTTTCGACCTTGGCGATGACGGGGAGCCGACGGCCTTCCTCGTCCATGATGCGGTGGACGTCCTGGATGTCGCGGCCGGTGCGGACGAAGGAGAGGGCGATGACGTCGGCGCCGGTGCGCAGGGCCCAGCGGAGGTCGGCCTCGTCTTTTTTGGAGAGGGCGGGGACGGAGACGGCGACGCCGGGGAGGTTGAGGCCTTTGTGGTCGGAGATGACGCCGCCTTCGACGACGGTGGTGTGGACGCGGGGGCCGTCGACCTGGGTGACTTCGAGGCAGACTTTGCCGTCGTCGACGAGGATGCGTTCGCCGGTGGTGACGTCGGTGGCGAGGCCGGCGTAGGTGGTGCCGCAGATGGTGCGGTCGCCTTCGGTGCCTTCTTCGACGGTGATGGTGAAGGTGTCGCCGCGTTCGAGGAGTACGGGGCCTTCGGTGAAGCGGCCGAGGCGGATTTTCGGGCCTTGAAGGTCGGCGAGGACTCCGACGCTGCGGCCGGTTTCGTCGGCGGCTTTTCGTACTCGGTGGTAGCGCTCCTCGTGTTCGGCGTGTTCGCCGTGGCTGAGGTTGAGGCGGGCTACGTCCATTCCGGCGTCGACCAGGGCTTTGATCTGGTCGTAGGAGTCGGTGGCGGGGCCCAGTGTGCAGACGATTTTTGCTCGGCGCATGGTCTGAGCCTATGAGTTACCCACTGGTAGAGAATTGGTCGTGGGTGACTGCTCAACAGACTTTGCATGAAACGTTATTGACAAGTGTTGAATTGTGCGGCGGGGCGCTCCGATGAGCACCCCGGGGGAATTCGGTCGGGTTTTCGGAAATGGGTTCGGTCAGAGCTCCGGCGGCACCATGGTGAAGCGGGCGTTGATCTGGGCATGGACCCGTTGGCGCTGGGGTTCGAGGTCGAGGGGGGCCGCGGGGGCGTTCTCGGCGGGCGCGCCGTAGGCGGCGGAGCGGGCGCGGCCGGGGGCCTGG
>NZ_MUKA01000363.1 GCF_002150735.1 Streptomyces africanus
CTTTGTTAGGGCCAGTTAGCGGGCCTGGGCATTTGCGGGCGCTCAGCGGTGGCGACAAGGGCGCGGGCCGGACCTCGAGGGCGGGCGGCGCCAGCGGGATCAGGGCTGATCGCTGATGGCTCGATAGGCCGCGGTGAACAGGGTGTAGCTCAGGTCGATCAGTTCTTCGACGGTGGCGTTCTGGTGGCCGAGCGTCCAGTCCACGAGGAGTTCGTTGACTCCGCCGACCAGGCTCATCGCGGTCATGGTGAGCCGGCTGGAGGAGGCTTCCGGACAAGGGAGCGGTCCGACGACGGCGGCGACCATCGCGGCGAATTCGTGCAGGACCTCACGACGGCGCACTTCGAGGCGGGGGCTGGCGCCCACGACCTCGATGAGCACCAGGCGTGCCTTGCGGGCGTCGCCGGCCAGCGTGCGGATGAACACCTCGAGGCCGGCGCGCAGCTGGGCGTCGACATCGGGTGCGGCAGCGGCTGCGGCCTGCGCGGTTTCGGCGCTGATCGTAGTGATCAGCTCGTTGTAGACCCCGGCGAGAAGGTCTTCGCGGTCACGGAACGACTCGTAGAAGTAGCGCTCGGTCAGTCCGGCATGCGAGCACACCTGCTTGACGGAGACCGCGGCGTATCCGGCCGTGCCGAACTTCTCGAGGCCTGCCTGGATGAGGCGGGTGCGGCGCTCCTGCTGTCGTTGCGCCGCGTCGCGTCCGCCATAGCGCCGCCCGGCGGTCTGTGTGCCGGTCATTTCTCCCCTTCGCAGAGGTGTTGACACCGGTGTGCTCCGAACTGACACTCTAGCTTGTCAGTTCATCTGACACGGCAGCGTGTCAGAAGGTGCGTGGGGCCGCTTTGCTGCTCGGCGTTCCGCTCATGATCAGGGCAAGGAAGGGGCTCGACGACCGTGGCAGCACCGCCCAGGTACCCGTACAGGTTCAGCCGGAGAGACCGCGACAGGCTCACTCGGACACAACCGCTGACCGGCCGAGTGATCGCGGTCACCGGGGCGGGCCGCGGAATCGGGCGTGCCGTCGCAGCCCGGCTCGCCGCGGCCGGAGCCGCCGTGGCGATCGGCGATCTCGACGCGGAGCTTGCCGTGGAGACGGCCGGTGCCATCGGCGCGCACGCCGGTGGCCGACTGCTCGGGCTGTCTCTCGACGTCACCGACACCCATTCCTTCGAGGACTTCCTGCGCACCGTAGAGACCCGGCTGGGGCCGATCGACGTACTGATCAACAACGCCGGAATCATGTGGGTGGGCCGCTTCGAGGAGGAACCGGAGGAAGCCGCCCTGCGCCAGTTCGACGTCAACGTCCACGGCGTACTGCGTGGGATGAAACTCGTGATCCCGGGGATGCGGAAACGCGGTCGGGGCCACGTGGTGAACATCGCCTCCGCCGCCAGCAAGGTCGCCCCGGCCGGCGAGGCGACCTACGCGGCGACGAAGCACGCCGTCCACGGCTACAGCACAGCCGTCCGCGCCGAACTGCGCGGCACCGGCGTGCACGTGTCCCTGGTGATGCCCGGCGTCGTGGACACCGAGCTGGCCGTGGGCACCGCGACCGGCCCCACCCGACGCCTGACGACGGATCAGGTGGCCGACGCGGTGCTCGACGTCGTACTGCGCCCGCGGTTCGAGGTCTTCGTTCCACGCCAGGTGGCCGCCCTGACCCGGTTGGCCGCGCTGCTGCCGGGCCGTGCCCGCGACGCCCTGCATCACCTCCTTGTCCCCGACCAGCTCGCCGCCCTCTCCGCCCTGTCCGACCGGTCGGTCCGCGCGGCCTACGAGCAGCGCACCCGGACCGCCCGCCATCCCGAAGGATGAGCCCGTGACCACCACGCCCAAGCCGGCGCCCAGCGCGAAGAAGACCCACGACGCCGCCGGTCCGCGTCCCATCCCCGAATTCGAAGGTGTCCACGACGTATGGCCCCGCGGTGACCGGCTGCGCGCCGTGCGCCGCGCCGCGGACACCTACCGTGAGCGGTTCGTCCAGCAGGGCCGCATCCACGCCGTCCGCAGTTTCGACATCGCCGCCGCCCCGTACCCGACCCGGTTCGGCTTCCACGGCGCCGCGCTCGCCGTCAACCCGTTCGTGAGCATCGTCAACCGGATGCTCGTCGTGCAGTTCGACGGCTTCGACGGTGAGCCGAAAACACTGGTGTGGGAGCCGACCGTCGCCGCCGGAACGGCTCAAGCGCCGTTCTACGCCCAGCTCAAGCGGCTAGCCGGGGACTTTCTCACCGAGCACGTCTTCGCCCGCTACTACCAGGACCCGAACACCGTCCTGCCCTCCTGCGGTCTGCGACCCGAGGACGTGGACTTCGTCAGCTTCGACCACCTGCACGTCCAGGACGTGCGCATGATCATGGGAAGTACCAGCACCGTTCCCGGCGAACGGGCGCCCCGCGAAGCGCTGTTCCCGCGCGCCCGGTTGCTGGTGCACCGCAAGGAGCTGGGCACCTTCGCATCGATGCATCCGATGCAGTGGGCCTGGTACGTCGACGGAGGCATGGACGGGGTACCGGACGAGCGCATCACCGCCTTCGACGGCGATGTCGAACTCGGTGTCGGCGTCAGCCTGCTGTGGACCCCCGGCCACACGGACGGCAACCACTCCCTGGTGCTGAACACCCCCGACGGGGTGTGGGTCTCCTCCGAGAACGGCATCTCGGCCGACAACTGGCAGCCCGAGCTCTCCCGCATCCCCGGGGTGCGCCGCCACGCCGCGTTCTACGGCCGTGAGGTGGTGCCCAACGCCAACACCCTGGAGGACGCCCTCGACCAGTACGACTCCATGGTCAAGGAGAAGACCCTCGCCGACCCCAGCCGGCGCGATCCGCGCTGGCTGCAGATCCTGCCCTCCTCGGAGCTGGCCCCCTTCAAGCGGCAGTGGCCGGTGCTGCCCAGCTTCGTCCACGGCGGCCTGAACTACGGCGAGTTGACCCCTGCCGGCGGTGGCCGGTGACCGGCCCGGCCGCCCGCCGAATCGCCGTGGACGGCGTGGACGGCGTGGAGTTGGCCGCCTACCAATGGGGAGCGTCCACGGCTCCTGCGGTGGTGCTGGTCCACGGCTATCCGGACACCAGCGCCGTGTGGCGCCCGGTCGCCGAGCGCCTGGCCGACCGCTTCCACGTCACCGCCTTCGACGTGCGGGGAGCCGGTGCCTCCCACCGGCCCAGGGGTCTGCGCGCCTACCGGATGTCCCGCCTGGAAGCCGACCTGGAGGCGGTGCTCGACGCCGTGAGCCCCGACCGCCCGGTGCACCTGGTCGGGCACGACTGGGGATCGATCCACTCCTGGGAGTCGGTCACCGGCACCCGCCTGGCCGGGCGGATCGCCTCGTTCACCTCCATCTCCGGACCCTGCCTGGACCACGTCGGCCACTTGATCCGTGCCCGCCTCCGGCCGCGCCATCCGGATCTGCCGAAGCTGCTGCGGCAGGCCGCACGGTCCTGGTACATCGCCTACTTCCATCTTCCGCTCCTGCCCGCCCTGACCTGGAGAGCACTGGGACACCGCTGGCGCACCTTCCTCACCGGCTCCCAAGGCGTACCCGGGCACACCCCCTACCCCGCGCCGACGCTGGCCCGCGACGCCGTGTCCGGCACCGCGCTGTACCGCGCCAACATGCTGCCCCGCCTGCTGCGTCCCCGGGACCGGCAGACCACCGTCCCGGTTCAGCTCATCGTCCCCACGCGCGACTTCTGCGTCACACCAGTGCTGTCGTACGGAGTGGAGCACTGGACGCGCCGGATACAACGGCGCCCGATCGACGCCGGGCACTGGGTACAGCTCAGCCACCCCGAGGAGATCGCGTCCCGGATCGCGGAGTTCGCCCACCGCGTCGAAGACGGCTCCCGCCGCGATCCGGACCACACCGCGCACCCGATCTGACAAACCAGCAGTACTGGACGACTGCCTGACCGCCCTTTCGCACACACCGATCGCTGACGGAGGAGGAACCTGTCATGTTCCGAGCCGCACATGCCCACCCGCACCGTCCGCCCGAGCCCATCGACCACCACGACCTGGTGCTGCAACCCCGGGACGTCACCTTCGACTGGGGTGCCACCCCGCTGCACTGGCTGCCGGGTGAGCCCTTCGCGACCCACACCTTCGACGTGCTCCACCTCATGCTCCCCGAGCTCGAACGCTGGTTCGTGCGCACCTTCGAGCAGGCACTGCCACTGATCACCGATGACCGGCTGCGCGAGGACGTACGCGGATTCATCGGCCAGGAAGCGATGCACGCCGAGGCGCACCAGGAGGTCCTGGAGCACCTGCTCGCCAAGGGGCTGGACCCGGCTCCGTACACCCGCCAGTCCGAATGGATCTTCCGCAGGGTGCTAGGAGACCGGCCGGAGCTGACTCCGGCCGCCGCACACACGCACCTCCTCCAACGGCTCGCCCTCATAGCGGCCTTCGAGCACTTCACCGCGTACATGGGTCACTGGATTCTCAGCAACGGGCACCTGGACCAGGCCGGCGCGGACCCCGCGATGCTCGATCTGTTCCGCTGGCACGGCGCGGAGGAGGTCGAACACCGTTCGGTCGCGTTCGACCTGCTGGTGCACCTCGATCCCCGGTACCGGCGCCGAGTGGTCGGCATGCTCGTCACCGCTCCGGTGCTGACCCGGCTGTGGATCCGCGGAGTCCGCTTCCTGATGAGCGCCGACCCCGAACTCGACGACCGGGTCAAGGTCCGCTTCCGCGACTACCTGGCCGCGGCCCGCAAGGACCTGCTGCCCCGGCCGGGCGCGTTCGCCCGCTCGGTGCTGCGCTACTTCCGCCCCGGCTACCACCCGACCCAGGAGGGCTCGACCCAGCAGGCGGTCGCCTACCTGGCGGCGTCCCCCGCTGCCCGAGCGGCTGCCCGATGACCCGGCAACCAGTGAGGCATCCCATGGACATCAGCACACCCATCACTCGGCCGCCGGACCTGTACGGCAGGCCGCGCAGCGACTCCTTCATGCGGAAGCTGGCGGCTTTCAGCGACAACGCGGTCACGCGCCTCGCGCGGCGCAGCACTCCTCCCAGGCGCCCGCCGGCCCCCGAGATGCCCGTGATCCGGGAACTGGTGGTCGCCGCCAAGCACCAGGAGGCCGAGGATGTCGTCTCCCTGCGACTGGCAGCACCCGACGGGTCGATACTCCCGCCCTGGCAGCCCGGCGCCCACATCGAACTGCACCTGCCCTCCGGCCGCAAGCGACAGTACTCTCTGTGCGGCGACCCTGCCGACCGGCACCGGTACCGCATCGCGGTGCGCCGCATCGCCGACGGCGGAGGCGGTTCGGCCGAGGTGCACGACACCGTCGGAGACGGTACGCGGGTCGCGATCACCGGGCCCCGGAACGCCTTCCCCTTCGCCGCCGAGGCATCCATCCTGCTCATCGCGGGCGGCATCGGAATCACCCCGATCCTGCCGATGGCTCGGGAAGCCGCCCGGCGCGGGCTGGACTGGAGGCTCGTGTACACCGGCCGCAGCCGCGGCTCGATGCCCTTCGCGGCGGAGCTGACCGAACTCGCGGCCGCAGCCCCCGGCCGGGTCTCCATCCGTCCAGACGACGAGTCCGGCGTGCCCGAAGCAGCCGAGTTGTTGAGCTTGAGCCCGGCGGGGGGTGCGGTGTACTGCTGCGGGCCCGCGCCCATGATCGACGGCGTTCGTCGCGCGTTCGGTGGCAGCCGCGCGTCAGCCCTGCACTTCGAGCGTTTCGCCCCGGCCCCGATCACGGACGGCCGTCCCTTCGAACTTCAGCTGGGCGACACCGGACGGGTTCTGCCGGTGCCGTACGACCGCTCCGCCCTGGATGTTCTCCACGAGGCCCTGCCGGGCCTGCCGTTCTCCTGCCGCCAGGGGTTCTGCGGCACCTGCCGGGTACGGGTGGCCCAAGGCAATGTCGATCACCGTGACCACAGGCTCACCGCCACCGAACGCGCGGCCGGCGCCATGCTGCCCTGCGTCTCGCGTGCACCGGAAGGAGAGCGGTTGGTGCTGGATGTGTGAGCGATGGCCGAGCGCCCGTCGAGGACGTCTTGCGTGACGCCCTCGCCTGCGTAACCGAGGTGTGTTCCGACATTGGGAGACTGCCCCGGCGGCACGGTCGTCGCGTCTGGTGGGGCGCCGGGTTCCACTGCCCGGAGCGGTGGAAGGCTGCTGGTCAGTTGCTTCCCAGGTCAACGGACCCTTCCCCGCGGCTTCAAAGGCGTCGGTGGCAGCGCGGGGGCCGACAGCGGATCCCCGTCGTACCCCTTCACCTCCCCGAACCGCGTCCCTTCCATCCAGTCCCGGCGGGCCTGTACGATCTCCTCCTGCGACCGCCCGATCCAGTTCCAGAACATGATCAGTTCCTCCTCGAACGGCTCGCCGCCCAGGAGCATCAGGCCCGCGTCCGACTCCGCCCGCAGCGGCAGTTCGCTGCGGCCGCAGCCGAGGTAGAGCATCGAGCCGGGCAGGACCGGGACGCCGTCCACGTGGGCCTCGCCGGACATGGACAGGACGGCGTACTCGAAGTCCGGTTCCAGCGGGAGGCGTACGTCCGCGCCTTGGGTGAGGGCCAGGTCGGCGCCGGTGATGGGGGTGTACGCCGTGCCGGGCGAGGTCGCGCCGTCGAGGTCGCCGAGGATCAGCGTCGCCTTGATGCCGGGTGCCGTGACGACCGGCAGGTCGGCGTGGTGTTCGAAGCGCGGGTCGGTGTGGCGGTGGCCGTCCGGCAGGGCGACCCACAGTTGCGCGCCGTGCAGGAAGCGGGCGTGTGAGCGGGGGCTCTCCTCGGAGTGGCTGATCGCCCGGCCCGAGGTCATCAGGCCGAGTTCGCGCGGCCGGATCGTCTGGAGGCTGCCGGTGGAGTCGCGGTGCAGGACCTCCCCCTGGTGCAGCCAGCTCACCGTCTGGAGTCCCATGTGGGGATGCGGCGGCACCTGCATACCGGGTTCGTCGGCGATGTCGTCGGGACCGTAGTGGTCGACGAAGCACCAGGCTCCGACCATGCGGCGGCCGAGGTTGGGCAGCAGCCTGCGGACCTCGCTGGATTCGCCCAGCTTGACGTGGCGCGGACTGAGGAGTTCGCGAACCGGCTCGGCTACGACGAAGCCGCGGCCACCACACAGGGAGGGAGCCGCCTCGCGCTCAAGATTGCTCATGGCGCACAACCTAGTCCGGTGGAAGGGCCCGCGTCAGCGCGTCATTCCGGCTGTGACCGGGCGTCCCGGTATGGCCGAACCGTCCGCCCTCGGCGAGTACCAGCCGATTCAGTAGTGGAATATTAAACCAACCCGTTCGGTTGTCGGCCTCGAAGGAGGCACGAGTGAACACGACCTACGACGCGACGTACTACGCCCACGGGACACCGGCGGAGCGCTGGGAGCGCGCGCAGATGTTCTTCGACGCCAAGGACTACGCCGCCGCCGCGCGGGTCCTGGGCGGGCTGGTCGAGGAGGTGCCCGAGCAGACCGGGCCCCGGCTGCTGCTGGCGCGCTCCTACTACCACTCGGCCCAACTGCGCCGTGCGGAGGCGGAGTTGAGGACGATCGTCGAGCGGGACCCGGTCGAGCACTACGCCCGGCTGATGCTCGGCCGCACGCTCCAGCGGCAGAACCGGCACGAGGAGGCGGAGCCGCATCTGCGGATCGCCTCGGCGCTCGCGGGTGACTTCGAGCAGCGCTGACCGGCACGTACCCGACGGTGCCCGGCTCCCCACGGGGAACCGGGCACCTGCGCGTCGGCCGGTCCGCTACCGCGCCGGCGTCCCCGCCCCGTACGTCCGCCGTCCCCGCCGGTAGGCGACCTCGCCCAGCAGGATGTCGACGGCCAGGAAGGCCGCGAGCGGGATGCCGAACAAGGGCAGGAAGTAGCCGAGGACGGCGACCCCCGCCAGCAGCGGCACCAGGATCTGTGGCGGCACCTGCTGCCAGGCGCCGCGCGGGACCGGGCGGCCGAAGGCGGTGCCACGGCCACGCTGCCACCACATGCGGTAGCCCCACACGATCAGCAGGATCAGACAGAGCGCGAGCAGCATCAGGGCGATCTGGTTGGCCAGGCCGAACAGGATGCCGGTGTGCAGGTCGATGCCCCACCGGGTGAGCTTCGCGAGCACCGGATAGTCGGCGAACCGCACCACGTCCATGACCTCGCCACTGGCCGGGTCGATCGCGACGGAGTCCTGCTTCTCGGGCCAGCTGCGCTGTACCTGCCGGACGACGTACGCCGACTGCGCGTCCGCCGGCGGCACGATCTCCACCGGGTCACCCAGGCCCTCGGCCCGGGCGGCCGCCAGGACCTTGTCCAGGCCCACCCCGTGCGCGGCGTCACCGGCCTGCCCTGCGGCCGAGCCATGGCCGGCGTGTTCGCCACTCGCCGACGCCGACACCGCCGGGGTGGCCTGCCCCAGCGAGGTCCGCAACTCGTCGATGTTCGCCCCGGCGTGGGCCGACCAGGTCAGGCCGGTCGCCGAGAGGAAGAAGAACCCGGCCGCCGCCCACACGCCGACGGTGCCGTGCAGCCCGAGGGTGCGGCGCCGTCCGTTCGTGCCCCGCACCGTGCGCAGGGTGCGGCGGCGGGAGAACCACAGCACCAGTCCGCCGGCCGAGATCACCCACAGCCAGCTGGCCGCCAGTTCGCTGTACAGCCGGCCCGGCTCGCCCAGGTGCAGGTCCCGGTGGAACTCGTCGATCCAGGTGCGCAGGGGCAGCGCGCCGGTCGAGCCGTACTGCTCGAGGGAGCCGCGCACCTTCGCGGTGTACGGGTCGACGAACACCGCGAGCGTGTGCCCCTCGTCGACGCCCGGGACACCGGACAGCATCACCCTGGTCGTCGCGTCCGCCTCGGGTGAGGGCCGTACGGCCGAGACCGTGCCCTCGGGGTGGGCCTTCCGGGCGGCGGTCACCTGCTCGCTGATCGGCAGCTTCCGCTCGCCCGCGGGGACGGTCAGTTCGTGGTCGTACACGATCTTCTCGGCCTGGAAGGAGGCGGCGTACAGCAGGCCGGTGGTGGCGGCGACGAGGAGGAACGGCGCCACCAGTACCCCGGCGTAGAAGTGCAGGCGGAGGATCAGCGGGCGTAGGGGGGCCCAGCTGTTCTTCGACGGCGCCGGGGCGGCGGGTCGCGGGGCCTCGTCCGTTGTGGTCGAGGGAGCGGTGGTCATCGGCGGGTTCTCCCGGGGACGTCTTGGTGGCCGTTGCGGTGCAGTAGTCGGGCCGAAGGGGCGTCCGGTTCCCGGGGAGTGCGTGTGACGTGAGACACGCGAGGGTGGGGGGTGCCATGTCATCCTGACGCGATGGGAAATCCGAGCGATCGTGCACCCCTGGCCGAGCGGGTCGAGGAACTCCTCGCCGGTGGCGGCCCGTTGACCATCGTGGCGGCCGGCGATCCGGTGCTGCGGCGCGGCACCGAGCCGTACGACGGTCAGCTGGGGCCCGCGCTGCTGGCCCGGTTCGTCGAGGCCCTGCGGGTCACCATGCGCGCGGCGCCCGGGGTCGGCCTGGCGGCGCCGCAGGTCGGTGTGGAGCTCAGGATCGCCGTGATCGAGGATCCGGCGCCGGTGCCGGAGGAGGTGCGGCTGGCGCGCGGGCGGGTGCCGCAGCCGTTCCGGGTGCTGGTCAATCCCGTCTACGAGCCCGTCGGCGGCGCGCGGGCCGCGTTCTTCGAGGGCTGTCTGAGCGTGCCGGGCTGGCAGGCGGTGGTGGCGCGGGCCGCGGAGGTGCAGCTGACCGGGCAGGACGAGCACGGGCACGCGCTGGACGAGGTGTTCACGGGCTGGCCCGCGCGGATCGTGCAGCACGAGACGGACCATCTCGACGGAGTCCTGTATCTCGACCGGGCCGAGCCGCGGTCGCTGTCGTCGAACCAGGCGGTGACGGAGCGCTGGGCTCAGCCGACGCCGGAGGAGGCCGCGCGGGCGCTCGGCTTCGAGCTGCCGTAACGCCGACCGCCGCCATGACGCCGGCCGCCGCGGAAATTCGGAGGCGCCCGGCAGGCGCCTCCGTTACCGTGACGTCCATGTCTACGCCCCGAATTTCCTAGCCGAGGACCCGCTTCCACGCCACCCGTGTGTCCTCTGCTTGTTCGGATTGCTTGTTCGGAGCGTTTTCTCATGATCACCGTTCGTGACGTCGACGTGCGCGTGGGCGCGCGTCTGCTGCTGTCCGGCGTCTCCTTCCATGTCTCCCCCGGCGACCGCATCGGCCTGGTCGGCCGCAACGGCGCGGGGAAGACGACCCTGCTGCACACCCTGGCGGGCACCCTGCGGCCCGCCGCCGGGACCGTCGCCCGCACCGGTGACGTCGGTCATCTCCCGCAGGACTCGCGCGCGGCCGACCAGTCGGTCACCGTCACCGACCGGATCCTGTCCGCGCGCGGCCTGGACCACGCCGTACGGGCGCTGCGCCGCGCCGAGGCCGCGATGGCCGACGGGACGGAGCGGTCGATGAACGCCTATGTGCGGGCCGAGGCCGAGTTCCAGGCGCGCGGCGGATACGCGGCCGAGGCGGAGGCCGCCCGGGTCGCCGCCGGCGTCGGACTGCCGGCGGGACTGATGGACCGGCCGCTGCGCGCCCTGTCGGGCGGTCAGCGCCGGCGCGTGGAGCTGGCCCGCATCCTGTTCGCCGGGCACGGCACGCTGCTGCTGGACGAGCCGACGAACCATCTGGACGCGGACTCGGTCGCCTGGCTGCGCGGGTTCCTCAACGGCCACCAGGGCGGGCTGGTGATGATCAGCCACGACACGTCCCTGCTGGCCGGCACCGTGAACCGGGTCTTCCACCTGGATCCGGGACGGGCCGCGCTCGACGTCCACAACACCGGCTGGGACAAGTATCTGGCCCAGCGGGACGCCGACGAGCGGCGGCGGGCCCGCGAGCGGGCGAACGCCGAGCGCAAGGCGGCGGCGTTGCACGCCCAGGCCGGCAAGATGCGGGCCCGGGTGGCGACCGCGGTGGCCGCGCGGAACATGGCCCGCCGCGCCGACCGGATGCTCGCGGACCTGGAACCGGCCCGGCGCGCCGAGAAGACGGCCAGGATCCGGCTGCCCGAGCCGGCGCCCTGTGGCCGGATCCCGCTCGGCGCGGTCAGCCTGACCAGGTCCTACGGCGGGCAGCACGTCCTGCGGGGCGTCGATCTCGCCGTCGACCGGGGCAGCCGCCTGGTGGTGCTCGGGCCCAACGGCGCCGGAAAGACGACCCTGTTGCGGATCCTCGCCGGGCAGGACGCGCCGGACGACGGGCGGGTGGTCCACGGGCACGGGCTGCGCCTCGGCTACTTCGCCCAGGAACACGACACGCTGGAACAGGAACTGACGGTGCGTGAGCATCTGGCGGGTGCCGCCCCGCATCTCGCCGACGGCGAAGTCCGCCAGGTCCTGGGGGCGTTCCTGTTCTCCGGCGACGACACCGACAAGCGCGTCGGTGTCCTCTCCGGCGGCGAGAAGACCCGGCTCGCCCTGGCGGGGCTGGTGCACTCGGGCGCGAACGTGCTGCTCCTCGACGAGCCCACCAACAACCTCGACCCGGCCTCGCGTGCCGAGGTCCTGGCCGCGGTGGGCACGTACCCGGGCGCGATCGTCATGGTCACGCACGACGAAGGCGCCGTCGACGCGCTGCGCCCGGACCGGGTGCTGTTGCTGCCGGAGGCGGAGGAGGACCTGTGGAGCGACGACTACCGGGAGCTGGTGGTGCCCGCGCACGCGTGACCGTCGGGTCCGGCCGGCGCCGGAAGCCCGGGGCCGGTCCCGCGCCCGGCGGGAACCGCCCCGGGCCGGACCGGCCGGACGACCCCGAGGTCAGGCGTCGCGGTAGGCCTCCAGCAGCCGCAGCCACACCTCGCTGATCGTCGGGTACGACGGGACGGCGTGCCACAGGCGGCCGATCGGGACCTGGCCGGCGACGGCGATCGTGGCGGAGTGGATGAGCTCGCCGACGCCGGGGCCGACGAGGGTCACTCCGCGCAGGATCTCGTCCTCCAGGTCCACGACCATGCGGGCGCGGCCCTTGTAGCCGTCGGCGTACAGGCCCGCGCCCGCGACGGTGGACAGGTCCACGTCGACGGCCTTCACCCGGTGCCCCGCCTGCTCGGCCTCGGCGAGTGACAGGCCGACGGCCGCCGCCTCCGGGTCGGTGAAGACGACCTGGGGGACGGCGGCGTGGTCGGCGGTCGCGGCATGCGCGCCCCACGGCTGTGCGAGGAGGGTCTCGCCGGTGGCCCGCGCGGCGATGGCGGCGCCCGCGATGCGGGCCTGGTACTTGCCCTGGTGGGTGAGGAGGGCGCGCTGGTTGACGTCGCCGACCGCGTACAGCCAGTCGTGGCCGGTGACGCGGAGGCTGTCGTCGACGTCGAGCCAGGAGCCCGGTTCCAGGCCGATCGTCTCCAGGCCGAGGTCGTCGGTGCGCGGCGCGCGGCCGGTCGCGAAGAGGATCTCGTCGCCCTCGACGCGGTCGCCGGCGTCCGTGACGGCGACGACGGTGCCGTTCTGGCGGGTCACCGACTCCACCGACGTGGCGGTGCGGACGTCGGCGCCGGCCTCGGTGAGCGCCTCGGCGACGAGTTCTCCGGCGAAGGGCTCCATCCGCGGGAGCAGGCCCTTGCCGCGGACCAGCATGGTGACCTTCGAGCCGAGGGCCTGCCAGACGGTGGCCATCTCGGTGGCGACGACGCCGCCGCCGACCACGATCAGGCGGCCGGGCACGTTCTTGGAGCTGGTGGCCTCCCGGCTGGTCCACGGCCGGACCTCGTCGAGTCCGGGCAGGCGGGGCAGGGCGGCGCGGCTGCCGGTGCAGACGGCGACGGCGTGCCGGGCGGTCAGGACGCGGTCACCGCCGTCCGGGCCGGTGACCGTCACCGTGCGCGGGCCGGTGAGGCGGCCGTGGCCGCGGTACAGGTCGGCGCCGATGCTGTCGAGCCATCCGACCTGACCGTCGTCCTTCCAGTTCGAGGTGTAGTAGTCCCGGTGGGCGAGGACCGCGGAGGAGTCGAGGGGGCCCTGCACCGACTGGCTCAGGCCCGGCACGCGGCGGGCGTCGGCGCGGGCGATGACCGGCCGCAGCAGGGCCTTGCTGGGCATGCACGCCCAGTAGGAGCACTCGCCGCCGACCAGTTCGCTCTCCACGACCGCGGTGGTCAGGCCGGCGGCGCGGGTGCGGTCGGCGACGTTCTCCCCCACGGGCCCGGCCCCGAGCACCACGACGTCGTACGTGTTGGTTTCCGTTTCCGTCATGAGGTCAGTCTGGTGGGTGGTGTGCGCCCTGGCCACACGGGTAGGGGCGCGGAATACGTACCAGGTCGGCCGTGTTGTGCCGACGGCTTGACCCACACCAGGAAGAGGGATTTACGCCATGAGCAGCACCGTGGAGCTCACCAAGGAGAACTTCGACCAGACGGTCACGGACAATGAGTTCGTCCTGATCGACTTCTGGGCGTCCTGGTGCGGGCCGTGCAAGCAGTTCGCGCCGGTCTACGAGAAGGCGGCGGAGGAGAACCCGGACCTCGTGTTCGGCAAGGTGGACACCGAGGCGCAGCCGGAGCTGGCCGCGGCCTTCGGTATCCAGTCGATTCCGACGCTGATGATCGTCCGTGACCAGGTCGCCGTGTTCGCCCAGCCGGGCGCCCTGCCCGAGGCCGCCCTGACGGACGTCATCGGGCAGGCCCGCAACCTCGACATGGACGAGGTCCGCAAGGCGATCGCCGAGCAGCAGGCCCAGGAGGGCCAGCAGGCGCCGCAGGCCTAGAACGGATAGGGAGCCACGTCTCCGCGTACCGTCGTCCAGCGCAGTTCGGTGAAGGCCTCCAGGTTGGCCTCGCCGCCGAAGCGGGCGCCGGTGCCGGAGGCGGCCACTCCGCCGAAGGGTGCCACGGCCTCGTCGTTGACGGTCTGGTCGTTGATGTGGACGATGCCGGTCGGTATGCGCTCGGCGAGGTCCAGGCCGCGGGCCGTATCGCGGGTGACGATGCCCAGGGAGAGTCCGTAGGAGCTCTGCGCGGCCAGGGCCGCCGCCTCGTCGGGGGTGGTGAAGGAGCGTACGGGCGCCACGGGCCCGAAGACCTCCTCCGTGTACGCCGGGGTGTGGTCGCCGACGTGGGCGAGGACCGTGGGCCGGTAGAAGAGCCGGTCGTGGGTGCCGCCCGCGGCGAGTTTGGCGCCCGCGGCCTTGCTGGACTCGACCAGGCCGCTGATCTTGGCGAGCTGGCCGGAGTCGATGATCGGGCCCAGGTGGACCTGTTCGCGGTACGGGTCGCCGACGGCGAGCGAGTCCGCCTTGGCGGCGAGCCGCTCGACGTACTCGTCGTACAGGGACGCGTGCACCAGGTGGCGTCCGGTCGTCATGCAGATCTGGCCCTGGTGGAAGAAGGAGCCCCAGGCGGCGGTGGAGATCACCGCGTCGAGGTCGGCGTCCGCCAGCACGATCATGGCCGAGTTGCCGCCCAGTTCCAGGTGGGCCCGCTTGAGGTGGCGGCCGGCGGCCTCCCCCACGGCCCGCCCGGCGGGGGTGGAACCGGTGAAGGAGATGACCGGCACGCGCGGGTCGGCGACCAGGGCCTGTCCGGCGTCCGGGCCGCCGGGGAGCACGTGCAGCAGGTCCTGCGGCAGGCCCGCGGCGGCGAAGACCGCGGCGAGGGACAGTCCTCCGCAGACGGCGGTGCGCGGATCCGGCTTGAGGACGACGGCGTTGCCGAGGGCCAGGGCCGGTGCGACGGAGCGGATGGACAGGATCAGTGGGGCGTTGAACGGGGAGATCACGCCTACGACACCGGCCGGGACGCGGCGCGTGTACGACAGGCGCGGCGCCTCGCTGGGCAGGACCTGGCCGGCCGGGCGGGAGGCGAGGGCCGCGGCCTCGTAGCACTCCTGGGCGGCGACGTGCAGTTCGAAGTCGGCCTTGCCGGGGACGGAACCGGACTCGCGGACGAGCCATTCGCGCAGTTCTGCGGCGTGTGCCGTGAACAGGTCGCCTGCCTTGCGGAGCACGGCGGCCCGGGCGAAGTGCGGGGCACGAGCCCACTCGCGCTGGGCGACGGCGGCCCTCTCGGCCGCCGCCTCGACGTCCTTCGGGCCGGCGAGGGTGAGGCTGCCGAGGGCTTGGCCGGTGGCGGGCTCGGTGACGGTGTACCCGGGGCCCGTCAGGGTCTGGGGCTGCCAGGTCCTGGTGTCGAGCAACGGCATGACGGCTCTCCGATCGATCGGTCACCGGCTGACGGGGCGAGCGGAACTCCCGTGCGTGCGCGGCCGGTTCGGCGGTCACATGGCGGGACGCGCCGACCGGGCAGCCACGGCGCGTGCCGCGGCGGCGTTCGTACGCGCCCCCGTTTTGTTGAGCGTGCAACATCCTAGTCATGCCGAGGGACACCGACCGGACCGACCGCCCTCCGCGGCGGGCGCACGGTCTGGGTCGGGGACAGCGTGGTGCGG
>NZ_MUKA01000364.1 GCF_002150735.1 Streptomyces africanus
CGGTTGCCCTTGGCCAGCATCACCTTGGAGCCGCCCGCCGCCTGGAACTGCTCGACGTAGGAGTCCATCCGGCCGGCGGTCGTCGGGCCGAAGGAGCCCGACGCGTAGCCCTCGGGCGTCTTCGCCGGACCCGCGTAGTACACCGGGTGGTCCTTCAGGTACTGCGGCATCTCCTCGCCCGCGTCCAGCCGCTCCTTGATCTTGGCGTGCGCGATGTCGCGGGCGACGACGAGGGGGCCGGTGAGGGAGAGGCGGGTCTTGACCGGGTACTTCGTCAGCTCGGCCAGGATCGTGTCCATCGGCTGGTTGAGGTCGATCTTGACGACGTCCCCCGCCTCGTCCAGGTGCTCGTCCGTCGTCTCCGGCAGGAACCGCGCCGGGTCCGTCTCCAGCTGCTCCAGGAAGACGCCCTCGGCCGTGATCTTCGCGACGGCCTGACGGTCGGCGGAGCAGGACACGGCGATGGCGACGGGGCAGGAGGCGCCGTGCCGCGGCAGGCGGACCACGCGCACGTCGTGGCAGAAGTACTTGCCGCCGAACTGCGCCCCGATCCCGATCTTCTGCGTCAGCTCGAAGACCTTCTGCTCCAGCTCCTTGTCCCGGAAGCCGTGCCCGAGCGCCGAACCCTCCGCCGGGATCTCGTCCAGGTAGTGCGCGGAGGCGTACTTCGCGGTCTTCAGCGCGTACTCGGCACTCGTACCGCCGACCACGATCGCCAGGTGGTAGGGCGGGCAGGCCGCCGTACCCAGCGAGCGGATCTTCTCCTCCAGGAACTTCATCATGGAGGCCTCGTTCAGGACGGCCTTCGTCTCCTGGTAGAGGAACGACTTGTTGGCGGAGCCGCCGCCCTTCGCCATGAACAGGAACTTGTAGGCGCCGCCGTCGGTCGCGTACAGCTCGATCTGGGCGGGCAGGTTGGAGCCGGTGTTCTTCTCCTCCCACATGGTGAGCGGAGCCATCTGCGAGTAGCGCAGGTTGAGGTTCTGGTACGCGTCGTAGATGCCGCGGGACAGGGCCTCCTCGTCGCTGCCCGCCGTCAGCACGTTCTGGCCGCGCTTGCCCATCACGATCGCCGTGCCCGTGTCCTGGCACATCGGCAGGACGCCCGCCGCCGCGATGTTCGCGTTCTTCAGCAGGTCCAGCGCCACGAACTTGTCGTTGCCCGACGCCTCGGGGTCGTCGATGATGCGGCGCAGCTGCGCGAGGTGGGCCGGGCGCAGGTAGTGCTGGATGTCGTGGATGGCCTCCTCGGCGAGCTTGCGCAGCGCCTCCGGCTCCACCTTGAGGAAGGTCCGCCCGTCCGGCCCCTCGACCGTGGAGACGCCCTCGGAGGTCACCAGCCGGTACGGCGTGGTGTCCTCCCCTTGGGGAAGCAGATCGGTGTACGCGAACTCAGGCATCTCAGCCCATTCCTCACTCGACAGACGGCGGCCCGCCTCCTTTGGCGAGCGCCAACAGCCTAGAACCTGCCTCCGGCAGTGAGCCCCTGAGGTAAGGCTCAGTTCGTCACACTCGGCCGCGACATACCGGCCCCACGGGGGGTGTCGCGATCTATCGTGTTTCGGTACGCTGCTGCCGTGGACCTTCAGAAGCAGACCGCGCCCGCCGTCTCCGAGCTCCGTGCCTCCGACGCCGAGCGGGACCGCATCGCCGACATCCTGCGCGACGCCCTCGCCGAGGGCCGTCTCACCGCGGACGAGCACGCCGAGCGCGTCGAGGGGGTGCTGCGCGCCAAGACGGTCGGCGAACTGGACGTGTTCAT
>NZ_MUKA01000365.1 GCF_002150735.1 Streptomyces africanus
CCGCATCCCGGCCCCGCGCCGGCCCGCCCTATCCGCTCCCGTGTCCTGGAGGACTCACCCATGCCCGTTCAAGCCGC
The DNA here is from genome assembly GCF_002150735.1 of Streptomyces africanus. GTDB lineage: Bacteria > Actinomycetota > Actinomycetes > Streptomycetales > Streptomycetaceae > Streptomyces > Streptomyces africanus. Next base: position 78 of record NZ_MUKA01000365.1, read on the forward strand.
CCCCCGCTCCTTCACCGTGCAGTGGGGTTCCGAATCCGTACTGGTGTCCAACGTCGAGTCCGAGCTGCCGGTCGCCACCGCGGACGCGGACCTCGCGAAGGTGGTCGAGGCGGGCCGGGCCAACCCGGTGACGCTGCTGCCGGAAGCCGCCTGGCAGGCCGTCGCCCGGGCCACGACCAGCCCCGACGGCGTCGCCGTGCAGCTGAGGCCCACCGCCGCGGAGCCGTCAGGACTGCTGATGGTGGAGAACGTCGACGGCGCGACCCTGCACTCGGTCGTCACGCGCGTCCACCTCAGCGAGATGCTGCCCGGCATCCAGCCCCGCACCGGGATGGAGGTCATGGAGATCCCGGATCCCCAGGTCCAGGGGATCACGGACGCCGACCGCCCCTGCGCCATCGTGCGCTACCGCTACCAGGACCTCGCCCACCTGCGGAACCACGTGTGGCAGACCATCCACGGCACGCTGTCGCTCAACAGCTACGCGCCCTCCGTCCTGGCCCGCAAGGTCACCCGCAACCTCATCGCACACCCCGTCGAGATCGCCTTCGAGGACGGCACCGAGTCCTTCCACACCCTCGTCGTACGGGACGGCATCACCCGGCTCGCGAGTGCCTGGGCCGTCCTCGCCGGGCCGGACGCGGACGCGGCGGAGACGGCCGGGCTCGCCGTGGACTCCCTCTTCGGCAAGAACACCGCCGCACCGGCCGCGCAGGGCGGCAGCCCGCTCGGGCAGCGACTCGCCGCGAACCGGGAGAAGTGGCGCCGGAGCCTTCGGGAGGAGTTCGCCCGGGGCATCACCGAGGAACAGCCCGGGACACGCACCGCCCAGATCGCCCAGACCTACGTCCTCCCGGCCCAGATCGCCGTCGGGGCGGAGGGGCACCCCGGGCATCTGCTGGCCGCGGAGGACATCTTCGACGACGCCATCCGCTCCGTACTTGCCTCGGTGCACGTCGAGTTCAAGCAGTGGGACACGGCCGCCCAGAACGTCGAGGTCGCCACCCGCGCCCTCAAGCGCGTGATCCAGCTGGGCGACTCCCTGGTGCCCAAGGACGATCTGCAGATCGTCTACGGTCTGGCCGTCGGCCGCATCCCCGTGGAGGAGCTCCCGAGGGTGTTCGCCGCCGACACGGGTTGCGAGCCGCCCGGCACCGCCCTGTGGCGCAGCGTCTACCTGGTGCACGCCCTGACCCGGCCGGAGCTGCTGGACCCCCTGAAGGACCAGGCCAAGGCCATCAAGGGCGGAAAGCGCATGGGCCTGAAGGGGTTCGCGGAACTGCTCGGTCCACTGATCGACCTGCCGTGGCGCTCGTACAAGAAGCACGTCACCACCCAGGCGCGCAACGCCTGGAACAACGGCGGTGTCCTCACCTCCGACGTCATCCAGGAGTGGGAGCCCCGCCCCACGGACGACTTCACGAACCTGGTGAAGCCCGCCCTGGCCGGTGACATCGACGCGCGCTGCACCCTGGCCGTCGCCGGGGGCGTGGCGCTGATCGCCGACAAACTCCTCACCCGGAACGTCGGTTCGGCGCTCATGGCCGCCAAGGAGAAGGGCGGCGTCCCGTTCCGCGCCGATGTCAACCAGGTCGTCGAGGACCTGTCCCAGCAGCACAACGAGCTGGGGCTGTGGACCCTCGCGCTGGCCGCGAACCGGTTCCGCAGCGACGCCCTGCCGGAGAACGCGGTGACGATGCGCCAGCTCATCCACAAGCAGAAGACGGAAGGGCAGGACAGTACGCCGTACGTCCATTTCAAGGTCGACCTCGACAGTCCCGACCGGATCGAGCGTGACGCCGACGGTGTGCCGGTGATGCTGCACCAGTGGGACGTCGTCTGGGCTTCCAACCCTGAGCGAGCCCTCAAGGCGCACCCTCCCAAGGCCGTCGTGATCCCGACCCGGGGTGAGACGGACAGCACGGACGCGGGCACCCACCGAGCCGCCTGGCTCCCGGGCCCGGACCTGGGCGGCCGGCCGCAGGAAGACCACCCGCAGGAAGACCGGCCGCGGGAAGACCAGCCGCGGGAAGTGCACCGGCCCGCCAGCCAGCGCGCCGCGGAACACCGGCAGGTCCTGCGGCAGAGCGTCACGGGCGCCCGGGACTCCCTCGACCGGCTGCTCCTCCTCGAACCGGAGGTCGGCAACCACACCCCCATCGTCCCGGTGAGCGTCCTGGACGAGCTCCACACGCTCCTCATCGGCCTGCAGACGGACGTGGAGAACCTGCGCCGGAAGGCCACCCGGGAAGAGACGGTGCCGGAGGACGAGGAGGTCCCGGAGGACGCGGGGGTGTGAGGACCTACGCCTCGTCCATCCCGGCCAGCACCAGGGGAAGCCGGTCCGTCCCCGTCTCCGTGAGACGGACGGGGACGCCCCAGTCCTGCTGATGGACGTGACAGGCCGGGTACGCGTTGGCGGGATCGTCGTCGCAGGAGGCGGCCATCGCCGAGACGTGCAGCACGCCCTCCCTCACGGACGGTTCGAGTTCGAGGGTGCGGGACAGGTCCGTCCCCGCGCCCTCGCCGCCGCGCAGCAGCTCCGGCGGGGTGGAGGAGACCAGCAGGCGTGTGGAGGGGCCGTAGCGGGTGTCGAGCTTCTGGCCCGCCGGGGCCTGGAAGATCACGTCCAACCGGAGCCGCCCGGGGGTGACTTCGGTGGCCTCCCGCTGGGTGCGGTGGGCGACCTCGGGCACCTTCACCGCCTCTTCCGGCAGCCGCAGCCTGGTCAGCCGGTGCCGGGCCGACTCCACGACCACGATGTCGTCGCCGGCGAGGACGGCGTCGCTGGGCTCGCGCAGGTCCGTGGCCAGGGTGGTGACCTCGCCGGTCGCGGGGTCGTAGCGCCGCAGGGCGTGGTTGTAGGTGTCGGCGACGGCGACGGACCCGTCCGGCAGCGCGGTGACGCCCAGGGGGTGCTGGAGCAGGGCCTGTCCGGCGGCGCCGTCCCGGTGGCCGAAGTCGAACAGGCCGGTGCCGACGGCGGTGTGGACGGCGCCGTCCGGGTCCACCCAGCGCAGGGCGGACGTCTCGGAGTCGGCGAGCCAGAGGCGGTCGGGCGTGGCGGCGAGGCCGGAGGGCTGCGCGAACCAGGCCTCGGCCCCCGGGCCGTCCACCAGCCCCTCGTTCGTCGTCCCGGCCGCGACCGCGACCGTCCCGTCCTGCGGGTCGTACGCCCACAACTGGTGGACACCGGCCATGGCGATCCAGACCTTGCCCTGCCAGAGGGCGACGTCCCACGGGGAGGAGAGGTCGACCTCGCGGGCCGGGCCCGAGGTGGGGGAGCCCTGCCACCACTGCCGGCCCGTGCCGGCGAGGGTGGTGACCTCGCCGGTGCTGAGGTCCAGCCGCCGCAGGGCGTGGTTGACGGTGTCGGCGACGACCACCGACCCGTCGTCGAGCAGGGCGAGCCCCTGCGGCTCGTTGAAGGCGGCCGTGTCCGCCGGTCCGTCGGCGAACCCGCGCGTGCCGGACCCGATCCGCCGTACGACGCTCTCCCCGTCCTCGGCGAGCTCCACCAGCTGATGCCGGGTCGTGTCACTCACCAGGAAGTTCCCCGACGGCAGCAGCAGCGCCTTCCCCGGGAACCGCAGCACCGTCGGCTCCGGCTCCGGCGGCACGTACGGCCCGTCGCCTCGCCGCAGCGTCCCCTTGGCCTCGTGCTCGGCCTCCAGCTCCGCCACCAGCCGCTCGATGGCGTGCACATGCCCCTCACCGGCGTGCTGCGCGACGACGTACCCTTCGGGGTCGATCACGACGAGCGTCGGCCAGGCGCGCACGGCGTACTGCTTCCACGTGGCCAGCTCGGGGTCGTCGAGCACCGGGTGTTCCACGCCGTACCGCTCGACGGCGTCCACCACCGCCCGGTGCTCCGCCTCGTGCACGAACTTCGGCGAGTGCACCCCGATGACCACCACCGTGTCCCGGTGCTTGTCCTCCAGCTCGCGCAGTTCGTCCAGGACGTGGAGGCAGTTGATGCAGCAGAACGTCCAGAAGTCCAGGATGACGATGCGTCCTCGCAGGTCGGCGAGGCTGTACTGCTGGCCGCCCGTGTTCAGCCAGCCGCCCTTGCCGGTCAGCTCGGGGGCGCGGACGCGGGCCCGTCGGGGTGCGGAGTGGTTCATGCGTCCAGGGTGTCATCCGGCACTGACAGCCGGTCCAGGGCGTGGCCGGTGGTGGCGTCCACGTGCTCGGGCACGTCGTCGTGGCGGTCGCCGACCGTGAGGGTGCCGGTGGGTTCGAACATCAGGATCGCGGTCGGTACGGGGGCGTACGGCTTGTGCTCGGTGCCGCGCGGGACGGTGAAGACGCTGCCCCTGGGGAGCACGACCGTGCGCTCGCCGGCCGGCTCGCGCAGGCCGATGTGCAGCTCGCCGTCGAGGACGAGGAAGAACTCGTCGGTGTGGTCGTGGACGTGCCAGACGTGCTCGCCCTCGACCTTCGCGACGCGGACGTCGTAGTCGTTGACGGCGGTGACGATGCGCGGGCTCCACTGCTCGGAGAAGGAGGCCAGGGCGTGGGCGAGGGAGACGGGTTCCTGGGTCATGAGGTGATCTTCCGGGGTGCCGTGCGGGTCGCGCGAGTGCTAGAAATCGCACATGCCGCAAGGATCCTCGCATCGCCCGCACCGGGTCGTCCTGATGGTGGACGAGAACTCGAACCCCTTCGAGATGAGCTGCGCCATCGAGGTCTTCGGGCTGCGCAGGCCGGAGCTGGGGCGGGAGCTGTACGACTTCCGGCTGTGCGCCGCCGCGCCGCACACGCGTATGCGGGACGGCTTCTTCACGCTCACCGGCGTGGCCGGGTTGGAGGCCGCCGAGGAGGCGGACACCCTGATCGTGCCGAACCGGCCCGACACCGGCACGCCCCGCGCGCCGCGCGTCCTGGACGCCGTACGCCGGGCACACGCGCGTGGCGCGCGGCTCGTCGGGTTCTGCTCGGGTGCCTTCACGATGGCGGAGGCCGGGCTGCTGGACGGGCGGCGGGCGGCCTGCCACTGGATGTGGGCGGAGTCCTTCCGCGCGAGGTTCCCCGAGGTGCGGCTGGAGCCGGACGTGCTGTTCGTGGACGACGGCGACATCCTGACCGCCTCCGGCAGCGCCTCGGCGCTAAACCTGGGCCTGCACGTCGTACGGCGTGATCATGGCGCCGAGATCGCCAACCACGTCTCCCGGCGGCTGGTGTTCGCCGCGCACCGGGACGGCGGGCAGCGGCAGTTCGTGGAGCGGCCGGTCCCGGACGTGCGGGACGAGTCCCTGGCACCCCTGCTGGAATGGGCGCAGGAGCGGCTGGGCGAGCCGCTGACGGTGGCGGACCTGGCCGCACGCGCGCGTGTCAGCCCGGCCACGCTCCACCGGCGCTTCCGCGCCCAGCTCGGGACGACGCCGCTCGCGTGGCTGACCGGGGAGCGGGTGGCGCTGGCCTGCCGGCTGATCGAGCGGGGCGAGGAACGGCTGGACGTGGTGGCGGCCCGCAGCGGGCTCGGCACGGCCGCCAACCTGCGCAGCCGGCTGCGGCGGGTGACCGGGCTCAGCCCGTCGGCCTATCGGCGGCGTTTCGGCAGCGGCGCCGGGGAAGCCCTGGTGTCATGAGATTCCTCGTGTACGACCGGCTCCTCGGCTTCGGCGACGACTACTGGATCGAGGACGACCGCGGCTCCAAGGTGTTCCTCGTCGACGGCAAGGCACTGCGCCTGCGGGACACCTGGGAGCTGAAGGACACCCAGGGGCGCGTCCTGGTCGACATCCACCAGAAGATGCTCGCCCTGCGCGACACGATGGTGCTCCAGCGGGGCGGCGAGCCGCTGGCGACGATCCGCCGCAAACGGCTGTCCCTGCTGCGCAACCACTACCGGGTGTCCCTGGCCGACGGCAACGAGCTGGACGTCAGCGGCAAGATCCTCGACCGGGAGTTCGCCGTCGAGTACGACGGGGAGCTGCTGGCGGTGGTCTCCCGGCGGTGGCTGACCGTACGGGACTCCTACGGCGTGGACGTCGTGCGCGAGGACGCGGATCCGGCGCTGCTGATCGCGGTGGCGGTGTGCGTGATCCACCTGGCGGAGAAGGAGCGGGAGGGCTGAGGGCGCGTCCTCAGGGCCTGCGAGGAGGCTGGAGGCCCAGCACCCGGTCCTTCAGCGCCGGGAACTGCTCCCGCGTCGTCGCGACCTTGCCCGGGTCGAACTCCACCGTCAGCACCTCTTCGCCGGCGCCCGCCTCGGCCAGCACCTCGCCCCACGGGTCGACCACGATCGAGTGACCGGCCTGGGGAACTCCGGCGTGCGTCCCGGCCGTTCCACACGCGACGACGAACGACTGGTTCTCGACCGCCCGCGCCTGAGCCAGCAGCGTCCAGTGCGACCGGCGGCGCTCCGGCCAGCCCGCCGGGACCACGAGCGTCTCGGCACCGGCGTCGACGAGACCGCGGAAGAGTTCGGGGAACCGGAGGTCGTAACAGGTGCCGAGGCCCAGGGTGGTCGACGGCAGACGGACCGTCACCAGCTCGGACCCGGCGCCCATCAGCACGGCCTCGCCCTTGTCGAAGCCGAACCGGTGGATCTTGCGGTAGGCGGCGGCGAGGTCGCCGGAGGGGGAGAAGACGAGGGAGGTGTTGTAGAGGGGACCGTCGGGATCACGCTCGGGAACGGACCCCGCGTGCAGCCACACACCGGCGTCGCTCGCGGCCTTCGCCATCGCCTCGTACGTCGGTCCTTCGAGCGGCTCGGCCTCCTGCCCGAACGCCTCGTAGGCGAAGGCACCCGTGGTCCACAGCTCCGGCAGGACGACGAGATCCGCCCCGGCCTGCTCCCGGACCATCGAGGCCACCCGCCGGCGGCGCGATTCGACCGATTCGCCCTCGTCTACGGCGATCTGGATCACAGAGGCGCGCACACTACCACCGTCCTGGCATTCGACCCGTCCACATGGGGTTCCCCACGGGCCTACGATCGTCACACGAAAGCACTGCCGGGGTGCCTCACAGCAGCGTAACTTAGCTGCCAAGACACCCGCCGACAGCCGCCACCTCCCACTGGCAACCGCCACCACCTGCCCGTGCACCGACCGCCGAGGGGTCCCGTTCCGTGAGTCTGCATCCCACCCTCCAGCCCTACGCCGACGCCTGGACCCACTCCGTCGAAGCGATATCCGAGCTGCTCCAGCCGCTCGCGGAGGCCGAGTGGAACCGGCGGACGCCGTGCCCCGGGTGGTCGGTGCGGGACGTGGTCTCCCATGTCATCGGCCTGGACTGCGAGATGCTGGGCGACCCGCGCCCCATCCACACGCTGCCGCGCGACCTGTTCCACGTGACGAACGACCACCAGCGCTACATGGAGATGCAGGTCGACGTCCGCCGTCATCACACGGCACCGGAGATGACCTCCGAGCTGGAGTACGTGGTCATCCGCCGCACCCGCCAGCTGCGCAACGAGTCGCGCGACCCGGGCACGAAGGTGCGCGGCCCGCTCGGCACGGAGCTGACCCTCGAGGAGTCCATGCGCCGGCACGCCTTCGACGTGTGGGTGCACGAGCAGGACCTGCGCACGGCCCTCGGCCGGCCCGGCAACCTCGACTCCCCCGGCGCGCACGTCGCCCGTGACGTGCTCCTCGGCGAACTCCCGCGCGTGGTCGCCGAGGACGCGCAGGCACCGCGCAGCTCGGCCGTCGTCTTCGACGTCCACGGCCCCGTCGAGTTCCTGCGCACGATCCGCGTCGACATCCAGGGCCGCGGCACCCTCGAAACGGCCCCCGCCCTCGGCCCCGCCGCCACCCTCACCCTCGACTGGGAGACATACGTCCGCCTGGCCTGCGGCCGTGTGACACCCGAGTCGGTCTCCGATCGCCTGAAGACGGAAGGCGACCCGGAACTGACGGCGGCGATCCTGCACAACTTCACGGTGACGAAGTAACCAAGCTGCGGGCAGTCGTGCCTCCCCCAGTGCCTTAAGGGCCTGGGAGGTACCCCCAGGGGCGGCACGGGTGGGCGCAGCGGCACCCCGCTCCGCCG
>NZ_MUKA01000366.1 GCF_002150735.1 Streptomyces africanus
GCTACGGCGGCGCCGTAGCCGCCCTCCGCCTCGCCCAGGCCGGCATCCGCACCCTCGTGCTGGAGATGGGCCGGCTCTGGAACACCCCCGGCCCCGACGGAAAGATCTTCTGCTCCACCCGCACCCCGGACCAGCGCTCCATGTGGTTCCGCACCCGCACCGAGGCCCCCCTGGGCACCTTCCTCTGGCTGGACGTCGTCAACCAGGACATCGGCCGCTACCCGGGCGTCCTGGACCGCGTGCACTTCGCGCAGATGTCCGTCTACGTCGGCCGGGGCGTCGGCGGCGGCTCACTGGTCAACGGCGGCATGGCGGTCACGCCGCCCAGGGCCTACTTCGCCGAGCAGTTCCCCACCGTCGACGCCGACGAGATGTACGGCACGTACTTCCCGCGCGCCCGGGCCGCCCTCGGCGTGAACACCGTCGACCCGGCCTGGTTCGAGTCCACGGAGTGGTACCGCTTCACCCGCGTCTCCCGCCGGCACGCCGAGAAGACCGGCCTGCGCACCACCTTCGTGCCGAACGTCTACGACTTCGGCCACATGGCGCGCGAGGCGGCCGGCACCGCCCCGAAGTCGGCCCTCGCCGGCGAGGTCATCTACGGCAACAACCACGGCAAGCGCAGCCTCGACAAGACCTACCTCGCCACCGCGCTCGGCACCGGCCACGTCACGATCCACACCCTGGAGAAGGTCCGCGCGATCAGCCGGGCGCCGGACGGGAGCTACGTCCTGACCGCCGACCGCGTCGACGAGACCGGCCGGGTCGTCGAGACCAAGGAGTACGGCTGCACGTACCTCTTCCTCGGCGGCGGCAGCCTCGGCACCACCGAACTGCTGCTGCGCGCCCGGGAGACGGGCACCCTGCCCGATCTCGACCCCAGTGTCGGCGCCGGCTGGGGCACCAACGGCAACGTGATGCTCGGCCGGGCCAACCACCTGTGGGACACCGTCGGCGCGAACCAGTCGACCATGCCGGTCATGGGCATCGACGACTGGGCCAACGCCGGCAACCGCGTCTTCGCCGAGATCGCCCCGCTGCCGGCCGGGCTGGAACACTGGGTGAGCCTCTACCTGGCGATCACCGGGAATCCGGAGCGGGCGTCCTTCTCGTACGACACGGGCTCGGGTGAGGTGCGGCTCGGCTGGACGGCCGCCCACAGCGCGGTCTCCGTCGCCATGGCCAGGAAGCTGTTCGACCGGATCAACGCGGCCAACTCGACGATCTACCGCTACGACCTGTTCGGATCGAGCAGCAAGATCTTCGCCGACGACTTCACCTACCACCCGCTCGGCGGCTGCGTGCTGGGCCGGGCGACGGACGACTACGGGCGCGTGAAGGGCTACCCCAGGCTCTACGTCACCGACGGCTCGCTCGTGCCCGGGTCGATCGGCGTCAACCCCTTCGTGACCATCACCGCGCTCGCCGAACGCACCATGGCGCGGGTCCTCGCCGAGGACACCGCGCCATGAACGCCTCGGGAAAGCCCTGCTACTTCGCGTAGATCGCCTCGACCTCGTGCGCGTAGTCCTTCGCCACCACGTTCCGCTTCAGCTTCAGTGAGGGGGTCAGGTGGCCCGACTCCTCCGTGAACTGGGAGGACAGAATGCGGAACTTCCGCACCGATTCCGCCTTCGACACCGCGGCGTTGCCGTCGTCGACCGCCGCCTGGATCGCGGCCAGCAGGTCCGGGTCCTCGCACAGCGACGCCGCGGTGGAACCCGCCGGCTTGCCGTGGTCCGCGCACCAACGGCCCAGGAACTCCTCGTCGATGGTGATCAGCGCGCCCACGAACGGCCGCCCGTCGCCCACCACCATGCACTCCGCGACCAGCGCGTGCGCCCGGATGCGGTCCTCGATCACGGCCGGGGCGACGTTCTTGCCGCCGGCGGTGACGATGATCTCCTTCTTGCGGCCGGTGATCCTCAGGTACCCGTCCTCGTCGAGGGTGCCGATGTCACCGGTGTGGAACCAGCCGTCGGCCAGCGCCTCGGCGGTCGCGCCGGGGTTGTTCCAGTACTCCTTGAACAGGTGCTCGCCGTGCAGCAGCACCTCGCCGTCGTCGGCGATCCGGACCACCGAGCCGGGCAGCGGCTGGCCGACCGTGCCGATCTTCTGCCGGTCCCAGGGGTTGAACGCGGTGGCCGCGCAGGACTCGGTCAGGCCGTAGCCCTCCAGGACCGTGAAGCCGATGCCGCGGAAGAAGTGGCCGAGGCGCTCGCCCAGCGGGGCGCCGCCGGAGATGGCGTACTCGCCCCGGCCGCCGAGGACCGCGCGGAGCTTGCTGTAGACGAGCTTGTCGAACGTCTTGTGCTTGATCTTCAGGCCGAGGGACGGGCCCGACGGGGTGTCCAGCGCCTTGCTGTACGCGATCGCCGTGTCGGCGGCCTTGTCGAAGATCTTGCCCTTGCCGTCGGCCTGCGCCTTGGCGCGCGCCGAGTTGTAGACCTTCTCGAAGACGCGCGGCACTCCGAGGATCAGGGTCGGGCGGAACGCGGCCAGCTCGTCGGTGAGGTTCTTGATGTCCGGGACGCAGCCGAGCTTGATCGGCGCCATCATCGGCGCGATCTGCACGAGCCGCCCGAAGACGTGCGCGAGCGGCAGGAAGAGCAGCACCGAGCACTCGCCCGTGCGGAACAGCGGACGCAGCCGCTCCACGATGTTGCCGCACTCGGCGAAGAAGCTGCGGTGGGTGAGCACACAGCCCTTGGGACGGCCGGTGGTGCCCGAGGTGTAGACGATGGTCGCCGGGTCGTCGGCCTTGGCGATCGAGCTGCGCTCCTCGACCGTCTGGTCCGTGACGTCCTGCCCGAGCCGGGCCAGCTCGTCGATACCGCCGCCTTCGATCTGCCACACGTGCTTGAGCGCCGGCAGCCGGTCACGCACCGACTCGACGGCGGCCGAGTGACCGTCCGACTCCACGATGCACGCGGTCGCGCCCGAGTCGCCGAGGATCCACTGCACCTGCTCCGGCGAACTGGTCTCGTACACCGGCACGGTCACCGCGCCCGCGCTCCAGATCGCGAAGTCCAGCAGCGTCCACTCGTAACGGGTGCGGGACATCAGGCCCACCCGGTCGCCCGGCTCGACCCCGGCGGCGATCAGCCCCTTCGCGGCCGTGTGCACCTCGGCGAGGAAGGCGGTGGCCGTGACGTCCTGCCAGGTGCCTCCCCCAGACTTCGTCTGGGGGGACCCCCATTTCGCTTCGCTCACCTTGCGGGCGATGACGGCGACGTCCGGGTGCTGCGCGGCGTTTCTGCGGACGATGTCGGTCAGATTGCCGTCCGCAGGGACCTCGTACAAAGCCGGAAGGCTGAACTCGCGCAAGACTGCTGCTCCTCATAGGGCGCCGGCGCCACGACGTTGTGTGATGCGACGGTCCGGTCCAAGGCTCGGGCAGGTGCTCCGGCATTCACTTGTTGAAATGCAGAGCACGACTGGACTGCCCGGACGTTACCCGCCGGTATAGGTTTTCCGACAGGGGGTCCCGTCGAGATGTTCGCTGCGTCACACAGTTGGGTATTCCTTTGCGCACAGTAGTCCACGTACTAACTGACTGGCCAGTAACCGCAGGTAGGGCCGCCACTGTTCACAACTGTGCCGCTCGACCTACCCTTGATCACCATGGCACCCACACCAGCCGGAAATCACAGGACGCGCGTGCACGTGGTCAGCGACGTGCACGGCAACGCCCGTGACCTGGCCAGGGCCGGCGAGGGCGCCGACGCCCTGATCTGCTTGGGCGACCTCGTCCTCTTCCTCGACTACGCCGATCACTCGCGCGGCATCTTCCCCGACCTGTTCGGCGTGGAGAACGCCGACCGCATCGTCGCGCTGCGCACCGCCCGGCGCTTCCAGGAGGCGCGGGAGCTCGGGGCCCGGCTGTGGGCCGGCGTCGGCGAGGACCGCGCCTCGGTGATCGAGAAGGCGGTGCGCAAGCAGTACGCCGAGATGTTCGCCGCGTTCCCCACCCCTACGTACGCGACCTACGGCAATGTCGACATGCCGCCCCTGTGGCAGGAGTACGCCGGCCCCGGCACGACCGTCCTCGACGGCGAGCGCGTCGAGATCGGCGGCTGGGTCTTCGGCTTCGTCGGCGGCGGTCTGCGGACGCCGATGCGCACGCCGTACGAGATCAGCGACGAGGAGTACGCGGCGAAGATAGAGGCCGTCGGCGAGGTCGACGTGCTGTGCACGCACATCCCGCCCGAGGTTCCCGAACTGGTCTACGACACCGTCGCGCGCCGCTTCGAGCGCGGCAGCCGGGCCCTGCTGGACGCCATCCGCCGCACCCGGCCCCGCTACTCCCTCTTCGGGCACGTCCACCAGCCGCTGGTGCGGCGGATGCGGATCGGGGCGACCGAGTGTGTGAACGTGGGGCACTTCGCGGGGACCGGGACACCGTGGGCGCTGGAATGGTGAGGACGTCCCAGGTCGGATGAGATCGGCGGGCCCCGTGCGCGGTAGCCTTCACGCTGCACGCTTGCGCACGACGACCTCATACCGGCCCGTATCTGGAGGAGCCACGGCGATGGCGGAACACACCAGCTCGAGCATCACCATCGAGGCGGCCCCGGCCGACGTCATGGCGGTCATCTCCGATTTCGCCCGCTACCCGGACTGGACCGGCGAGGTGAAGGAGGCCGAGGTACTCAAGACCGACGAGCAGGGCCGTGCCGAACAGGTCCGGCTCGTCATGGACGCCGGTGCGATCAAGGACGACCAGGTCCTCGCGTACACGTGGACCGGCGAGAACGAGGTGTCCTGGACCCTCGTCAAGTCCCAGATGCTCCGGTCCCTGGACGGCACGTACCTGTTGAAGCCGGCGGGGGCGGGGGGTACGGAGGTCACGTACGCGCTGACCGTCGACGTCAAGATCCCGATGCTCGGCATGATCAAGCGCAAGGCGGAGAAGGTCATCATCGACCGGGCGCTGGCGGGTCTGAAGAAGCGGGTCGAGTCCGCTTAGCCGCCGCTGGGGTTTCTGACGGAGCCCCCGTGCGGGCCCGTCGTGGCCGGTCGCGCAGTTCCCCGCGCCCCTGAGGTGCCTCAGCTGCGGGCAATCGTGCCGCTAAGGGCGGCACGGGTGGGCGCAGCGGCACCCCGCACCGCCGGGCTGCGAACCCACCCGGCATCAGCACCGACGCCGCGTCACTTGCTGCCGGCGTCCACGGCGACGGGCTCCTCCGCCACCAACCCCAGTTCCGCATCCCGCGCGAACTCCACCTCACGCCGCAGCAACCGGAACCACATGAAGATCACAAACCCCACGAAGGCGAACCACTCGGCGGTGTAACCGAGGTTCTGGAACGCCTTCAGATCCAGCCCCGATCCCGGCGGCGCGCTCGCCGGCACCGCCTTCATCCCCGAGTCACCCTTCGCCAACGTGACCCACGCGTCGTACACGTCGTACGGCACCAGGTTCACCAAAGACGCCGCGCTGATCGCCCCGGTCTGCCCTGCCGGCAGACCGCCCTGCGCACGGACGCCGTTGTCACCGGGCGTCTCGGACGCCTGGAGCACCCCGGTCACCGTGACCTCACCGGTGGGCGCGGCGGGCGCCTTCGCCGCGTCGGCGGCCCCGGGCAGCCAGCCCCGTACCACCGGCAGCGCCTCGCCCGAGTCGGTCCGCAGCAGCGTCAGGACGTAGAAGCCCTGCTTGCCGTCGAGCTCCCGGCCGGGCACCAGCAACTGCTTGCCGTAGCGGCCGGTCGCGGTCACCTGCTTGCCGGACGTCGCCTTGGTCACCGGCAGCATCTCACCGAGCGGCCGGGGCGCCTCGTGCCGCGCCTCGGAGACCTGCTCGGTCGCCGTGCGGTGGTCCTGGACCCGGTCCTCGAACCGGCCCAGCTGCCAGGACCCCATGAAGATGCAGAAGGGGATGGACAACAGCACGAAGACGTTGATCCCCCACCATCGGGGCGTCAGCAGAAACCGGTACACACCCTTACGGTACGGGGCAGCCGGGCGGGCCCGGCCTGCGGGGTCGGCCGTCAGTCCTTGCGGGCCCGGAGCGAGTACATCAGCGGGATCCGCGGCCGGTCCGCCGGATAGCGGAAGTAGCCGTCCCGCCGCTCGAAGCACTCGAACCGCCGGAACAGCGAGACGTCGTGCTCGTGCAGGAACTCGATGCGCAGCCCGGCCGCCGCCAGCGCCGAGACGACCTCGCCGACCGGATGCTGCCACTCCACGCGCCGGTTGTGGACGAACTCGGCGCCCTCCGCCGCGTACGAACCCGGACTCTCCTCGATCCAGGCGTCACGGGCGAAGTAGTCGTACGTGATCCGCGAGCCGGTCTCGTCGTCGAGGACGTCGGTGAGCGGGTGGAACTCGGAGAGGTACAGGAACCCGCCGGGCGCCACCAGCGAGGCCGCCGTCTCGGCCCAGCGCCCGATGTCGGGCAGCCAGCACAGCGCGCCGACGCCGGTGTAGACGATGTCGTACGACGGGTCCGGAACCGCGGTGGCCGCGTCGTACACGTCCGCCGCGACGAAGGCGGCCCGGTCCTGGCCGAGGCCGAGATCGCGCGCGAGGCCGCGGGCGACGTCGACCGCCGGTGCGGAGAAGTCGAGGCCGACGACACGGTCGGCGCCGTGCCGGGCCCAGGACAGGGTGTCGAGGCCGATATGGCACTGGAGGTGCAGCAGCGAACGGCCGGAGACGTCGCCGACCTCGGCCTTTTCGAAGTCGCGCAAGGGGTCCTGCCCGGCCCGGAAGGCGTCGAGGTCGTAGAAACCGCCCGTGGTGTGCAGCGGGACGCGCTCGTCCCAGTGGGCCCGGTTGGCCTCGTGCCAGTCCGCCGGGGTGGGGGAGTACATGGATGACTCCTGACCTGCTGGGAAGGGGGACCCGTGGAGGTTATCCACAGGCTGAGGACCTCGCCAGCGAATTGTCGGTGAGGGCGGGCAGTATGGGGCCATGACTGAGAGCAACGGATCCGACGCGCGGGATCAGCGGGACCAGCACGAGCAAGAGGTACAGGCGGCACGGCAGGAGCGGATGCCGGACTGGGAGAAGCGCTTCCGGGCGCCCCGGGTGTCCCTGCCCGACTGGGCACAGGACGCCCCGGACCGCTCCCTGTTCGTGTCGAACGCGACGGGGACGTACGAGCTGTACGCCTGGGACCGGAAGACGGGCGAGCAGCGCCAGGTGACGAACCGGCCGAACGGCACGACGGACGGCGTGCTGTCCCCGGACGGCGCCTGGATCTGGTGGTTCGACGACAAGGACGGCGACGAGTTCGGCGTCTGGCGCCGCCAGCCCTTCGCGGGCGGCGTGGACGAACCCGCCGCCGAGGGCCTGGATCCCTCCTACCCGGCGGGCCTCGCCCTCGGCCGTGACGGGCGCACGGCGGTCATCGGCCGCTCGACCGACGAGGACGGCACGACGATCCACCTCGTCCGCACGGGCGAGGAGCCGGTGGAGATCTACCGCCACCGCGAGTCGGCCGGCGTCGGCGACCTCTCCCACGACGGCTCGCTCATCGCCGTCGAGCACACCGAGCACGGCGACGCCATGCACTCCGCCCTGCGCGTCCTGCGTACCGACGGCACACCGGTCGCCGACCTCGACGACACCGAGGGCGGGACGCGCGAGCTGGGCCTGGAGGTCCTCGGCTTCGCCCCCGTCGACGGCGACACCCGCCTCCTCATCGGCCATCAGCGCCGGGGCCGCTGGGAGCCCCTGGTCTGGGACGTCGCCTCCGGCGAGGAGACGGACCTGGCGCTGGAGCTGCCGGGCGACGTCAGCGCGGAGTGGTATCCGGACGGCACCGGCCTGCTCATCGCGCACAGCTTCGAGGCCCGCAGCGAGCTGTTCCGCTACGACCTGGCGAGCCGCGCCCTGACGGAGATCCCGACCCCGCCCGGCACGGTGTCCGGCGCCACGGCCCGGCCCGACGGCAGCGTGGAGTACATGTGGTCCTCGGCCGCCGAACCGTCGGCGGTCCGCTCCACGTCCGGCGGTGTCGTGCTCGACCCGCCCGGCATGAAGTCACCCGGCTCGGTGCCGGTGGAGGACGTGTGGGTGGAGGGGCCGGGCGGCCGTATCCACGCACTCGTCCAGAAGCCGCAGGGCAGCACCGGCCCGCTCCCCACGGTCTTCGACATCCACGGCGGCCCGACCTGGCACGACAGCGACTCCTTCGCGGCGGGCCCGGCGGCCTGGGTCGACCACGGCTATGCGGTGATCCGTGTCAACTACCGCGGCTCCACGGGCTACGGCCGTGCCTGGACGGACGCCCTGAAGCACCGCGTGGGCCTCATCGAGCTGGAGGACATCGCCGCGGTCCGCGAGTGGGCCGTCAGCTCCGGCCTCGCGGATCCCGACCGCCTCGTCCTGACCGGCGGCTCCTGGGGCGGCTACCTCACGCTCCTCGGCCTCGGCGTCCAGCCCGACGCGTGGGCCCTGGGCATCGCGGTGGTCCCCGTCGCCGACTACGTCACGGCGTACCACGACGAGATGGAAGCGCTGAAGGCGATGGACCGCACGCTCCTCGGCGGCACCCCCGAAGAGGTCCCCGACCGCTTCAAGGCATCCTCCCCCCTCACCTACGTCGACCAGGTCAAGGCCCCGGTCTACATCTCGGCCGGCGTCAACGACCCCCGCTGCCCGATCCGTCAGATCGAGAACTACGTCAAGCGCCTGGAGGCCAGAGGCGCGGTCCACGAGGTGTACCGCTACGACGCGGGGCACGGCTCACTGGTGGTGGACGAACGGATCAAGCAGGTGAGGTTGGAGCTGGAGTTCGCGGAGAGGCACCTCAAGGGGCAGCCGAACGCCCAGTAGCTCGGCAGGGCGTGTGGTGTGGCGGCTGCGGGTGCGTCGTGGCTGATCGCGCAGTTC
>NZ_MUKA01000367.1 GCF_002150735.1 Streptomyces africanus
AGCCCGCTGTCCTCCGCACCGCCTCCGGCACCGCCGCCAGCAGCGGAAACGGCGGCAGGAGCGGAGCCGGTGCGGAGGACAGCGGGCTGACGGCATGGCCGACGCCGAGGGCGAAGCCGGGGCCGAGGGCGTAGGCGGCGCCCCACACCGCCGCGTTCGGCACCAGGGCCGCACACAGCAGCAGCACCGCGAACCGCCCCGACCACCCCTCCGTCAGCCGCAGCAAGGCCGCCTGGGCCGCCGCCCCGTGCCCCACCAGCGACACCACAAGCAGCAGCGCACCGCCCCCGAGGAGTACCGCCGTCCCGGCCGCCGCGGCCCGGGCGGCGACACCCGGGCGGCCGTCCGGCCCGAGGACCAGCGGCCGCGCCCCCGCCGGCAGCACGCCCAGCAGCCGCCGCAGCGGCCCGTCCGGACGGCCGTACGCCGACCACACGCCCGCCCCGACCGCCGCGACGGCGACCAGCGGCACGCACACCCCCGTCCACACCCACGACGGCCGCAGCGCACCGCCCGTGGCGTACAGGGCGGCGGGCGCGGCGACGGCGAGGTAGCCGAGGACGACGCCCGTCCAGGCGGTCCGGGCGGACACCAGCGGCGGCTCGGAGACCACCACGAGACCCATGACAGCCGCGATGTCCGCGGCGAAGCCGTCGTCGGTGCCGTCGCCCCCGTCCCGCGCCCCGCCGTCCGTGGCGTCCCGCGCGGCCCGGTGCAGCAGCCACACCGGCAGCGCCAGCAGCAGCAGCGGCGGGACACCCACGGGAGCCGGGACGCCGGCCAGCGTGTCGGTGCGGACCAGTTCGGCGCCGTGGGCCAGCAGCCACAGCGCCGCCGCCACGTGCAGCGCGCCGCCGGGCCCGCTGTCGGGGTACGGCGAGGTGATCCACAGCAGCATCACCAGCACGGCGAACGACGCGAGCCCGAGGCCCGCCGCGACCGCACCTGCCACGAGGGCGTCGCCCAGTCCGGGCGAACGGTCACGCATCCGGGCGAGCAGGGGCGACGGCGGACGTCGGCGAGCGGTCATCTCGATCACGCCCGCCATGCTCCCAACGACACGCGCTTTCCCGTCGTAACAGGCGAACCATCGATGTGTCGCTCAATATACGTTTATGTACTTTGCTGCACGGAGGGGCGCCCTGTGACACAGAGCCCTGCCCTCCAGCTCCCGCCACCCAAGGAACGCCGGCGCCTGCGCGAGGCCGCCTCGCTGACGCGGGCTCAACTGGCTTCCCGGGTGGGCGTCACCAGCGAAACGGTGCGCGGCTGGGAGACCGGCCGCGCCACGCCGCGCGGACGGAAAGGGGAGAAGTACGCGAACCTGCTGAACTCACTGGGCTCGGAGGCCGAGGTGACACCGCCTCATGCGGAGCGCGGCACGGCGGCCGCGAGCGATCGGAGGCGCTCCTCGGCCACCGGACACAGCCGTACCGCCGGCAGCGTCCGGAGCCGCGGCCCCGCCGCCGGCCACCGCCACACGACGGTTGCCGGCCACCGCCATACGACCACCGAGGTCGCCGTCACCGATCACGGCCAGACCGACGTCGGCGATCGCCGCCCCGGCCCGGCCCGGGCGACGGTCCCCCGGCGGCCGGACGACGCGACCGCCGATCTGACGCCCGAGCAGGCCTTCGACGCGCTGTACGCGTTGTGCGCGCCCGCGCTCGTCCGGCAGACCTACCTGCTGACCGGCCGCCGGGATCTGGCCCGGCAGTCGGTCGAGCGAGCGTTTCACATCGCCTGGCAGCGCTGGCCCGAGGTGGCCCGCGACCGCGACCCGGCGAGCTGGGTGCGGGCGGTGGCCTACGACTGTGCCCTCTCTCCGTGGCGCCGGCTCCGCCTCCGCCACCGGTACCCCGAGCCGCCGCCCGCCGACGCCTTCGACCGCGCGCTGCTGGACACCCTGCTGAAGCTGCCGCCCTCGTACCGCCGCACGCTGCTGCTGTACGACGGTGTCGGGCTCGGCCTGCCGGAGACGGCGGCGGAGACGGAGGCGAGCAGCCGCGCCGCCGCGAACCGTCTGGTGCACGCGCGGGAGGCGGTCGCCGAGCGGCTGCCGGAGCTGGCGGACCCGGAGGTGCTCCACTGGCGGCTGGTCGAGCTCGCCTCCGTCGAGCGGTTGCGGGCCGCGAAACCGCTGGTGGTGCGCCGGGCCGGGGAACGCCGGGCCCGTTTCTGGACCCGGGCCGCCATCGCCTTCACGATCGCCCTGATCGGGGCCACGGCCCTCACCGCCCGCACGGCCCCCACGCACTACGAGCCGCCGGTGCCGCAGGGCGAGACCGTCCAGGGCGTGCCGCCACCGGTCGCGCCCGGGCCGCTGTCGGAGTCGGAGCGGGAGCTGCGCGCGAAGCTGCGCGAGGAGGAGCTGCGGGGGCCGGTCCGGCTGATGCCGCAGCCGCGCTGATGCGTGTCTCAGGACATGGACGCCTGTGTCATGAAAAGGCGGTGGGCCCGCCCCCGTGCGGGGAGCGGGCCCACCTTTGACCTGTGCGCGGGGCTGGTCAGCCGGCGAGGATCGCGCGCGCCAGCTTCGCCGTCTCGGTCGGCGTCTTGCCGACCTTGACGCCGGCGGCCTCGAGGGCCTCCTTCTTCGCGGCGGCCGTGCCGGAGGAGCCGGAGACGATGGCGCCGGCGTGGCCCATGGTCTTGCCCTCGGGCGCGGTGAAGCCCGCGACGTAGCCGACGACCGGCTTCTTCACGTTCTCCTTGATGAAGGCCGCGGCCCGCTCCTCGGCGTCGCCGCCGATCTCACCGATCATCACGATCAGGTCGGTGTCGGGGTCGGCCTCGAACGCGGCGAGCGCGTCGATGTGGGTCGTCCCGATGACCGGGTCGCCACCGATGCCGACGGCGGACGAGAAGCCGATGTCGCGCAGCTCGTACATCATCTGGTACGTCAGCGTGCCGGACTTCGACACCAGGCCGATGCGGCCCGGCTTGGTGATGTCGCCCGGGATGATGCCGGCGTTCGACTGGCCCGGGGTGATGAGGCCGGGGCAGTTCGGGCCGATGATGCGGGTCTTGTTGCCCTTGGACACGGCATAGGCGTAGAACGCGGCCGAGTCGTGGACCGCGATGCCCTCGGTGATGACGACCGCGAGCGGGATCTCGGCGTCGATGGCCTCGACGACGGCGGCCTTGGCGAACGCCGGCGGGACGAAGAGGACGGATACGTTCGCGCCCGTCTTCTCGATCGCCTCGGCGACCGTGCCGAAGACCGGGATCTCGTTGCCGTCGATGTCGACCGACGTGCCGGCCTTGCGGGGGTTCACGCCACCGACGATGTTGGTGCCGTCGGCCAGCATGAGCTTGGTGTGCTTCATGCCCGTGGCACCGGTCATGCCCTGGACGATGACCTTGCTGTCCTTGTTGAGGAAGATAGCCATGGCTGTTTAGTCCCTCGTCCCTTACTTCGCAGCCGCGAGCTCGGCGGCCTTGTCGGCCGCGCCGTCCATGGTGTCCACGCGCTGCACCAGCGGGTGGTTGGCGTCGGAGAGGATCTTGCGACCCAGCTCGGCGTTGTTGCCGTCGAGACGGACAACGAGGGGCTTGGTGACGTCCTCGCCCTTGTCCTTGAGCAGCTGCAGCGCCTGCACGATGCCGTTGGCGACCTCGTCACAGGCGGTGATGCCACCGAAGACGTTGACGAAGACGGACTTGACGTCCGGGTCGCCGAGGATGATCTCCAGGCCGTTCGCCATGACGGCGGCGGAGGCGCCACCGCCGATGTCGAGGAAGTTGGCCGGCTTGACGCCGCCGTGCGCCTCACCGGCGTACGCGACGACGTCCAGGGTGCTCATGACGAGACCCGCGCCGTTGCCGATGATGCCGACCTCGCCGTCGAGCTTGACGTAGTTGAGGTTCTTCTCCTTGGCGGCGGCCTCGAGCGGGTTGGCCGCCTCCTTGTCCTGGAGGGCCTCGTGCTCCGGCTGACGGAACTCGGCGTTCTCGTCCAGGGAGACCTTGCCGTCCAGGGCGATGACGTCACCGGAGGCGACCTTCGCCAGCGGGTTGACCTCGACGAGGAGGGCGTCCTCCTTGATGAAGGTGTCCCACAGCTTGACGAGGACGTTCACGACCTTGTCGGCGACCTCGGCCGGGAACTTCGCGGCCGCGACGATCTCGCGGGCCTTCGCCTCGGTGACACCCTCGTTGGCGTCGATCGGCGTCTTGGCGACGGCCTCGGGGCGGGTGGCCGCCACCTCCTCGATCTCCATGCCGCCCTCGACGGACGCGATGGAGAGGAAGGTGCGGTTGGCACGGTCCAGGAGGAAGGAGACGTAGTACTCCTCCACGATCTCCGGGGCCGTCTCGGCGATCATCACCTTGTGGACCGTGTGGCCCTTGATGTCCATGCCGAGGATGTTGGTCGCGTGCTCGACCGCCTCGTCGGGGGTGGCGGCGAGCTTCACGCCACCGGCCTTGCCACGGCCGCCGACCTTCACCTGGGCCTTGACGACGGACTTGCCACCGAGGCGCTCGGTGGCTGCGCGGGCCGCCTCAGGCGTGTCGATGACTTCACCGGCCAGCACCGGTACATCGTGCTTGGCGAAGAGGTCCCTCGCCTGGTACTCGAACAGGTCCACGCGCTTCCGTCCCTATCAGTGATCTCGCGGTTCGTTGTCTGCGTGGGCGTGCCGCGAGGGCAACGTGACGTCCGCCGTCTGTCACAAGGGAGGCGCACACGGTGTCCGAGCGCGCGGCATGTCCGTCTCGCAGGTTATCGCTGCTTGCGGGGGGCCTCTAAATCGAGGGTCACACCTGAGCGGTGATACCTGTCACATGATGCCGCGCTCTCTGGCACGGCGTGCCGGGCGTGAGGGGCCTCACCGGGCTGGGGTTGACCCGGTGAGGCCCGTCTGACATCCCCGGCTCTCCGGGGTGCGGGGTGGTTGGTCCCCACCCCAATGGGGACCAACCGACCCCATCCACGAGGTTCCGGCCCCCGGACGACCGACGGTTTTCGACCGCCCGGAGGCGATGCCTCGCGGAGTCGGTGGGGTGAGGGGTGCGCGGCACCGCGGAGCGGCGGTCCACCCGTGCCGCCCGGGGAAGACGGCGGGAAGACGGGGATGCCCCGGTGACCGTCCCGGATGCCTGCCTCGCGGGAGCGGGCCGCGACCCCGGGCCGGGGTCTCAGGTGGGCTCGATGGCTCAGGGTGAGGACGTAGGCGTCACCCTGGCGCAAGGTGCCGCTGCCGGATGCGGACCGGTCGCCGAGCGGGCCGTCAGGCCGGTCTGGGGCGGGCGCGTGCCCACCCGGGCCGTGTCGGACGTGGTCGTACGGGCGTGCGTGGTCTGTGCGTCTGGTGTGACCCGAGACCGAGGAGGACGACCAGGACGGCCTTCTCGCCCGCACCTCTCCCCCGCCGCCGCCTCGCCTCGCCGGTGTCACGGACCAGCAGCGCCACTCTGAGCGCACGCCACCCGGCCGCCGTGCGCAGCACGCGCACAGCGGCACCGGGCAGGGCTGCTGACCAGATCAAGAGGGGGAGCTTCCTCCCGTGCTACGGAACAAGCGCAGCGCGACGCACCGCCGAGCAGGCGCCGATCCTCGCACGGGAATGAGGAGGTTAGGCAAGCCCTTGCTCACTGACGATCAGTCATATCCCGTTTTGCCGGGCGAGGTCGGACCATCGCGGCGGCCCTCCACACGTCACGCCGCATCCGGTATCGGCAGCGGACGCTTCTCGATCGCCGCCGCCATCACCTCCGGGAACAGGTCGGGCGTGCAGGCGAACGCCGGTGCCCCCAGCGCGGCGAGGGCTGCCGCGTGTTCCCGGTCGTACGCCGGTGCCCCCTCGTCGGAGAGCGCCAGCAGCGTCACGAACTGCACTCCCGAGGCCTTCATCGCCGCGACCCGCTTGAGCATCTCGTCCCGTATGCCTCCCTCATAGAGGTCGCTGATCAGCACGACCACGGTCTCCGCGGGCCGGGAGATCTGCGACTGGCAGTAGGCGAGTGCCCGGTTGATGTCCGTGCCGCCGCCCAGCTGCGTCCCGAACAGGACGTCGACCGGGTCGTCGAGCTGGTCCGTGAGGTCGACGACCGCCGTGTCGAAGACGACGAGTCGCGTGGAGATCGTCCGCATCGAGGCGAGCACCGCCCCGAACACCGATGCGTACACGACCGATGCCGCCATGGATCCCGACTGGTCGATACAGAGGATGACCTCCTTCTTCGTGGTCTGGGACGCCCGCCCGTACCCGATGAGCCGCTCCGGCACGATCGTCCGGTACTCGGGCAGGTAGTGCTTGAGGTTGGCCGCGATCGTGCGGTTCCAGTCGATGTCGTGATGGCGGGGCCGGCTGATCCGGGCGCTGCGGTCGAGGGCGCCGGTGAGGGTGGCCCGGGTGCGTGTGGCGAGCCGCTTCTCCAGGTCCTCGACGACCTTGCGTACGACGGCCCGTGCCGTCTCCTTCGTCGTCTCGGGCATGGCCTTGTTGAGCGACAGCAGCGTGCCGACGAGGTGCACGTCGGCCTCCACCGCCTCCAGCATCTCCGGCTCCAGCAGGAGCGTGGCGAGACCGAGCCGGTCGATGGCGTCGCGCTGCATGACCTGTACGACGGAGGACGGGAAGTACGTCCGGATGTCCCCGAGCCAGCGCGCCACGGACGGCGCCGACGCCCCGAGCCCCGCCGAACGGTCCCGGCCCCCCTGCGGCTTCTCCCCCTTTCCGTAGAGCGCGGTCAGCGCTCCGTCCATCGCCGCGTCCCGCCCGGACAGTGCGCACCCGGTGCCGTCCGCCGCGTCGCCCCCGAGCACCAGCCGCCATCGCCGCAACCGCTCCTGCGCCGGGTCCGTCACCTCGGCCGTCATCCGTGTCCTCCCTTGCGAGGCCGTTCCCACAGCGGGACCACCGGCACGGCCGTCGCCGGCCGGCCTTCCGCCCGCGACCCGTTCCCTTCGGTGTCTCCCGCTTCGGCGCTCGGAACCGGCCGCCGCGGTCCGTCGGTCGTCATCCCCTCACCCCCACCAGGTCGTCGCCGATGTGCTCTGCCACTTCGTCCAGCCCGAGCAGCAGCCGCAGGACCGGCAGCACCGCGTCCGCGCGCTCCGTATCGAGCTCTGCCGCGAAGCCGGGTATGCCGGAGCCGGTCCCGGTCCCGGTCCCACCGCTCCCGGCCCCCGGCCCGCGCCGGACCAGTTCGCCGAGGGTCCGCCGCACGCCGGGCTCGTACGCCGAGAACGTCCGCCGCAGCAGGGGCAGCACGTCCGTGAACGCCTCCGCCGGCACCCCGGTCAGCCACGCGTCGACCAGTCCGAGCAGCCGCTCGTCGTGCACCAGGAGCATTCCGCCCCCGGAGCCTCCTCCGACGAAGCCTTCGATCCACGCGGCCGCGTCCGCCGGTGGCGTGCCCGGCGACAGGACGAGTCCCATGAGGCGCGCCGCCTCGTCCTGCGCCAACTCCCCGTCGTCCAGCAGGAGCCGCACGGCCCGCCCCCTGATCACTCCGGGTACGGTGTCCCGCCCGGACAGCACCCGCAGCACCGACTGCCAGCGGGCTCTCAACTGGCCTCGTCCCGCCGCGGGGGCGTCCCCCAGCAGCCCCACGGCCCCGTGCACGGCGTCGACATGACGCCGCATCTCCTCGGCGCCGTCCGCGTCGAGTGCGGCGCAGGCCGGGGGCAGGCCGACGAAGACCCGCTCGGCCAGACCCGCCGCGACCTCTCCCAGGGCCCCGGTGTCCGTGCCGCGCACATCGCCGTAGCGCAGGGAGCGGACCAGGGCCGGCAGCGCCTGGGCGAGCCGGCCGACATCCGCGTCGAGAGCCGCCCGGTCGGCGAGGATCCGCATCACCGTCGGCAGCGCGTCGGACAGCTCGGCCAGCAGGCAGCGCTCGGCGAGCGCCGTGACGTCGGCCAGCCCCTGCGCGGTGACGGCGTCCGCCTCGGCCTTGGCGGTCGCGGCGGACAGGACGGTCGTCCCCCACACCCCGGCCTCGGCGACCCGCACCGACAGCTCCGGCTCCCAGCGCAGCCGCCACGTCTCGCGGAACGTGCCCGTGCTGCCCCGCGAGACGGCCGGTTCGCCCCACGCGACACCGAGCAACCGCAGCCGGTGCAACAGTCTGCTGCGGGCGGCGTCGGTCTCCTTGCGCAGGTCGAGCTCCAACTCGCGTTCCAGCGCCTCCGGCTTCAGCCGCAGCCGCCGCTGGAGCCGGGCGAGATCCCGCTGCAACGGAACCGCCGGGGCCGTCGGCGGCACCTCCCCCAGCACGTCGCCCACGACCAGCCGGTCCCGCACCAGCGCCAGCGGCACGTCCGAGCCCTCGCACATCACCGCCCGCACGGCGTCGGTCGTCTCGCTCAGGCCGGGCAGCGGACGGCCGCGCATCGCGGCGAGCGTCTCCGCCAGCCGCACGGCCTCGATGACGTGCGCGGAGGAGACGAGCCGGTCCTCGGCGCGCAACAGCCCGGCCACCTTGGTCATCCACCGCTCGACCGGCCGGTCCGGGGCGCTGAACAGGTGCCCGTACCAGCCCGGCGAGTCGATGCCGGCCCCGTAGCCGCTCACCCGGGACAGCCGGCGGTGGGTCCACGGCACCCACGTCATGTCCGTCTTGACCTTGGGGAGCCCCTTCAGCAGCGCCTTGTCGGCGGCGACGGTGGTCTTCCGGCGCAGGGCGGGCACATGCCACGCCCCGCACACGACGGCCACGCCATCCTCGAACTCCCGCTGCGCGGCCCGCACCTGGAGCCGCATGTACGCCTCGCGCACCAGGTCCCGGTCGTGTCCCCCGCTGCCGTAGGTCTCCCGCAGCGCCCCCATCGCCTCCTCGAGCACGGTGAACGGCGCGAGCGCGTCTCCCTTCCCCACGCCCCGGTGCTCCACGACGTCCTCCCACCACCGCTCCGGGTCGTCGTATCCGGCGGTTTCGGCGAGCACGCCGAGCGGGTCGATCCGCACGTCGGCCGGTCCGGGTTCGGGGCCGGATGCGGGTTCGGGGCCGGATGCGGGTCCGAGTCCGGATGCGGGTTCGGGTCCAGGTCCGGAGTCGCCCTCGTTGTCCGCCGTACCGGCGTCCAGAGGTGATTCTCCCTCCCCTGCGGCCTCGTCCTCCGGCCTTCCCCACGCCAGCGTGTGCGTGGCCGGCAGGTCGATGAAGCGGGCCGGGACGTCGTGTTCCAGGGCCCAGCGGATGGCGACCCATTCCGGGGAGAACTCGGCCAGCGGCCAGAACGCCGAGCGGCCGGGCTCGTCCACGGCATGGGCGAGCAGGGCGACCGGCGGCCGCATCTCCTCGTCGGCGGCGAGCGGAATCAGGGCATCGGCCTCGGGCGGCCCCTCGATCAGTACCACCCGCGGCCGGGCCTCCTCCAGCGCCGCCCGCACGGCCCGCGCCGACCCCGGCCCGTGATGCCGCACCCCGAGCAGCAACGGCCCCACCCCGGCCGCCCGGCCCACACGTTCTTCCAAGCCCGTCACGTGATCCCCTCCCATCGCCTGCCCGGTCCCGCAACCGGCCCCCGCCCCGCGTCGCTCACACGCTCACCTCCCGGCAGGCCCGGTAGAAGTCCTTCCAGCCGTCCCGCTCGCGGACCACCGTCTCCAGATACTCCTGCCAGATGACACGGTCGGCCGCAGGGTCGCGGACCACCGCGCCGAGGATGCCCGCGGCCACGTCGCCCGGCCGCAGCACGCCGTCACCGAAGTGGGCCGCCAGGGCGAGCCCGTTGGTGACGACGGAGATCGCCTCGGCCGTGGACAGCGTGCCGCTCGGCGACTTCAGCTTCGTCCGGCCGTCGGTCGTGACGCCGTCGCGCAGCTCGCGGAAGACCGTGACCACCCGGCGGATCTCGTCGAGCCCGTCGGGCGCGGCCGGCAGGTCGAGGGAGCGGCCGATCTGGTCGACACGGCGCGAGACGATGTCGACCTCGGCCTCGGGGCTCTCCGGCAGCGGCAGCACCACCGTGTTGAACCGGCGGCGCAGGGCGCTGGACAGGTCGTTGACCCCTCGGTCGCGGTCGTTGGCCGTGGCGATCAGGTTGAAGCCGCGGACCGCCTGCACCTCCTGGCCCAGCTCCGGTATCGGCAGCGTCTTCTCCGACAGGATCGTGATGAGCGTGTCCTGCACGTCGGCCGGGATGCGCGTCAGCTCC
This sequence comes from Streptomyces africanus, assembly GCF_002150735.1. GTDB lineage: Bacteria > Actinomycetota > Actinomycetes > Streptomycetales > Streptomycetaceae > Streptomyces > Streptomyces africanus. The sequence continues at coordinate 10,112 of NZ_MUKA01000367.1, forward strand.
TCGACGCGGGCGGTCATGCCCTCGGCCATGGCCCGCATGACCGGGCTGGGCACGAGGGCGTCGCGGCTCGGGCCGTGGGCGAGCAGCTGCGCGTAGTTCCAGCCGTACCGGATGGCCTCCTCCGGTGTGCCGGCCGTGCCCTGCACCAGCAGCGTGGAGTCACCGCTGACCGCCGCGGCCAGATGCTCGGAGACCCAGGTCTTCGCCGTGCCGGGCACGCCGAGCAGGAGCAGGGCGCGGTCCGTGGCGAGTGTGGTGACGGCGACCTCGACGATGCGGCGTGGGCCGACGTACTTCGGCGTGATCACCGTTCCGTCCGGCAGCGTGCCGCCGAGCAGGTATGTGGCGACCGCCCACGGCGACAGCTTCCAGCGGGCCGGACGCGGACGGTCGTCCTGCGCGGCCAGCGCGGCGAGTTCACCGGCGAAGGCGTCCTCGGCATGCGGCCGCAACGCCTCGGACGGCTCCCCCTGCTTCGGTTCCACGGTCGTCGGTTCAACGGACACAGGCATGGCTGAGTCCCCCTCCAGCTCGGCCGGTTCGGATCTGGCATCCACGTTGCACCACACCACTGACAATGCGTTCTGACCTGCGCAAACGCCTGGCCGGAGCCATTGGCGGACCCGATTGTCAGTGGTGGGATCTACCTTCGGTGGCATGACTCAGCAGGGGGTGCGCTGGACCGCGGACCAGGTGCTGGCACTGGCGCCTGACGCCGCATCACGCAAAGCGGGAAGCAAACTCGGCGCGGCGGGGCCGTGGTCCGAGGCGGGGAGTTCCGACGAGGGGACGGTGTGGGGGCTGTGCAAGGGCAGCGGAAGCAAGCCGTATCAGACGATCGTGGACATCGCGGACGCCTCCGGGCCCGCGTACAAGTGCAGTTGTCCGAGCCGGAAGTTCCCGTGCAAGCACGCGCTCGGGCTGCTGCTGCTCTGGGCGGGCGGCGAGGGTGCGGTGCCGACCGGGGAGGCGCCGGGGTGGGCCGAGCAGTGGATAGCGGGGCGGCGCAAACGCGCGGAGGAGAAGAAGGCCGGGGACGGCTCCGGTTCGCCGTCCGGGTCCGCTGATCCGGAGGCGGCGCGGCGCCGGGCGGAGCGCCGGGCCGAGCGGGTCACGGCGGGGGCGGTGGAGCTGGAGCAGCGCCTGACCGACCTGTTGCGCGGGGGCCTGGCCTCGGCGGAGCAGTCGGGCTACGGCCTGTGGGAGGAGACGGCGGCCCGCATGGTCGACGCCCAGGCCCAGGGCCTCGCCTCGCGCGTCAGGGAGTTGGGGGCCATACCGTCCACCGGCCCGGGCTGGCCGGTGCGTCTGCTGGAGGAGTGCGCGCTGCTGCATCTCCTCGGCCAGGGCTGGCTGCGCCGCGAGCGGCTGCCCGAGGCCCTCGCCGCCACGGTCCGCTCCCGCATCGGTCTGCCGGCCTCCGCGGACGGACCGCCGTTGCGGGACCGCTGGCTGGTGCTCGCCCAGTACGACACGGCGGACACGCGCCTGACGACCCGCCGGATCTGGCTGTACGGCACCGCCTCGGACCGCACCGTGCTGCTCCTCTCCTACGGCGCCGCCGGCCGCGCCCCGGAGCTGGCGTTGCCGGTCGGGCTGGCCCTGGAGGCCGAGGTGTCGGCCTACCCGGGCGCCGGGCAACTGCGGGTGGCCCTGGGTGAACAGTTCGCCCCGCCCGCGCCGACGGCTGTACGCCCGCGGGGGATGACGACGTCCCGGGCTGCCGCCCGTTACGGCGACGCCCTGCGCGACGATCCGTGGCTGGAGTCCATCCCGGTGACGCTGGACCGGGTCGTCCCCACCCCGGACGGCGACTCCTGGCAGTTGGCGGACGCGGACGAGGACGCGGCGTTGCCGCTCACTCCGGCCGCGCGTTCCCGGCCGGGCCTGTGGCGGCTCGTCGCACTGTCGGGCGGCGCCCCGGTCCGGGTCTTCGGCGAATGCGGCCACCAGGGCTTCACGCCGCTGACGGCCTGGCCGGAAGGCCCGGGCGACGCAATAGCCCTGTGCTGAGCCGACGCCGCCTCCGACTCCGGTGCCAACGCCACTGCCGGTGCCAACGCCACTGCCGGTGTCGGCGGCCCGGTCTTTCCGGCCCGACCCGCCTTCCCCTCAAATCCACGCATCTTTCAGGCATCCCGGGACAACCGGTAAGGGTGAGCCTTCAACCACCCCCGGGCGCCCCACGGAAAGGAAGCTCATGACCAGGACCTCCGCTCCTGTGGTCGCGCCCGCGACGGGCGCCTGGGAGGGGCTCGTCACCACAGCGCTGCTGGGCACGGACCGGCGCCCGCCGGCGAACACCGGCCCGGGCCCGGAGGCACCGGTGGCCCTGTTGGACGCGGCGGCCGTGGAGACCGTACGGCGACGGGCCGGTCTGCGTCCGGCGCGGGCGGCGGAGCGTCCGCAACCGGTTCCGGAGGACCCGCGTCCGCCGCTGCCGCAGGCGGCCGCCCGCAGACTCGCGATTCTGCTGGCCGACCGCCCCGGCGCGTCCGGCGGCGGCCGTCGGGGCACCGCGCCCGACCTGACGGAGCTGCTGCCCCAGTGGCTCGCGGCGGCCAACGCCCGTGGTTTTGCTCCGCCTCCGCATCTGCTGCCGGCGTTGCTGGACGCGGCCCGGGGGCGTACCGACCTGCGTCCGGCGGCGCTGGAGTTCGCGGGGCCGCGGGCTCTGTGGCTGGCCCGGCTGAACCCGGACTGGCGGTTCGCCCTGCGCTCGACACCGGGTGGCGGAGCGGCCCTGCCGCATCTCGATGACGACGACAGCATCCGGCAGCTGTGGCAGGAGGGCCTGTTCGCCGAACGGGTCGCGCTCCTGTCCGCCCTGCGCTCCCGTGAACCGGCCGCCGCGCGCGACCTGCTCGCGACGACCTGGACGACGGAACGGGCCGAGGACCGGCTGATGTTCCTCGACTCCCTGCGCACGGGCCTGGGGCCGGACGACGAGCCGTTCCTGGAACAGGCCCTGGCCGACCGCAGCCGCAACGTCCGGGCGACGGCGGCGGAGCTGCTGTCGGCGCTGCCCGGTTCGGCGCTCGCGGCACGGATGGCGCTCAGGGCGGAGGCGTGCGTCGCCATCGACCACATGCAGCCCATCCAGCCCCGCCAGTCCGCCCAAGCCACCGCAGCCACCGCAGCCACCGCAGCCACCCAAGCCACGGGATCCGCCGTGGCCACGCCGACGATCACCGTCGAAGCGCCGCACGCGTGCGATCCGGACATGGAGCGCGACGGCGTCGTGGCGAAGGCACCCGCCGGGCGCGGGGAACGGTCGTGGTGGTTCGGCCAGTTGGTGGAGGCGGCCCCGCTCGGGACCTGGTCTCGGCGGC
>NZ_MUKA01000368.1:0-297 GCF_002150735.1 Streptomyces africanus
CCTCGCCCTGGAGGACCTGCACTGGGCCGACGCCTCCACCCGCCACCTGCTCGCCTACCTCTTCCGCACCCTGCGCACCGGCCGCCTCGTCGTCCTGGCCACCTATCGCTCCGACGACATCCACCGCCGCCACCCGCTCAGGCCCCTGCTCGCCGAACTCGACCGGCTCCGCACCATCCGCCGTATCGAACTCGCCCGCTTCAACCGCGAGGAGGTGTGCCGCCAGGTCGCCGGCATCCTCGCCCAGGAACCCGACCCGGACCAGATCGACGCGATCTTCGAACGCTCCGACGGCAA
>NZ_MUKA01000368.1:356-1480 GCF_002150735.1 Streptomyces africanus
CGGCGGCGACGGCTACCGCTTCCGCCACTCCCTGGTCCGCGAGGCCGTCAGCGACGACCTGCTCCCCGGCGAGCGCTCCCGCCTCAACCGCCGCTACGCCCAAGCCCTGGAGGCCGACCCCACCCTCGTCCCGGCCGACCAGCACGCGACGCGCCTGGCCAGCTACTGGTACCACGCCCACGACGCGGCCAAGGCCCTGCCCGCCGTCCTCGACGCCGCCGTCGAGGCCCGCCACCGCCACGCCTACGCCGAGCAACTACGGCTGCTGGAACGGGCGATGGAACTGTGGGACACCGCCCCCGAAGCCGTACGCCGGACCCTGCGCCCCGTCGACTACGCCGAGGTCTATCCGCCCTGCGGCGGCCTCGAGGCCACCGCGCTCAGCCACCTCGACCTGCTGGCCGAGGCGGCCGTGGCCGGACGGCTCTGCGGGGAGCGCGAACGCGCCCTGAAGATCACCAAGCGGGCGCTGCGCCAACTGGACGAGGAGGCCGACCCGCTGCGCGCCGCCTGGTTCTGGATCCAGCGCTCCCGGCTGGTGCAGCGGCTCGCCCGCGGTGACGGCCGGCAGGAGATCGCCACCGCGCAGGACCTGGTCCGCGGCCTGCCGCCGTCCGAGGTGCACGCCGAGGTGCTCGCCACGGTCGCCCACTGGTCGATGCTGCGCCGGCCCGGCCCGGAGGCCCTGACGGCCGCCGAGCGCGCGGTGGAGTACGCGCGCATGGTGGGCGCCGAGGACATCGAGGCCAACGCCCGGCTCACTCTCGGCGGACTCATGATCGACGCCGGGCAGATCGAGACCGGGCTGGCCCACATGTACGAGGTCAGGGACGAGGTCGTGGCCCGGGGGCTCGCGGCGGTCGTGGGCCGCAGCCATGTGAACCTGCCCTCCGCCCTGGAAGGCATCGGGCGCTCCGAGGAGGCCGTGGACGTCCTGCACGAGGGCCTGCGCCTCACCGGCAGAATGGGCCTGCGGGACTCCGAGGGCTGGGTCTGGAGCAACCTCGCCGAGTCGCTCATCCCCCTGGGCCGCTGGGACGAGGCCGCCGAGGCGGCCTCGTCCCAGCGGCCCAGGGGGATGAGCGACTCGGCGAGGTTGCTCCAGACCCAGTCCTCGGAGTCCC
>NZ_MUKA01000045.1 GCF_002150735.1 Streptomyces africanus
CGTGAGGTCCGTCCAGTCCTGGCCCGGCGCGGCGGACCGCTCGACCACCGGGTCCGAGCCGGCGGGAGCGGACTGCGTACGCGCGTCGCCCGGCGCGGGGGCGGCAGACCAGTCGGTCGCCGTGGGCGAGCCGGGGGGAGCGGGCCGGGGCGCCGGGTCCGCCCGGTCCAGGCCGGGGGCGGCAGCCTGCGCCTGCGCCTCATCCGACAGGTCCACGCCGGGGACGGCAGCCTGCGCCTGCACCTCATCCGACAGGTCCACGCCAGGGACGGCAGCCTGCGCCTGCGCCTCATCCGACAGGTCCACGCCAGGGGCGGCAGCCGGCGCCTGCGCCTCATCCGACAGGTCCACGCCGGGGGCGGCAGCCTGCGCGTGCGCCCGGTCCGGGCCGGTCGCGGCGGGCGGGGCCAAGCTCATGTCCGTCTCGTGCACACCGGCGGCGGGCTGCGTGCTCGTCTGCTCCGCCTGGTACGTGCCGGTGGCGACGGTGGTCTCGGCGGACGGCTGGGCGGCCTCGTTCGGCTCGTTCGGTATGGCAGGCCCGTTCGAGCGGGGTGATGAAGAGCAGGTGGTCATCCTCGCCTCCATGGGGAAGAGTGCGGCCGCTCCTGCGCCCCCCGTCGTGTGACGAGCGACGTTACGCTGACCATTACTAGGCGCCCCCGTCACGCCGTGCCACTCGGGTGGGCCACCGGGATGACCGCCCGCACCCACGGCGGCACGGAAAATCCGCCGACGCGCCGACATGTCGGGCCCCGGGCGCAATACAGCGGCCGGAAACGGGAATCCAGGAAGGGACACCCCGTGTCGCGGACGCCAGGAGGAGGGCAGCCCGTGGATACGACCACCACGGTGATCACCCTGGCCGCGGTTCTCGCGGCCATCGTTCTCGTCTTCGCCGTCGGCATCCTCGTGCGACTGGTCAGGACCCGGCGCGAGCTGCGCCGCGCGGGGTTGCCCACGGGCCCGCGCTGGGTCTTCTGGGGCGCGGTCCTCTATTTCGTGCTGCCCGCCGACGTGTTGCCCGACCCGGTGTACCTGGACGACATCGGTGTTCTGCTGCTCGCTCTGCGCACCGTCCGTGGCTCCCTCGGCGAGCGGGAGCGCAAGTCGGCCCACCGGCCGGACCGCCAACCGGCCCGATGACTACGGAAAGTAAGGAAACCAACCACCCGTTCGATTCGTATAAGTCTCTGGGAGCCGAAACGAGTCGGCGGACCGGGTGGCCGTGCCCCTGGATCCGGCTCGATCGGCGTCAGCACCGACGAGGGAGAGACGATGCAACCGTTCGCGCTCAACTACGCGCGCCCGGCAGTGGAGTTGGAAGCTGCCATTCCGTACGTGTACGACGCCGGACTGCAGTTGAACGTGCTCCACGACGGCCGGGTGGCCGCCTCCGACTTCGCCCTGTTGAGGGAGGTCGGCACCACCACGTCCACGGCCGGCTCCAAGACGCACTTCGACGACTGACCGCGGGCCGCCGAAGATGACGGTTCTGATCCTCACCTGCGAGGAGGACGTGACCGCGGACATGGTGGTCGTGCACCTGAACGCGGCCGGGATTCCGGTGGTCCGTGTCGACCCCGCCGATCTGACCGGCGGTGTCGCGCTCTCCGGGGAGTACGTCCACGGCCGGTTCCGCGGCCACCTGTCCGCCGGGGGGCGGCTGGTGAGCATCGGCGGGCTGCGGTCGGTGTGGGTCCGCCGTCCGGGCACCCCGGCGGGACGGGCGGCGCAGCCGTCCGCGTGGCTGACCGAGGAGGCCGCCCAGGCGCTCTACGGGATGCTGCGGGGCTCGGACGCGCGCTGGATGAACCACCCCGACGCGGCCCGCCGGGCCCGGCACAAGCCCTGGCAGCTGCGCCTCGCCCAGCGGTGCGGCCTGCCCGTGCCCGCGACGCTGATCACGACGTTCCCGCGCGCCGCCCGCGAGTTCTCGGAGCGCTACCCGGACCTGGTGGTCAAGCCGGTGTCGGGCGCGCATCCGCAGGACCCGCCCCGGGCCGTGCCGACCAGCCGGGTCGCACCGGACACGGACTTCTCCGCCGTCGCGTTCGGGCCGACGCTGTTCCAGCGGCGGATCTCCAAGCGGGCCGACATCCGTCTCACCGTGGTCGGCGACCGGATGCTGGCGGCCCGCAAAACGGCGGACGCGGACGCCGACGAGGTGGACGTGCGGTTCGCCCCGCCCGGCGCGCCGTGGCGGCCCACCGACGTGCCGTCGTCCATCGCGCCGGGCGTCCGGGCCTATCTGAAGGAGGCCGAACTGGCGTACGGGGCCTTCGACTTCGTCGAGGACGCGGACGGGACCTGGTGGTTCCTGGAGTGCAATCAGTCGGGGCAGTTCGGGTTCGTCGAGGTGGAGACGGGCCAGCCGATCGCCCGCACCATCGCCGAGTGGCTGGCCCGGCCCCTCCCCGAAGCGCCGCCGCGCGTCAACGGCGCGAACACTACGGCCCGTTGAGCACCCGGGCCGGCCGTCCACCGGTTCTGGTTCACTGCGGTCGCGGCCCGGGCAGCATGGCCGTACGCTGCCATCCGGTGCCCGGGGAGTGCGGGCGGTCGTAGCCGGGGGACTGCGCGGGCCGCATGACCAGCTCCAGTTCCCTGCTCACGCGTTCGGCCTCGCGGCGAACCTGTGCGGGGACATCGCCGCACTCCGCGATGAGTCGGTCGTAGATGGGGGAATCCTGGAACACCCGTCAACGCGCCTTTCTGCTCGTCGGCCCCGTGCGGGGGCGAAGAAGCCGAGTGTAGGCGGACCGGTGTCCCTGAGTGTGAATTCCCCGGGTGGACTTGACGCAGACCGGACATCCGTGACATGCGGCCGGCCGGGGCTCAGGCTCCTGTCGTGGAGCCCGGCCGGACGATCATCAGGACGGTGACCGTCGCCCACAGGAGGTTGAAAATGCCGGTGAACATGGCGAGTTGAACGGTGTTCCGGTGCTCGACGGCCTGTGCGCCGTTCAGTTGGCCGAGGAGTTCCTCCTGGCGGGGCAGGACGAAGGCGACCAGGATGCCCGCCGCGGCGGCGGTCAGCGCGATGGACGTGACCAGCCATCCGCTGCCCAGGACGCCCATCGCGGCACCGGTGGCGAACCCGAGGAGCGGGACGGTCAGTCCGATCCCGGCGTAGACGCGGCAGATGCGGTGCAGCAGCGCGACCGTGCTCACCGCCGACGGGTCGGGGGCGTGGCCGCCCGCGGGGACGGCGCGGCGCGCCGCGGGCGGGAACATGCTGGCCGCGACGGTCACGGGACCGATGGCGACGATGGCGGCCAGTACGTGCAGGGACAGCAGGATCTTGGTCACCGGGGCTCTTTCCATGATGCGGTCGACGGTGGCGGGCCCACGTTAGAGAGCCCGGAGGCGATCGCCCATGGGCTGAGACGACAGCTTCCAACGGATTCCCGCCAACTCGTGTGACCTGCTGTCTTGTGCCGTGCGCCGGTGCTTCCGCGGTTCGTGCGCCTGGCGGGAATGCGCCTAGGGTGGCGGTCATGCACTCCGTGGCGATCCTGGTTCTCGACCGAGTGGTGCCGTTCGACATGGCGGCGCCCCAGCAGACGTTCGCCTGGACCCACATGCCGGACGGGCGGCCGGCCTACCGGGTCCGGTTGTGCGCCGAGACGCCGGAGGTGCGCGCCGACGGCGGTTTCACCCTGCGTATCGACCGGGGCCTGGAGGCGCTGGCGGAGGCCGACACGATCATCGTGCCGGGCTGCTCCCCCGAGGCCCCGCCGCCGTCCGCCCGGGTGCTGGCGGCCCTGCGGCAGGCCGCCGAGACCGGCACCCGGATCGCGTCCGTGTGCGTGGGCGCCTTCGTCCTGGCGGAGGCCGGACTGCTGGACGGGCTGCGCGCCACCACGCACTGGGTGGCCGCGGATGAGCTGGCCCGCCGTTTCCCGCGGGTCGAGGTGGAACCGGACGTGCTGTACGTCGACAACGGGCAGATCCTCACCTCGGCCGGTGCGGCCGCCGCGCTGGACCTGTGTCTGCACATGATCCGGAGGGATCTGGGGTCGGCCGTCGCGGCGAACATCGCCCGGATGTCGGTCATGCCGCTGGAACGGGAGGGCGGACAGGCCCAGTTCATCGTGCACGAGCACCCGCCGGTGCCCCGGGGGTCGGCGCTGGAGCCGCTGCTGGAGTGGATCGAGGACAACCTGGCCCACGAGGTGACGCTGAGCGCGCTGGCGGAGCGCGCGGGAATGAGCGAGCGGACGTTCAGCCGCCGCTTCCGCGAGCAGACCGGGACCACGCCGTTGCAGTGGCTGCTGCGGGCGCGGGTGCGGCGCGCCCAGTATCTGCTGGAGAACACCGACCACTCCGTGGAACGGATCGCGCGGCAGGCGGGGTTCGGATCGCCGACCGCGTTCCGGGAGCGGTTCCGCAAGGTGGTGGGCACGACGCCGTACGCGTACCGCACGGCGTTCCACGGGAAGGCGAACGGGAACACGAACGCCCCGGCGGCCCGTTCACAGGCCGCCGGGGCGACACCCGGTTCATGACCGGGCCCTACGAGTCAGCCGACCAGCGTCAGACCGTTCTCCCCGTCCGCGTCCGCTTCCTCGGACCGCTCCTTGGTGAGCAGCAGGGTGTCGGCCTTGGCGATGGCGTCGGTGATGTCGGACGTTCCCATCATCACGCACAGCGTGTAGCTGACATCCTCAAGCTCGCGTGCCGCCGTCGGCACATGCCTCTCCGCCTGAGTGATCCTCAGCGACGCATACCGCGTCAGCAACTCCCTGACGACCTTCCGGTCCGGTACGAGCACGTAGCGCCCCTCTCTCTGTTTTCGCTGCGTATGCCCGAACCACGCGGAAACATTCACATGTTTTTCTCACCAGGGGCGGATGTGACGAAAAACTTATCGTCTGTGACTGTTCGTCAGGGGAGCCGGTCGATGCTCAGGCCGCGTCCAGCTCGGCCAGTTCCTCCGGCGTCAGGGTGAGGTCGGTCGCGGCGAGGGAGTCGCGGATGGTCTCGGGGCGGCTGGCGCCCGGGATCGGCACGACCACGGGCGACTTGGCGAGCATCCACGCCAGGCACACCCGCTGCGGGCTCACCCCGTGAACGTCGGCGATGCGGGCGAACGCCGCGTGCCCCGAGCCGAGTTCGCCGGCCTTGGAGATGCCGCCGAGGGGGCTCCACGGCAGGAACGCGATGCCGAGTTCGTCGCACAGCTGAAGCTCCGGCTCGCTGGAGCGGAAGGCCGGGGAGAACTGGTTCTGCACGGAGACCAGACGGCCGCCGAGGATCTCGCCCGCCAGCCTGATCTGCTCGGGGTTCGCGTTGGAGATGCCGGCCATGCGGATCTTGCCCTCGTCCAGCAGGTCCCGGATGGCGCCGACGGACTCGGCGTAGGGGACGCGTGGGTCGGGGCGGTGGAACTGGTAGAGCCCGATGGCCTCGACGCCGAGCCGCCGCAGGGACGCCTCACAGGCCTCCTTGAGGTGGCGCGGGCTGCCGTCCAGGGTCCAGCTGCCGTCACCGGGGCGCAGATGACCGCCCTTGGTGGCGACCAGGACGTCGCCGCCGCGGTCGTGGGAGGCGAGGGCCTTGGCAATCAGGGTCTCGTTGTGACCGACCTCGTCGGCGTCACGGTGGTAGGCGTCCGCGGTGTCGATCAGGGTCGCTCCGGCGTCGAGCGCGGCGTGGATCGTGGCGAGGGAGCGTTCCTCGTCGGGTCGTCCCTCGATGGACATGGGCATCGCGCCCAGGCCGATCGCGCTGACGTCGACATCACCGATGCGGCGGGTGTGCATGTGCTCGTACCTCTTCCGGCTGTCGCTGAGGCTGTCGGGCGATGGTGCACTCCAGCCTGGACGCCGGGCGGCACCGAGGTCCAATAGAAGAAGGAGAACGCATTCAGCACTCGGGCAGCTGAATCAGGCCGGCACCCGGCGGCCGGGCCGGCGGTCCCTTGTCACACGGGGATGAAAGCCCGCGCCGACGGACTCATCTCCCCCACACAGAACGGCGATCCGCCCGGCACTCCCCCGCCTCACTGCCATATTCGAGAACCGCTTCGGAGGTGGTTGTGAGCACAGAGGTGACAGCATCCGGTCCGGGGGAAACGGCGACGCACGTGCCCGGGAGCACCGCGGAGCGCGTCGCAGGCCTGGAACGCCGCCGGGACCAGGCGGTGGCCCAGGGCGGACCGCGCAGACGCGGGGAGTTCTCGGCCCGGGAGCGCGTCGAACGGCTCGTGGACAAGGACTCCTTCACGGAGACCGGCCTGTTCGTCCGGGCCCGGCCCGCAGCGGAGGGCGGCAGCCGCCGTCCCTGCGGCGACGGGGTGATCACCGGGTACGGCACGGTCGACGGCCGCCCGGTGTGCGTGTTCGCCCAGGACTCCACGGTGTTCGGCGGCAGCATGGGCGAGGCCTTCGGCGAGAAGACCGTCGCGCTGATGGAGCTTGCCCTGAAGACCGGCTGCCCGGTGATCGGTCTCAACGACTCCGGCGGGGCCCGTATCCAGGAGGGCGTCGCCTCGCTCGCCCTCTACGCCGAGCTGGTGCGCCGCAACGTCAAGGCGTCCGGGGTGATCCCGCAGATCTCGGTCGTCCTGGGGCCGTGCGCGGGCGGCGCCGCGTACTCGCCGGCGATCACCGACTTCACGGTGATGGTGGACGGCGCCTCGCACATGTTCGTCACCGGCCCGGACGTCATCGAGACGGTCACCGGCGAACGCACGACGGCCGAGGAGCTGGGCGGCGCCCGCACCAGCAACACCGTCAACGGCAACGCCCACTTCCTGGCCGCGGACGAGGAGGACGCCCTCGACACCGTGCGCGACCTGCTGTCGTACCTCCCGGCCAACAACCTGGAGCGGCCGCCGGAGTACGCCCCCGGGCACCCGCAGCCCGGCACCGACCTGGACGAGGTCGTCCCGGACCGGCTGGGCGAGGCGTACGACATGCGGGCGATCCTGCACGCGGTCGTCGACGACGGTGAACTGCTCCAGGTGCAGGAGCTGTTCGCGCCGAACATCATCTGCGCCCTGGCCCGGATCGAGGGCCGCTCGGTGGGTGTCGTCGCCAACCAGCCGCTGCACGCCGCCGGGGTCCTCGACATCGACGCCTCCGAGAAGGCGGCGCGGTTCGTGCGGTTCTGCGACGCGTTCGGCATCCCGCTGCTGACCTTCGCCGACGTGCCCGGGTATCTGTCCGGGGTACGGCAGGAGCAGGCCGGCATCATCCGGCGCGGAGCGAAACTGCTGTACGCCTACGCCGAGGCGACCGTCCCCAAGGTCACGGTCGTGGTGCGCAAGGCGTACGGCGGCGGTTACGCGGTGATGGGCTCCAAGCATCTGGGCGCCGACGTCAACCTCGCCTGGCCCACCGCCCGGATCGCCGTGATGGGCGCCGAGGGGGCCGTGGGCGTGCTGCACCGGCGGGAACTCGCCGCGGCCGACGACCCCGAGGCGCTGCGCGCCCGTCTGCTCGCCGCGTACGAGCGCACCCACGGCACGCCCTATCTCGCCGCCGAACGCGGCTATGTCGACGCCGTCATCGCGCCGCGCGAGACCCGGGAGCAGGTCTGCCGCGCGCTGCGCGCCCTGCGCGGCAAACGCGCGCCGATGCCGGAACGCCGGCACGGCAACATCCCGCTCTAGCCGCCCCCTCTCTTTCTCTCCCCCTTTGCGACCCCTAGGCCGATCCGCGCCGTGAGGAGCCCCGCCTGATGGACAGCCGCCGCCCCCCGCTCGCGCCCGTGTGCCCGACGCTGCCGGAGTACGTCCGGCACTGGGCCGAAAACACCCCGGACCGCAGGGCGTTCACCGTCGTCGAGCATCCGGCACCGCACTCGCGCGGCGTCCATCGCACCCTGACCTGGCGTCGCCTGGACGTGCGGGTGCGGGCGCTGGCCGCGCGCCTCGCCGGTCAGGCCGGTCCGGGAGACCGAGTCGCGCTGCTGTGCCCGCAGGGCACGGAGTACGTGACCGCCTTCCTCGCGGCCCTGGCCGCCGGGCTGGTCGCCGTGCCGCTGTATCCGCCGGGCCTGCCCGGGCACGCGGACCGGCTCGCGGGTGTCCTGGCCGACGCGTGTCCCTCGGTCGTCGTGACCACGAGCCGCTGCCGGGACGAGGTGCGCGACTTCCTCGGCCCCGACGGACCGCGGATCGTGGTGGCCGACCAGGTGACGGACGACGCCGCCCGGGACTGGCGGCCCGTCCCGCCGGACGCCGGGGCGATCGCCTACCTNNCGCCCCGGCGGGTGTGGAGATCAGCCACGGCAACGTCGTCGCCAACGCCCGCCAGGCGCTCGCCGCCTACGGTGCCGACGCCCGCCCGGTGACCTGCGTGGGCTGGCTGCCGCTCTACCACGACATGGGTCTGGTGCTCAGCATCGCGGCCCCGGTGACACGAGGGGTGCTGTCGGTGCTGATGGACCCGGCCGCCTTCCTGCACGAGCCGGTGCGCTGGCTCCGGCTGCTCTCCGCGCATCCGAACGCGGTGAGCGCCGCGCCCAACTTCGCCTACGACTACTGTGCCGCGACCGTCTCCGACGACCAGAAAGAGGGGCTGCGGCTGGACCGGGTGACGGCGCTGATCAACGGCAGTGAGCCGGTCCGCCCGGGCACGGCCGACCGTTTCCACGCCGCGTTCGCCGGTCAGGGACTGGCGCCGGAGACGCACTGCCCGTCGTACGGGCTGGCCGAGGCGACCGTGTTCGTCTGCGCGGCCCGGCCGGGTGAGCCGCTCGGCCGGTTCGCGCTCGACCGTGACGCCCTGGCCGCCGGGAAGGCCCTGCCGGCCCGGCCGGACGATCCCCGGGCGGTGCTGCTGGCGGGCTGTGGCACCCCGGCGGGCCAGCGGGTCCGTATCGCCGACCCGGTGACGCGGGCCCTGCTGTCGGAGGGCGAGGTCGGCGAGATCTGGGTGCAGGGGCCCAATGTCGGCCGGGGTTACTGGAACCGGGGGCCGGGGGACGTGTTCGGCGCCGGGTTCGCGGACACCGAAGCCGCTCCGGGCGGCTGGCTGCGGACGGGCGATCTGGGGACGGTGCTGGAGGGACAGCTGGTCGTCACGGGGCGGCTGAAGGACCTGATCATCGTCGACGGCCGCAATCACTATCCGCAGGACGTCGAGGCGACGGCCCAGGACGCGGACCCCGCGGTGCGCCGGGACCGGCTCGCGGCGTTCGCCGTGCCCGGCGGCGGTGCTGGTGGTGGTGAGCGGGTGGTGATCGTGGCGGAACACGCGCGGACCGTGCGCCTCGCCGAGCTCGACGTGCCGGCCGTGGTGCGGGCCGTGCGCGGTGCCGTCTCCGCCCGGCACGGGCTGCGGCTCGCCGACATCGTCGTCGTGCCGCCGGGCACGGTGCCGCGTACCTCCAGCGGGAAGGTGTCGCGGGCCCTGACCCGGGCCCGGTATCTGGAGGGCGCGTACGGCGGGCAGGCCACCGCGGCGACGGCGGGTGCCGCGGGATGAGGCCCCTCGACGAGGGCGCGCTGCGCCGGCTGATCGCCGAACGGGTGGCGCTCTGGTACGGCGCCTCGCCCGAGAACGTCCCGATGGACCGGCCGCTCGCCGACCTCGGCATGTCCTCGCGGGACGCGGTCGCCCTGGCCGGTGAACTGTCCCGGGCCACGGGCCGGGAGCTGCCGACGACGCTGCTGTGGGAGACGCCGACCGGTCGGGACCTGGTGGCGCGGCTGTGCGGCACGCAGACCTCGGCACCCTCGGGGCCGGCCGAGACGGCACCGGCCCCGCGAGCCGGGCTGCCGGGCGTGACGGCCGAGCCGGTCGCCGTCGTCGGGGTCGGCTGCCGGCTGCCCGGCGGGGTGCACGGCCCGGACGGCTACTGGCGACTGCTGAGCGAGGGCGTCGACGCGATCCGGCGCGTCCCGGAGGACCGCTGGCGGGACTTCACCGCCTTCCCGCCCGCCGACGCGCATCCGTACGGCGGCTATCTCGACGACATCGCCGGGTTCGACGCGGACTTCTTCCGCATCACCCCGCGCGAGGCGGCGGTGATGGACCCCCAGCAGCGGATCCTGCTGGAGGTGGTCCACGAGGCGCTCGGCCACGCCGCCGTGCCGGCCGGGTCCCTGGCGGGCACCGCCACCGGGGTGTTCGTCGGGGTGTCGGCCCCCGAGTACGGGCAGCTCACGGGCGCCGATCCGGCCGCCGTCGATCCCTGGGCGCCGGCCGGGGGCGCCCTGAGCGTGACCGCCGGACGGCTCGCCTACGTCCTGGACACCCGGGGGCCGAGCCTGGCCGTCGACACGGCGTGCTCGTCCTCGCTGGTCGCCGTGCACCACGCCTGCGTCAGCCTGCGCACGGGCGAGAGCGACCTCGCGATCGCCGCCGGGGTCAACCTGCTGCTGTCGCCGGCCGTCACCGTCGCCTTCCGCAGAGCGGGCGCGCTCGCACCGGACGGGCGGTGCAAGCCGTTCTCGGCGGCGGCCGACGGCATCGGGCGCGGCGAGGGCTGCGCGGCTGTGATCCTCAAGCGGCTGTCCGACGCTGAACGGGACGGCGACCGCGTCCTGGCCGTCGTCCGCGCCACCGCCGTCAACTCCGACGGCCGCTCGAACGGTTTGATGGCGCCCAACCCGGCCGCGCAGCAGGCGCTGCTGGAGAGCGCGTACGCGCGGGCGGGGCTCGCCGCGGCGCAGGTCGACTACGTGGAGGCGCACGGCACCGGCACCCCGCTGGGCGACCCGATCGAGGCGGGCGCACTGGGCGTGGTGCTCGGCGCGGGCCGCGACCCGGACCAGCCGCTGCTGCTGGGGTCCGTCAAGGGCAACCTGGGGCATCTGGAGTCCGCCGCGGGCGTCGCGGGCCTGGTGAAGACCGTGCTGGCGTTGCACCACGACAGCATCCCGCCGTCCCTGCACTGCGCGCAGGGCACGTCCCTCGCCGACGAGCGGCTGCGGGTGGTGACCGAGCCGGAGCCCTGGCCCCGCTACGGCGGCACCGCCCTCGCGGGCGTCTCCGGGTTCGGGTTCGGCGGCACCAACGCGCATGTGGTGCTGGAGGAGGGGCCGCCCGGCCTGGCCCCCGTGCGGCCGGCCGAGGAGCCCGTGGCACGTCTGCATGTGCTGTCCGACCTCGACGCGGGCCGCGTCCGCGACACGGCGGGCCGGCTCGCCGACTGGCTGCGCGAGAGCACCGCGCACCCCGCCGACGTGGCCCGTACCCTGGCCGGGCGCACCGGCCGCGGTCCCGTACGCGCCGCCGTGGTCGCCCGGGACCGCGCCGAACTCGCCGATGCCATGGGCGCGTTGGCGGCGGGGCGTCCGGACGCGCGGGTGGTGACCGGGGAGCTCGACCGGGTGGGCCGCGGCACGGTGTGGGTCTTCTCCGGCTACGGCAGCCAGTGGCCGGGCATGGGGCGCAGGCTGCTGGCCGAGGAACCCGCGTTCGCCGCCGCCGTGGAGAAACTCGACCCGCAGCTCGCCCCGGAGTGCGGCCTGTCCCTGTACGACCACCTGTCCTCCGGGGCCGGCCTCGACCGCCTGGACGTCGCCCAGCCCGTGTTGTTCGGCCTTCAGCTGGCACTGGCCGAGCTGTGGCGTTCGTACGGGGTCGAGCCCGCCGCCGTGGTCGGCCACTCCATGGGCGAGGTCGCGGCGGCGGTGTGCGCGGGCGCGCTGGACGTGGCGGACGGGGCGCGTGTCATCGCCGTACGGGCCCGGCTGCTGAGCGGGCTGAGCGGCGGCGCGATGGCCGTGGTGGACCTGGACGACGTCGAACTGGACTCGCTGGAGCGGGACTTCCCGGGTGTGCACGTCGCCGTGCACTCCTCGCCTCGGCAGAAGGTCGTCACGGGCGAGGAGGCCGCGGTGGCCGGGCTCGTGCGCCGGCTGGAGGGTCAGGGCCGGGCGGCGCGGGCCATGCGGGTCGTCGGTGCCGGGCACTCGCCGCAGGTCGACGCGCTGCTGCCGGAGCTAGCCGAGGCGCTGTCGGGCATCCGGGGCCGGCGGCCGCGTGTCCCGGTGTACTCCACGGTCCTGGAGGACCCGCGCGGCGACTGCGTGTTCGACGCGGCCCACTGGGCGGCCAACCTCAGGCGGCCCGTCCGTCTGGACCGGGCGCTCGCGGCGGCAGCGGCCGACGGCCGTTCGGCCTTCGTCGAGATCTCACCCCACCCGGTGCTGACCGGGGCCGTCGCCGACACCGTGCCCGATGCCCTCGCGTTGGCCACCGTGCGCCGGGACGCCGACGGGGCCGAGGCGTTCGCCGGGCAGCTGGGCGCCCTGTACGTGGCGGGCCAGCGGCTGCCCGTGCCGCCCGGGCGGGTCGT
>NZ_MUKA01000369.1 GCF_002150735.1 Streptomyces africanus
ACGGCATCGACCCGACCGGCAAGGTGACGCTCACCTCCGGCAGCCCGGCCGGCCAGGACGGCAACAAGGTCGACAAGGGCGTCTCCATCACCCTGCCCCGGGTCTTCGGCCACCGGGACACCAACGCCACGGCCTGCCCCGGCGCCAACCTCTACCCCCAGCTCTCCCGGATCGCCCAGGTCGCCAAGACCCCGGGCATCTCGCACGCCCTCGCCACCTCCGACTACAACCGGGACGGCGTCACCGACCTGGTCGCGGGCACGCCCACGGCGCTGAGCGGCGGCGGCACCGTCACCGTCGTCCCCGGCGGCGTCGACGGCCCGGTCACCGCCGCCAAGGTGACACTCAGCCAGAGCAGCCCGGGCGTCCCCGGCTCCCACGAGTCCGGTGACGGCTTCGGCACGTCCACCGCCTGGGGCGACGTCAACGGCGACGGCTTCGCCGACCTCGCGATCGGCGCACCCGGCGAGGACGACACCAGCGGCCACGCCGACCGCGGCGCGGTCACGGTGATGTACGGGCCCGCACTCGACACCGGCTTCTCGTACACCACGTCAGGGGTCACCTCGACGGGTGCCCGGCTCGGCTCCACGGTCGCCGTCGGCGACTTCAACGGCGACGGCAAGGCGGACGTCTTCTCCGCCGGCACCGGCAAGGGCGGCAACTGGAACGCCCGGCTGACCGGCGGCGCCACCACGTACGGCACGCTCACCACGGCCACGGGCGCCGTCTCCTACCTCGACGCCGCGACCGGCGACTTCAACCGGGACGGCTACGCGGACATCGCCCTGAACTACCGCGACACCGGCGGCATCGGCCGGGTCGTCCGCTTCGCGGGCTCCGCGACCGGCCTGACCAAGGCCGGCGTCATCTCCGTCAAGGGCGGCCGCTCCCTCGCCGCCGGTGACGTCAACGGCAACGGCTACGACGACATCGTCATCGGCCAGCCGGTCGCGTCCGAGTCCGGCGCGAAGTCCGGCGGCCAGATCACCATGGTCCCGGGCACGTCGACGGGCTTCACGACCACCGGCATGACCGTGATCCACCAGGACACGGCGTACGTGCCGGGCGGCAACGAGTCGGGTGACGCCCTCGGTACCTCCGTCTCGGTCGGCGACTACAACGCCGACGGTTACGCGGACGCCCTCGTGGGCGCCCCGGGCGAGGACCTGACCCGGGACGGCGTCAACCGCGCCGACGCGGGTGACGCGATCCTCGTCAAGGGCACCGCGTCCGGTCTGACCGGCTCCGGCTCGGTGGGGATCTCGCAGGACACCTCCGGCGTCCCGGGCTCCACGGAGAGCGGCGACCGCTTCGGCTCGTCGGTGTCGCTGACGGACCTGTCCGGCTACGGCCGGGCGGACCTCACGTTCGGCGCCGACGGCGAGGACGGGGGCGACGGGGTGCTGCTGTACCTGCCGAGCAACAGCACCGGCCTCGGGTACGCCGACTCCGTCGTCTTCGGCAAGTCCACGCTGGGCACCCCGACGGACGCCCGCCTGGGCCAGACGCTGACGCCGTGACGACTCGACCGGTCCTCGGCCGTTTGCCGGATTTCTCCGGAAGACCGAACGGACGGGTGGGCGATGGGGGAAAGACTCCCCCATCGCCCCCCAAGAGGACCGGAATCGAGCCACGCATGACACGCCTTCTGCTGCACACCGCCGTCGTCACCGCCCTGGCCGCCGGCACGCTGGGCCTGACCCAGCCCGCCCGGACCTCCTCCCACGCCGCCTCCTCCGACGGCGTGCACACCGTCCGGGTGCCGGACGGCGATCCGCACGAGCGGTCTCTCGACCGGCGCACCACCGAGCCGTTCAGCATGATCGGTGTCACCTGGGACGACCCGGACGCTGTCCTGGACGGCACCGCGCACGTGCGCACCCGCTCCCGGGAGAGCGGCGCGTGGAGCGCGTGGCGCGCGCTCGACACCGACGTCCGGACGCCCGAGACCGGCCCCGACCGGGACCGAGCCGGAGTCCGCGGCGGCACCCAGCCGCTGTGGACCGGGCCTTCGGACGGCGTCCAGGTGCGGGTGTCGGGCGGGCGGCTGCTGCCCGAGGGGCTGCGCGTCGAACTGGTCGACCCGGCCGGCGGGTCGGACGCCGTGCAGACCACGGTCGTCGAACCGGACGGCGCCGAACCGGAGGCAGTGGAACCGGACGTAGGGGAACCGGACGTGGTGGAACCGGACGTCGTCGAACCGGCTGCCGGGGCGCCCCGCGCCGGACGTCCCGCCGTCACGTCGCGTTCCGCCTGGGGCGCCGACGAGTCCCTGGTGAAGGACCCGCCCACCTACACCGCCGACACCAAGGCGGTGTTCGTTCACCACACGGCCGGCACCAACGACTACACCTGCGCCGAGTCGGCGTCGATCGTGCGCGGCGTGTTCCTCTACCACGTGCGCAGCAACGGCTGGAACGACATCGGCTACCACTTCCTCGTCGACAAGTGCGGCACGGTCTTCGAGGGCCGTGCGGGCGGCATGGACAAGCCCGTCCTCGGCGCCCACACCTACGGCTTCAACACCGCCACCAGCAGCGTCTCGGTACTCGGCGACTACAGCAAGACGACCGCGAACAGCGCCGTGCGCGCGTCGGTCGCCAAGGTCGCGGCCTGGAAGCTCGGCCTGTACGGCATCGACCCGACCGGCACGACGGTGCTGACGGCCGGTGCCGACAACGGCAAGTACAAGGCGGGCCAGAAGGTCACGCTGCACCGCATCTCCGGCCACCGCGACGGCTACCCGACCGAGTGCCCCGGCCAGCACCTCTACGACGACCTGCCTCAGATCCGCACGCTCGCCGGGAAGGCCGCCAAGCCCGCCGAGTCGGCCCCCGAGCCGGCCGGCCCCGTCATCGACGACGACGCCACGGTGGCACTCCCGCGCTGACGCTACCGCCGGGGCGCGGCGACCGTCGCGTCCCGGCACAGCAGCCGCAGCGAGCCGTGCCCGGCGTAACAGCGGCGGGCCTCGTCGATGGGGTCCCAGAGACGTCCGTCGGGGGTGCGGATCCAGTGGTCGCCGCCCGTCGCCCACCAGTCGGCCCCGGTCTGGCGCGCCATCACCTCACCGGCGTAGGCCCCGAACCCGCGCAGCACCTCCTGCACGGCGGCGTACGGTGCTCCTTCCCGCCGTATCCCCTCGATCATCCGGTCGATGCTCCACAGGCTCTGCGCCGAGTAGTCGAGGTGCAGCCGTGCTCCCTCGCGCATCGTCGCCACCGTGTCCGCCGCCCACCGCAGCGGCTTCGCCGCGGCCGAGGGCCTGGTCTCCGCTTGAGTCGTCACACCCCGGAAAGCGCTCCGGCATGACGTTTCGTCACACGAAATCGGCGACTTCCCCGAAGCGGCGCAGGACCGCCCCACCTCACCCAAGGGACGGTCACAGGACTCTCCCAGGAAACGGGGTTTAGGCCGGTCGGAGGCCCAGGGGGCCGGTTCTCAGCCCAGGTGCCGGCTCCGGCGCGAGACGACCGCGCGCAGCACCCGCCGCCCCTCGGTCGACACCTCCAGCGCGCGCCGCAGCCCGGCCGGTCCGTGTCCGGCCAGGACCTCCAGGACGGTGATCTGGCGGCGCAGCTCCGCGGCGACGAGCGGCGACATGCCCTCCGTACGGCCCTCGCGGCGCACGGCGACCGACGAGGCCTCGTCGGCGGCGGTGTCGAGGAGGCGGTGGATCTGGAGGGCGGCGACGGAGCAGGCGTCGGCCCACACCCGCACCCCGGCCGGAGACCGCTCGGCGGGAGCGGCCTCGAGCATCCGGTGGGCGAGCACGACGGCCTCGTCCCCGGTGCCGGCGGCGTCCAGCTTCTTGCGCGTCTGCTCCAGCGCCTCGCCCCAGTCGCCGCTGCCCGCGCCGTCGGTGAGGCTCGCCCACAGCGGCCGCAGGGTCTCGTCGTCGCCGCCCAGCAGGGGCACGCACCGATCCAGACAAGCCAGCCCGCTCGCGGCCAGCCCGCGTTCGTCGGCCTGTGCGATCAACTCCACCAGGCTCATCCACGCCTCCCTCCGCGGGCCTTGCAGGGGCCCTACCAGGCCCGCTCACAGCCCTGACCCCTCACGGAACCCGCACTTCCCCTTACTGCGCGCAACGGCCCCGGAACGTCACAGGGGCACGACGCCCAGTCGGTCGAGGAACCGGAAGAAGAGGTTTTCGGCCACCGGATCAGGGTCTGAAGTGAGTACGTCCACAAGGGCGTCGGCGTTCACTTCGTGCCCGGCCTCGGCGGCCCAGCGGACGGCGTGCTCGGCGGCGTCGCGGGGTTCGAGGAAGTAGTCCTCCAGCGTGAGGCCCTCGCGGCCGGCCCCCAGGTACCCGGCCATGGCGGCCCGGGCGAGGCAGGTCGTCCACGTCCCGCTCTCCGGTGCCGCGGCCTCCAGTACCACGCACTCGCTGTTCATGACGTAGCCGAACAACGCGGGCGCGCCGGTCTCCCGGGCGAGGGCGTTCATGTTCCCCACGTCGCCGTCGCTGCTCGGGTACTCCCAGACCTGCCACCCGCCCGGCGCCGAGGTGCGCCGCACCATCCCGTCCGTCGCGCCCGCCAGCGCGTCCAGCTCCGCCAGCGGCCGCTCCCCACGGCCCACGACGAAGTACCCCCAGTACCCCATGCTCCGGTTCCCCCCGGCATATTCGATTCGGCTCGCGTCAGAAGACCACCACACCCGTACGGCAGTTCGCAGCCGTACGGGCCGATTCGACCGCGGTCAGCCGAGCCTGTCGGCGAGCGCCCGGAACTCCGCCCAGGACAGCGCGGGCCGGCCCGGGTCCCACAGCTTCTGGACGGTCGCCCGCAGCGGCATCCGGATCCCGGCCGCCACCTGGTCCTGCGTCTGCGCGTCCGGGACGTCGCCCCAGACGGCGAAGACCCCGCCGAGGATCTGCCCGTCGTAGCGCTCCGGCACGGCCTGCGTGTCGCGCAGCACCCGCGGTGTCCACTGCTCGTAGATCCGCTGCCCCGTCGGATAGACGAAGGTCTGCGGCTGGCCGAGCACGTAGTACAGGAACTCGTCGTTGTAGTTGATCACCTTCCGGCCCGCGCTCAGGTACACCGCCGGCGGCCGGGCCCCGATCTCCTTGCCGGTCCAGTAGGCGACCTGGACGTCCTTGGCGGCGTCGACGGAGGTGTCCTTGAAGAAGCCGTCGTTCCACGCGCGCGGGACGCGCTGGTGCTTGCGGACGGTGGCGGCCCGGTCGTCGAGCCAGCCGGTGGTGAGGTCGGCGACCGTCGCGCCGGAGCCGTACTTCGCCCGCGCGGCGGCGGCCAGCTGCGGGAACGACGCCTCCGGGTCGGAGCGCACCAGCGCCTGGTACTCGTCGCCGCCGAGGTGCCACGGCCCGCCCGGGAACAGGTCCGCGTACTCGTTCAGCAGGTCGTCGACGATCTCGGCGCTCTCGCTCTTGGAGATGTCGATGGCCCCCTGCACCGCCGACCCCCGCGCGGTGCGCAGCTGGAGGTCGGGGTGGGCGTCGAGGACCGCGCCGAGGTGCCCGGGCGAGTCGATCTCGGGCACGACGGTGATGTGCCGGCTCTGCGCCAGGTCGACGATCTTCCGCACCTGTGCCTTGGACAGATGCTGCCGGGACACGATCTCCGGATGCGAGTCGGACTCGATCCGGAACCCCTGGTCGTCGGAGAAGTGCAGACCGAGCTGGTTGAACTTCAGATCGCCCAGTTCGCGGATCCGGTCCTCGATCCAGCCGGCCGTGTAGTTCTTGCGGGCGATGTCCAGCATGAACCCGCGCTCCGGCTTGGCGGGCTCGTCCCGCACCACGCCCTCGGGCGCCGTGCCGCCGTCGTGCACCTCCTGCTTGAGGGTGCGGGTGCCGTAGAAGACGCCGGCGTCGGCGGGCCCGCTGATCTCCACCCGCCCGTCGCGCACGGTCATGACGTACGACTCGGGATTCGCCTTCTTGCCGTCGTCGAGGGCCAGCCGTACGTCCCCGGCGCGCCGGTCGTCCTTCTCGCCCTCGTACTTCAGCCCGAGCTCACCGGCGATCAGCCGGCCCTCGTCGGCCAGCGCCGGATCGTCCACGACGACGCGGTCCCCGCTCGCGGGGCGCCAGCCCGGGCCGCGCGCCGCGGTGTGCTCGCGCACGGCCGGGATCGTCTGCGGCGCCTTGGACAGGGCGTAGGAGCGGCTCGGACTCGGGGCGCCCTCCGGCGAGGTGCCCTGCGGGGCGGCCGCGGACCGGCCCTGGGAGGGTCTGGCCTCCGACCCGGTGGTCCCGTCGTCGCCCGAGGCCGCCCAGAGCCCCAGGCTCACCCCGGCCGCGATCACGACCAGGGCGACGGCGGTGGCCACGACCAGCACCTGCCGCTGCTTCCCTTGCTTCGTCTGCTTCGCCGGACCTCGGCGCCTGTGCTGACTCACCTCGCCAACCTAAGACGCCCTGGCGCCGCACGCGCGTCCACCACGCGTTCGGAATCTCTCTCTCCCGGGTGAAATTCGGGCATCCGTCGGACACGTCTCGGTCGTACTCGATAGCGTGACGTCACATCTCTCACAACATGCCCTGCCGACACACGTGACGCCCACGAGGACCCACGCTGCCTGCGCACCGTCTCCCAGACCTCCCCGGCCGGCTCGCCATACCGGTGGAGCACTTCAACGCGGCCTCCGCCGAGGCCCTGGAGCAGACGCTCCTCGCCTGCCTGCGCAGCCCCCGCTGGTGCCGCCGTGTCGCGGAACACCGCCCCTATCCGGACCTGGACTCCCTGCTGGCCGCGGCGGACGAGGCGGCCTACGACCTGACCTGGCCCGACCTGACCGAGGCCCTGGCCGCCGAGTCCCTGCCGACGCTCCCGCCCGGCACGTACTCCGCGGCCCACACGGCCCTCAGCGCGGCCCACGCCGCATACGAGGCCCGCTTCGGACATGTGTTCGTCATTTGCCTGGCTGATGTGCCGCCGGCGGAGACCCTGGACCGACTCCTGGAAGCCATCCGGTCACGATTGACCAACGATCCGGAGGAAGAACGGATGGTGGTGGCGGACGAACTCCGCCGCCTGGCAAGGGAGCGGTTGGTGCACGCCCTCAGGGGCGCGGGGAACTGCGCGATCGACCACAACGAACCCGCACCCGGCAGATAACAGGACACCCCACCCCAGAAGCCGCCGAAGGCTAGCCCGTACGCATGCCAGTTTGATCACACAGCCGGACCCCGGCTCAGCCCAGCGGCAGCGCCTCGCTACGATGCTGGGGGCCGGTGGACCGTACCCGGCCGGGCCCGACCGACACACCAAGCCGGCGCGGCCCCAATCCCCGCTCCCGGAGGAAACTTCCGTGCCGGCTGGAACGCTGTACCGCGGCCGGGAAGGAATGTGGTCCTGGGTGGCTCACCGAGTCACCGGCGTCCTCATCTTCTTCTTCCTGTTCGTTCACGTGCTGGACACCGCCCTCGTGCGTGTCTCTCCCGAGGCCTACGACAACGTCGTGGCCACGTACAAGACGCCGATCGTCGCGCTGCTGGAGTACGGCCTCGTCGCCGCCATCCTCTTCCACGCGCTCAACGGTCTGCGCGTCATCGCCGTCGACTTCTGGATCAAGGGCGCGCGCTACCAGAAGCAGATGCTCTGGACCGTCGTCGCGCTCTGGGTCGTGCTGATGCTCGGGGCCATCTACCCCGTCCTCGGCCACGCCGCTCGTGAACTGTTCGGGAGCTGACGCCAATGTCCACGTCTGAGAAGACCGCCGCCGGCGTCGGCCCCGTCGAGGGTGGCGCCGTCTACACCGTCGACAACCCGGCGCCCTTCATCGAGGCCCCGCGCAAGCGCACCAAGAAGACCCCCAAGTCCACCCGGGGCAACTTCGAGCTGGCCGCGTGGCTGTTCATGCGCCTGTCGGGCGTGGTGCTGGTCGTGCTGGTCCTCGGCCACCTGCTGATCCAGCTCGTGCTGGACGGCGGTGTCTCCAAGATCGGCTTCGCCTTCGTGGCGGGCCGCTGGGCGAGCCCCTTCTGGCAGGTCTGGGACCTGCTGATGCTGTGGCTCGCGATGCTGCACGGCGCCAACGGCCTGCGCACGGTCATCAACGACTACGCGGAGCGCGCGAACACCCGGCTGTGGCTCAAGGGCCTGCTCTACACCGCCACGGTGTTCACCATCCTGCTGGGCACGCTGGTGATCTTCACCTTCGACCCGAACATCCGCTAGGCACGGGGCTGCGAGAATCATGAAGATCCACAAGTACGACACCGTCATCGTCGGCGCCGGTGGCGCGGGCATGCGCGCGGCCATCGAGTCCACGAAGCGCAGCCGCACGGCCGTCCTGACCAAGCTCTACCCCACCCGCTCCCACACGGGCGCCGCGCAGGGCGGCATGGCCGCCGCGCTGGCCAACGTGGAGGAGGACAACTGGGAGTGGCACACCTTCGACACGGTCAAGGGCGGTGACTACCTGGTCGACCAGGACGCCGCCGAGATCCTGGCGAAGGAGGCCATCGACTCCGTCCTCGACCTGGAGAAGATGGGCCTGCCGTTCAACCGCACGCCGAACGGCACGATCGACCAGCGCCGCTTCGGCGGTCACAGCCGCAACCACGGCGAGGCCCCGGTCCGCCGCTCCTGCTACGCGGCCGACCGCACCGGCCACATGATCCTCCAGACGCTGTACCAGAACTGCGTCAAGGAGGGTGTGGAGTTCTACAACGAGTTCTACGTCCTGGACCAGCTGATCACCGAGGTCGACGGCGTCAAGCGCTCGGCCGGTGTGGTGGCGTACGAGCTGGCCACCGGTGAGATCCACGTCTTCCAGGCGAAGGCCGTGATCTACGCCTCGGGCGGCTGCGGCAAGTTCTTCAAGGTGACGTCCAACGCGCACACGCTGACGGGTGACGGCCAGGCGGCGGTCTACCGCCGGGGCATCCCGCTGGAGGACATGGAGTTCTTCCAGTTCCACCCGACCGGCATCTGGCGCATGGGCATCCTGCTGACGGAGGGCGCCCGTGGTGAGGGCGGCATCCTCCGCAACAAGGACGGCGAGCGCTTCATGGAGAAGTACGCGCCGGTCATGAAGGACCTCGCGTCCCGTGACGTCGTGTCCCGCTCCATCTACACGGAGATCCGGGAAGGCCGCGGCTGCGGTCCCGAGGGCGACCACGTCTACCTCGACCTCACGCACCTCCCGCCGGAGCAGCTGGACGCCAAGCTGCCCGACATCACCGAGTTCGCGCGGACGTACCTCGGCATCGAGCCGTACACGGACCCGATCCCGATCCAGCCCACGGCTCACTACGCGATGGGCGGCATCCCGACGAACGTCGAGGGTGAGGTCCTGGCGGACAACACCACGGTCGTCCCGGGCCTGTACGCGGCCGGCGAGGTCGCCTGCGTGTCGGTGCACGGCGCGAACCGCCTCGGCACGAACTCGCTGCTGGACATCAACGTCTTCGGCAAGCGGGCCGGCATCGCCGCGGCCGAGTACTCCCAGACGGCGGACTTCGTCGAGCTGCCGGAGAACCCGGCCGAGTTCGTGCTCAAGCAGGTGGAGATGCTGCGCGACTCCACCGGCACCGAGCGCGTGACGACGCTGCGCAAGGAGCTGCAGGAGACCATGGACGCCAACGTCATGGTGTTCCGCACCGAGCAGACGATCAAGACGGCGGTCGAGAAGATCGCGGAGCTGCGCGAGCGCTACAAGAACGTGTCCATCCAGGACAAGGGCAAGCGGTTCAACACGGACCTGCTGGAGGCCATCGAGCTGGGCAACCTGCTCGACCTCGCCGAGGTCATGGCGGTCTCCGCGCTCGCCCGCAAGGAGTCCCGCGGCGGTCACTACCGTGAGGACTACCCGAACCGCGACGACGTCAACTTCATGCGGCACACCATGGCGTACCGCGAGGTCGGCGCCGACGGCTCCGAAACCGTCCGTCTCGACTACAAGCCGGTCGTCCAGACCCGCTACCAGCCGATGGAGCGTAAGTACTGATGGCTACCCCCGTTCTGGACAAGGAAGACGCGGCCGGCAAGCCCGAGCCCGGTTTCGCCGACTCCCCCTACATCACGGTCACCTTCCGCATCCGCCGGTTCAACCCGGAGGTCGCGGCGGAGGCCAGCTGGGAAGACTTCCAGCTGGAGATCGACCCGAAGGAGCGCGTCCTCGACGCCCTCCACAAGATCAAGTGGGAGCTCGACGGCACGCTGACGTTCCGCCGCTCCTGCGCGCACGGCATCTGCGGCTCGGACGCCATGCGGATCAACGGCAAGAACCGCCTTGCCTGCAAGACGCTGATCAAGGACATCAACCCCGAGAAGCCGATCACGGTCGAGGCCATAAAGGGCCTGACGGTCCTGAAGGACCTGGTCGTGGACATGGAGCCGTTCTTCCAAGCGTACCGGGACGTCATGCCCTTCCTCATCACGAAGGACACGAACGAGCCCACGCGCGAGCGCCTGCAGTCGGCCGAGGACCGCGAGCGCTTCGACGACACGACGAAGTGCATCCTCTGCGCGGCCTGCACCACGTCGTGCCCGGTCTTCTGGAACGACGGCCAGTACTTCGGCCCGGCGGCCATCGTCAACGCGCACCGCTTCATCTTCGACTCGCGTGACGAGGCGGCCGAACAGCGCCTGGAGATCCTCAACGACCGCGACGGCGTCTGGCGCTGCCGCACGACCTTCAACTGCACGGACGCCTGCCCGCGCGGCATCGAGGTCACGAAGGCGATCGCCGAGGTGAAGCGAGCGCTGATCACGCGCCGCTACTGAGGTCTCCCTCGGCAGTCCTTCGAGGGCCCCGTCTCGGTTCCGTACCGGGCGGGGCCCTCGCCGTGCCTCGTTCGAGTGAGTTGCCCAGGGCCGAGCAGTACCCCGCGCATCGGCAGGGAGAGGATGTCCGCGCCGCGACATGGTGGAGGACTCACGAGTGTCAGCAGACCGTTCACTCACGAAGTGGGCCGACTGGCTCATGTAACGCACTCCGGGCGCCCGCTTCGAGATCATCGATGGGCTGCTGCTGGTGACACCTCTCCCCGACGGTCCGCATGCCGAGGTCCTCACGGACGTGATGCTGGCGTCGCGCTCTGGCTACCCACGGGCCCGGAGGACTACGCCATCCCAGACCTGTGTGTCGTCGACACTGACATGGACGCCCATATGGTCGAGAACAACTGCTACGACCCGTCCTGCTGCCGGATGGTTCTTGAGGTGACCGCGGAGAATCCCAACCTGGATCTCGGTGTCAAGGTGCCCGCTTACGCGGCGGCCGGAATCCCGACAGTGATCGTCGACAGGACGCACCAACGCCTCCACGTCCTCACTGATCCTTCCCGGGATGGCTACACGGTCCACCACGTCTACGCCCCCCGGCGAGATCGTCGCCCTTCCCGACTCCATCGGCGCCAAGGTCACGTTGGACGTCGCGGAGATCCTCAAAGCAGGCCAAGCGAAAAAGGTCGGGTGACCCGATCCGGACAGAAACGGAACGTGACCGGCCACTTGGGGCCCGGCATCTGTCACGGGTGTGACTCCCGTGGCCAGACTGCCCGCATGGCATACCTCAGAAGGGCCGCCGCCGCGCTGCTGGCCACCGCGTCCGCGTTGCTCACGGCATCCCCCACCGCCTCGGCGACGCCCTCCCCGGTCCTCGCGCGGGAGAGCTTCGACCGCCTCCCCCTCGGCCCGGTCGCCGAAGGCCGCGACTGGACCTCGGACACCTCCGACGGCACGCTGACCGTCACCCGCGCCTCCACCGGCCACGGCCGTGAACTCCGCATCCGCACCGAGGGCAACGGCCGCGCCTTCCTGGTGTTCGGGCACCTCGCCCCGCCCGGCAACAGCTTCTGGGCCCGGATGCGGCTGAGGGTGGACGCGTTCCCGACCGCCCCCGACTGGGCGCACTGGACCCTGGCGGAGGCCTCCGGCCCGGACTC
Organism: Streptomyces africanus; assembly: GCF_002150735.1. GTDB lineage: Bacteria > Actinomycetota > Actinomycetes > Streptomycetales > Streptomycetaceae > Streptomyces > Streptomyces africanus. Next base: position 11,876 of record NZ_MUKA01000369.1, read on the forward strand.
CCCGACCCTCGTCCGCCCGCTCGGCGGCCAGTACGTGCCCACCGAGAAGCGCAACTTCTACGGCGTCGGCTCCGACCTCGGACCCACCGGCGACTGGACCGCGTGGCAGACCTCCGCCCCGGCGCGGGCCGGCACGTGGCAGTGCGTCGAGTTCCACCTGGACGCCACCGACAACCGCGTCACGGTCTACTTCGACGGCGTGCCCCAGCCCGACCTGACCGTCTCCACCGACCGGCACGGCGGCACGACGGACCCGTTCGTCTTCCCGACGTTCGACAAGCTGAAGCTGGGCTGGCAGTTGTACCAGTCCGACCCGAGCCCGTCGTCGTACGACGTCCGGCTGGACGACATCGCGCTGAGCACGCGGAGGGTCGGGGGGTGCGCGGACTGAGGGCCCCGGCCCCGCTCACAGTTGGCTCAGGATCGTCGGGTCCGTGATCTTCGTGTCGTTCGCCAGCAGCATCGCCTTGCTGAGGATCACCGCGAGCATGCGGTCGCCTTCGTAGGGGAGGTAGCCCGTGTGCGGGGCCGACGGGTCGGACTTCGGGACGATGCAGAGGTACTGGTCGTTCGGGGATCTGAGGATGTTGCCCGAGCCGAGGTGGATCTTGTACGTGTGGCGCTCGCCCTTCACGTGGAGGAAGCGGTCCTCCAGGGTGCAGCGGTCGGCTATCGCCAGGCGAGGGACCAGGCGTTCGAGCAGGAGCCTGCGGGTCTCGGCGCTCTGGTTCAGCTCGCCGAAGCCGTACGACGTCCAGTACTCCTGGAAGCGGCCGTCGGGGCCGCCGTCCTGCCAGGTGGGGTCGTTGCCGATGCTGGAGACGCCGACGAACAGGTCGACGTCGCGCAGGACTTCGGAGAGGACCAGGGGCGGGATGTCGTCCAGGGGGAGGGGGCGACGGGGTCCTGGCCGGGGGCGAGCCACATGGTGTACGCGCCGCCGGTGCAGTGGGCCGAGTTCTCCGGAGCGTCGATCGGGTAGAAACGGACCTGGTCGGTGCGCAGGCGCAGATAGATGCCGGAGTCGGTGGTTTCGACGCCGTACTCCTCGCCGTCGCCCTCGATCCAGTACTCGGCGCGCAGGCCCCACTGG
>NZ_MUKA01000370.1 GCF_002150735.1 Streptomyces africanus
GCCGGGCGCGCGCCCGGCACCGTACAAACTCGGACGATAGGCCGCCATACTGGGTGGGCCAGGGGAGGGGCGGGCGAACAGCTACCGGGGGGAGCGTCGCGCGAAATGGGGGAGACCAGGCTCATCCACGGCCGGTACCGGCTGCTCGACCTGATCGGGCGCGGCGGCATGGGCGAGGTGTGGCGGGCACGGGACGAGTCCCTGGGCCGGCACGTCGCGGTCAAGTGCCTCAAACCGCTGGGCCACAACCACGACCACGCGTTCACCCGCGTGCTGCGGGAGCGGTTCCGCCGTGAGGCCCGGGTGGCCGCCGCGCTCCAGCACCGCGGCATCACCGTCGTGCACGACTTCGGTGAGTCCGACGGCGTCCTCTACCTCGTCATGGAGCTTCTGGACGGCCGTAACCTCAGCCAGCTCCTGGAGGACAACAAGCAGCACCCGCTGCCGGTCGCCGACGTCGTGGAGATCGCCGAGCAGGTCGCCGCCGCCCTCGCCTACTGCCACGAGCAGGGCATCGTGCACCGCGACCTGAAGCCCGCCAACATCGTGCGGATCGGCGACGGCACGGCGAAGATCTGCGACTTCGGCATAGCCCGGCTCGGCCACGACATCGGCTTCACCTCCCGGCTGACCGGCACCGGCATCGCCATGGGCACCCCGCACTACATGTCCCCGGAGCAGATCGGCGGCACCGAGGTCGACCAGCGCAGCGACCTGTACTCGTTCGGCTGCGTGCTGTACGAGATCGCCACCGGGGTACCGCCGTTCGACCTCGACGACGCCTGGGCGATCCTCCTCGGCCACCGCGACACCCCGCCCCGCCCGCCGCGCGAGCACCGCCCCGAACTGCCCGGATACCTCGAACGGGTCATCCTGGACCTGCTCGCCAAGGAACCCGACGACCGCCCCGGCGACGCCCGCGAGCTGGCCCACCGGATCAGCGCGCACCGCGCCGCGCCCGCCTACGTGCCGACCGTCCTGGCGGCCCGGCCCGCTCCCGAGGCGATGGCGCACGCGGGCCGGCTGCCGTCCTGGACCCGCGGCATGACCACGGGCCACAAGGCGGCCGGCACCGGGCTGCGCGGCGCGCCGCCGGACCCGGCGGCCGGGCTGTCCGGCGAGTGGATCGCGCGGCCCGCCACCGGCCCCGTCGAGGAACGTGTCCCCGCGGAGCGGCCCGCCCCGCCCTCGGAGGTCCTGACCGCCCTGGCCGGCCGGCACAACGCGGGCCTGAGCCTCGGCAGGCTCGGCCGCTGGGCGGAGGCGGGGGAGGTGCACCGGGCGGTCGCCGCCGAACGCGAGCACCTGCTCGGCCCCGACCACCCGGACACCCTCGCCAGCCGCTACGAGGTCGCCTTCACGCTCAGCCGCACCGGCCGCGCCCCGGACGCCCTGCGCGAGTACAAGCACGTCACCGAGGCCAGGATCCGCACGCTCGGCGCCGACCACCCCGACACGCTCGCGGCCCGCCAGGAGATGGCCTATGTGCTCGGCCAGCTCGGCCGCCCCTTCGACGCGCACCGGGTGTACACGTCCGTGCTCACCGCCCGGGAGCGCACGATGGGTCCCGACCATCCGGACACCCTGCGCTGCCGGCACAACCTCGCCTTCAACCTCAGCCGCCTGGGCCGCCTGGAGGACTCCTACCGCCTGGCCCGCGAGGTGGCCGCCGCCCGCGCCCGGGTGCTCGGACCGGACCACCCCGACACCCTGGTCACCCGCTACGAAGTCGGCTACGCCCTCGGTCAGCTGGGCCGCTGGGCCGAGGCCCTGGAGACGTACCGCGAGGTCGCCGATGCCCGCGGCCGTGCCCTCGGCCCCGACCACCCCGACACGCTCGCCGCCCGGCACGAGATCGGCATCAGCCTCGGCCGCCTCGGCCGCAGCGCGGAGGCCCTGGACCTCTACACCGCCCTGGCCGACGACCGCACCCGGGTCCAGGGCCCGACCCACCCCGAGACCCTGCGGGCCCGCCACGGCCGCTGCGTCAACCTCGGCCGGCTCGGCCGCTGGGAAGAGGCCCTCGCCGAGTCCCGCGACGTGAGCGCCGTCCGCGAGCGGGTCCTCGGCCCCGACCACCCGGACACCCT
>NZ_MUKA01000371.1 GCF_002150735.1 Streptomyces africanus
GGCCCCGGCCACGACCCGCCCCCGCACGGACGCCCCGGGCGATGCCATCCGCCCGACGGCCGCGCCCCGCATCCCGTCGGCCGTACCGACCCCGGCCCGGCCGGTCCCGTCGGCGACCGAGCCGGACACGGATCAGAGGTCGGCCACCAGCAGCCGGTAGCCCATGTCGACGGCGTCGAGCGCGAGCAGCCCGGCATGTCGGCTGTGCCATCGGCCGCTCGTCAGGTCGTCCGCGAGCCGGGCCAGGCCGGGGGCGACGACGTCCTCGCCGGTCTGGGCGAACAGGGAGATCCCCGCCCGCAGCCGCGGGTCGAGGTAGGCGTGGGGACGGCGCCAGTACGCGGCGGCGAACCCGTCCGTGCAGTCGTGGGGGACGGGGACCGTCTCCTGCCGTGCGCCGCCGAGCAGACCGGCCAGCCGGGCGGCGGGGACGGCACGGGTGTCGTCGAACGCGGCCGCCTCGGGGAGGTACTCCCGTACCAGCCAGAACCGTTCCCGGAAGACGTCCTGGTCCCAGGTCAGGACGACGACACGGCGGCGGGCCACCCGGCGCAGCTCCCGGATCCCGGCCGCCGGATCGGACCAGTGGTGGACGGTCAGCAGCGCCATGGCGGCGTCGACGGCGCCGTCCGGCAGCGGCAGGTGTTCCGCGACGGCCCGCACGCCGGGTGCGGCTCCCGGTGGCCGCTGGCCGAGCATGACCCGGCTGGGCTCGACCGCGAGGACCGTTTCGGGTGGTTCGTACGAGCCGGTGCCCGCGCCGACGTTCAGGACGCTCGTGATGCCGTCGCCGAGCGCGGCACGGATCCGCGCGGCGATCCGGGAGTCGGGCCGCCGCGTCCGGGCGTAGGCCGTGCCGAGGGTGTCATAGGTCGCCATACGGTTCAGGCTGCCCGGCGCCGTGCCCCTGGCGCCGCACCCTTTCCGCCACCTCGCTCTTCTCGGTCTCCCACCAGGGCCGCACCAGTCCGGGAGCCGGTCCGTCCTCGGACTCCCGGGCCGCCGGGGCGAGTTCGCCGTCCAGCCGGCGGTCCAGTGCCGCCGACTGGGCGCGCTCGGCGCGGGCCCACTGGACGAGGATCGCCAACAGGAAGGGCAACGCGGCCAGTTCGGCGATGCCGAGCATGGCCCCGCCGCCGATCTGCTGGTCGTGGCGGACGTCGGGGGACCAGGGCGGCGCGTGGTGCAGGTACCAGGCGCCCGCGATCAGGGTGCCGTGCGTCATGACCACGAGGCCGGGGAGGGCGTCGACGATGCCGTCCAGGAAGACCAGGGCCGCCCGCACGGGGTGGGTGCACCAGGCGGGCAGGGCCTGTTCGCGGGTGAGCACCGGCAGGACGAACAGGCAGCGGGCCGCCGGCAGGTGCAGGTACATCAGCTCGTGCAGCCGGCCGACGCGCAGTGCGGTGGCGAAGTACGGCGTGAAGTAGACGGTCAGTTCCGTGGCCGACACCAGGACCGTGCTGACGAGGGGGAACGTCAGGGTGCTGACCATTCGGCCGGTCATGGCCCGCCGCACCCGGCCCGCACCGCCCTCCGGCAGCGCCTCGACCGCGAGCCGCACCGCCAGAACAGTTCATGGTCGTAGACGGCCGGCCCGGACATCGTGGCCCCGACGATCGCGCCCAGCCCGAGCACGGCGAACGCGGCGAGGCGCGCGAGGGGCCAGGAGCCGCCCCGGCCGCGGACCCGGGCGACACCCGGACGTGACCGAGAGCGTGTTCATCAACATGAATGAGAATCATGTACACGACTATTGACGCGTCCACGGCAAGACTCTTACGTTCCCAGAAAGCGCTTACCCCAGCCAGTCCCTTGCGTCCGATCTCACCCTGGAGACGAACGATGCACCTGAGACCAGTGATCGCGTCCGTCGGCCTCCTGGCCGGCAGCCTCGTCGCGCTGTCCGGGAACACGGCACAGGCGGCGACCACCCGGTACGAGGCCGAGACATCGCCGGCCGTCTGCACCGGCGCCATCGAATCGAACTGGACCGGATACTCCGGCAGCGGGTTCTGCAACGGCGACAACGGAACCGGCGGCTACTCCCAGTTCACCGTGACCGCGTCCACCGCCGGCACGGCGACCCTGAAGGTCCGCTTCGCCAACGGCACGACCTCCGCACGCGCCGCGAACATCGTGGTCAACGGCACGACGGCCACCACCGCGTCCTTCGAGGGCACCGGCGCCTGGAACACCTGGGCGACCAAGACGCTCACCGTGCCGCTGCGGTCGGGCAGCAACACCGTCCGGCTCGCCCCGACCACCTCCGCCGGCCTGCCCAACATCGACTACGCCGACGTCGAGACGAGCGGCAGCGACCCGCAGCCCACCGGCCCGGTCCTGTACGTGTCACCGACCGGCACGGACAGCGCGGCCGGTACGGAGTCCAGCCCGACGACCCTCACCTCGGCGATCAGCCGCATCTCGGCGGGCGGGACGATCTACCTGCGCGGCGGCACCTACCGCTACTCCCAGACCGTCACCATCCCGGCGGGCAGGAACGGCACCTCCGGCGACCGCACGGAACTGTTCGCCTACCCGGGCGAGACCCCCGTGCTGAACTTCTCCGCCCAAACCGAGGACCCGGCCAACCGCGGTCTCGCCGTCAACGCGTCGTACTGGCACGTCAAGGGCATCGTCGTCGAACGGGCCGGTGACAACGGCATCTTCCTCAGCGGCAGCAACAACGTCATCGAGCGCACGGTGACCCGCTTCAACCGCGACTCGGGGCTCCAGCTCTCGCGGGCGCTGTCCAGCACGCCCAAGGACCAGTGGCCGTCGAACAACCTGATCCTGAGCGCGGAATCGCACGACAACGTCGACTCCGACGGCGAGGACGCCGACGGCTTCGCCCCGAAGCTCACCGTCGGCCCCGGCAACGTCTTCCGCTACACCGTCTCCCACAACAACATCGACGACGGCTACGACCTCTACACCAAGACGGACACCGGCCCCATCGGCGCGGTGACCATCGAGGACTCCCTCGCCTACGACAACGGCACCCTCAGCGACGGCTCCCAGGCCGGCAACGGCGACCGCAACGGCTACAAGCTCGGCGGCGACGACATCGGCGTCAACCACGTCGTCCGGCGCAGCATCGCCTACCAGAACGGCAAACACGGCTTCACCTTCAACAGCAACACCGGCGCGATGCAGATCTCGGACAACGTGAGCATCGGCAACGAGCAGCGCAACTTCAACTTCGACTCGGGCAGCACGTCGGTGTTCCGGAACAACACCTCGTGCGACAGCGGGTCGAACGACCGGATCATCGGCAACTCCGACAGCTCCAACCAGTTCTGGTCCGGCTCGAACGGCTCCCGCTGCTCCTCCTACGCCGGGGCCCTGCGCTGGTCGTTCGGCTCGGACGGGCGGCTCGTCGTGACGTTCGGCGGCAGCCGGTAGCCTGGCCGTATGGCATGCACCGGCATTGCGCACTGCTTCCTCTGACACCGCGGTGAGGACGGCGACGTGAGCGGATCACGTCGCCGTCCTCGGCGTGCCCGCCGTTCTCGCGGGCACCGACGACTCCCCGTTCACCGCCTGCATCCAGCTCGGCCGAGACGCCTTGTCCCGCTGAGCTGTCGAGGAGCATCCATGCCGACCACCCCTGCGGGACCCGGCCGACGCCGCCCGTCCGACCGGCTGCTGACCGTCCTGACCTGCCCCCTGTGCCCGTCGGGCCTGGAGCGCGCCGACGGCGCGCTGCGGTGCGCGGGCCGGCACACCTTCGACATCGCCCGCCAGGGCTACGTCAGTCTCCTGACCGGCCACCGGCGGGCCGCGAGCGCCGACTCCGCCGACATGGTCAGGTGCCGCGGCGCGTTCCTCCGGGCCGGGCACTACGACCCGCTCGCCCGTACCCTCGCGAGGCTCGCCACGGAACTCGCCCCGCCCGACGCCGTCGTACTGGACGCCGGGGCCGGCACCGGGCACTACCTCGCGTCCGTCCTGGACGCGCTGCCCGGGGCCATGGGGCTCGGGCTGGACAGTTCGGCCCACGCCCTGCGCGCCGCGGCCCGGGCCCACGCCCGCGGTGAGGCCGCCGGGTGGGACGTCTGGCAGCCGTGGCCGGTCCGGTCCGGCTCCGCCCACCTCCTGCTCAACGTCTTCGCGCCCCGCAACGGGCCGGAGTTCCACCGCGTCCTGCGGCCGGACGGCGCCCTGCTCGTCGTCACGCCCAGCGACCGGCATCTGCGCGAACTGCGCCGGTCCGTGGGGCTGCTGGAGGTCGACCCCAGGAAGGAGGAGCGCCTGCGCCGGACGTTGGCGGACCGCTTCCGGCACGAGCGGGCCGAGCCGCTGGAGTACACCATGAGCCTCACCGCCGGGGACGTCGCCGGTCTGGTGACGATGAGTCCGGCGGCACATCACGTCGGTGACGCGGAACTGCGGCGCCGGGTAGCGGAGTTGGCGGTGCCGGTGCGGGTGACCGCCTCGTTCGTGGTATCCGTGTACCGGCCTCGGGAACGTTAGGGGACGGTCAGGCGGCGGGCCGTGCGGTCTCGTCCATGCGCTGCTGCTGGGCCGTGGTGAGCGTGCGGATCATCAGGGCGGCGGCCCCGGCCGCCGCCACGATCACCATGTCGGCGGCGAGCAGGGGCAGGACGTCGGTGTAGGCGCGGGCGATGACCTCGTCCGTGGAGTCGGCGTGGACGAGGCCCACGCCGCCGGCCAGGCCGAGCAGCCACAGCCCCCACCACCAGTTCACGACGGCCGGCAGCGGCCGGTCGGGGAAGACGGACCGGTGGGCGTCCGCGACGATGCCCCGGGGTATCCACAGGTTCACCACGGGGACGATCCAGCCCGCGAAGAGCCAGGGATACGTGTACCGCGGTTCCGCGCCCGAGAGGGCCCGGGCGTTGTCGCGCACGCGGTCCAGCCAGGACAGGAACGCGAGCGCGCAGACCACCGTGACGGCCCCGCCCACGGTGCTGACCAGGTGGTAGGAGTCCTCCAGTGCGGTCAGCGGGCGGTGTACGCCGTCACCTTGGTGCGGCGGGCCGGAGGCCGGCTGCCCGGCCAGGGAGAGCCGGAGGTGCCAGAGCGCCCGGGCCGCCCAGGCCAGCGCGGCGAGGACGAGGGCGGTGACGGCGCAGCGGGCCGCGTTACGGACCGGGCGCAGGGCGGGGCC
>NZ_MUKA01000372.1 GCF_002150735.1 Streptomyces africanus
GGCCGGGCGCCGGGGCGGCGGGGGGACCGGGTGAGTGACGGGGGTGTCCTCACGCACCGTCACCTCGGTGCCGTGGTGACGGATCGTCAGGGGCGGGCCCGAGCGCAGGGTGTACGTGGCCTGACCGGCGGTCAGCTCCACCCGCAGGCAGCGGCCGAGGAACCCGACCGAGAAGGCCAGCCGGCTGTACCGCTCGGGCAGACGCGGCGCGAACCGCAGGCCGCCGTCGGCGCAGCGCATACCGCCGAACCCGGCGACCAGCGCCATCCAGGTGCCGGCCAGCGAGGCGATGTGCAGTCCGTCGCGGGTGTTGTGCTCCAGGTCCCCGAGGTCCATCAGCGCGGCCTCGGCCGTGTAGGCGCAGGCCAGGTCCAGATGGCCGGTCTGGGCGGCCAGGACGGCCTGGACGCAGGCCGACAGGGACGAGTCCCGTACGGTCAGCGGCTCGTAGTAGGCGAAGTTGCGGGCCACCTGCTCCTCGTCGAAGAACTCGTCGAAGAAGCTGCCGCAGCTGTACATCGCCAGCACCAGGTCCGCCTGCTTGATCACCTGCTTGCGGTACAGGTCGAAGTACGGGAAGTGCAGCATCAGCGGGTACTGGTCCGGGCCGGTGCGGGCGAAGTCCCAGCGCTGGTAGCGGGTGAAGCCGGCGTGCTGTTCGTGCACGCCGAGCTCCTCGTTGTAGGGGACGTGCACGGCCTCGGCGGCGTCCCGCCAGGCGGCCCGCTCCTCCTCGTCGGCGCCGAGCCGGGCCGCCTCGTCGGGGTGGCGCTTGCAGGCGTCGGCGGCGGCGAGCAGGTTCGCCCGGGCCATGAGGTTGGTGTACGTGTTGTCGTCGGCGATCGCGCTGTACTCGTCCGGTCCGGTGACGCCGTCGATGTGGAAGACGCCCCGGTCGTCGTGGTGGCCGAGGGAGCGCCACAGCCGGGCGGTCTCCACCAGCAGCTCCACCCCCACCTCGCGCTCGAACTCCTCGTCGCCGGTGACCGCCACGTACCGCACGACGGCGTCCGCGATGTCGGCGCCGACGTGGAAGGCGGCCGTGCCGGCCGGCCAGTACGCCGATCCTTCCGAGCCCTCGATGGTGCGCCAGGGGAACGCGGCGCCGCGCAGGCCGAGCTGGGCCGCGCGCTCCCGGGCGGCGGGCAGGGTGTCGAGGCGCCAGCGCAGGGCCTCGGCGGCCGCGGCCGGCGCGGTGTAGGTCAGCAGCGGCAGGACGAACGCCTCGGTGTCCCAGAAGGCGTGGCCGTCGTAACCGGAGCCGGTGAGGCCCTTGGCGGGGATGGCGCGCTGTTCGGCCCGGGCACCGGCCTGCAGGACGTGGAAGAGGGCGAAGCGGACGGCCTGCTGGATCTCCTCGTCGCCGTCGACCTCGACGTCGGCGCGCGCCCAGAAGGCGTCGAGGTAGGCCCGCTGGTCCTTCAGGAGTCCCCACCAGCCGCTGTGCGCGGCCGCCGCGAGGGCCGCCTCGACCTGGTCGCTCATCGCGGGCCGGGAGCGGGCGGCGGACCAGCCGTGCGCGACCAGCTTCTCCACCCGCAGCCGCTCCCCCGGCTCCAGGACCGAGGTGACGGTCAGCCGGGCCACGTCCACGTTGCTCTCGCTGCTGGTGGTGGTCCGCTCCGGGCCGGTGACGAGGTGGTCGGCGGCCACGGCGACCCGCAGGCCGCTGCGCCGGGTGCGGTGGACCAGGCGCAGCCGGCTGCCCGAGGCGAGGTCCTCCTCGGGTTCCAGCGGCGACTTCAGGGCCCGTGCGGCGCGCGGGTCGCCGTCCGGCTCGGGCAGGCTCTCGTTGGCGACGAGCTCCGACTGGACGACCACGCGGGTACGGCTGTCGACGGGCTCCACCTCGTACGCCACGGCGGCGATCGCCCGCTGGGTCAGGGAGACCAGCCGCGTGGAGCGCACCCGGACCGTCGAGCCGGCCGGGGAGGTCCACTCGCAGACCCGTTCCAGGACGCCGCGCCGCAGGTCCAGGGTCCGCTCGTGGGTGACGAGGCGCCCGTAGCGCAGGTCGAACGGCTCGTCGTCGACCAGGAGGCGCAGCACCTTGCCGTTGGTGACGTTGATGGACGTCTGGCCGGACTCGGGGTAGCCGTAGCCTGCCTCGGCGTAGGGCAGCGGGTGCAGTTCGTGGACGCCGTTGAGGTAGGAGCCGGGCAGGCCGTGCGGTTCGCCCTCGTCGAGGTTGCCGCGCCAGCCGACGTGACCGTTGGACAGGGCGAACACGGACTCGCTCTGTGCCAGGACGTCGAGGTTGAGCTCCGTCTCACGCACCGTCCAGGGTTCGACGGTGTACGCCCGCTGTGCGATCACTGCGTGCCCCCCAGTTCGGCGAGGTCCTTCACCACGACGTCGGCGCCGTGTGCGTACAGCGCCTCGGTCTGTCCGACGCGGTCGACGCCGACGACGTATCCGAAACGGCCCGCGCGGCCCGCGTCCATGCCGGCCAGGGCGTCCTCGAAGACGGCGGCCCCTGCCGGTTCGATGCCGAGGTCCTCGGCGGCGGCCAGGAACGTGTCGGGGTGCGGTTTGCCGGGCAGCTTGCGCTCGGCGGCGACCACGCCGTCGATGCGGACGTCGAAGAAGTGCTCGGCCCCGATCGAGCGCAGCACGTCACGGCAGTTGGCGCTGGAGGAGACGATCGCGGTGCTCAGTCCATGGGCCCGGACCGCCTCCAGGTAGCGCAGGGTGCCGTCGTAGGCCTCGACGCCGTCGGTGCGGATCTTCTCCAGGACCAGCTCGTTCTTGCGGTTGCCGAGCCCGTGCACGGTCTGCGCGCCGGGTGGGTCGTCCGGGTCGCCGTCGGGCAGGTCGATGCCGCGGGACGCGAGGAAGGTACGCACGCCGTCGGCGCGTGGTCGCCCGTCGACGTACTCGTCGTAGTCCGCCGCGTCGAACGGCCGGAAGTCCGCGCCGTCGCGCTCGCGCAGGAAGGCGTCGAACATCTCCTTCCAGGCGGCCGCGTGCACGACGGCCGTCTTGGTGACGACACCGTCGAGGTCGAAGAGGCAGGCGTGGATGTCTTCGGGGAGACCGAGCTGCGTCATACAGGTCCGGTTCCCCTACCGGCGCTGTCCAGTGAGTGGCGCACGCCACACTCCGGGGGGTGACAGACTCTGCTGTATGCCGCTCACCTTCGACGACCTCGTCCGCCGTGCCCGAACCCTGCCCCAGGGCGGCCGGCGCGCGATCCTCGGTATCGCCGGCAGCCCCGGCGCGGGCAAGTCGACGCTCGCCGAGCGGCTGGTGCGGGAACTGAACGGATCCGGCGACCCGTGGGTGGCGCACGTCCCCATGGACGGTTTCCATCTCGCCGACGTCGAACTGGAGCGGCTCGGCCTGCGGGACCGCAAGGGCGCGCCGGACACCTTCGACGCGGCCGGGTACGCGGCGCTGCTGCGGCGGCTGCGCTGCCAGGAGCCGGATGACGGCATCGTGTACGCGCCCGGTTTCGAGCGGGTGCTGGAGCAGCCGGTCGCGGGGGCGGTCCCGGTGCCGCCGACGGCCCGGCTGGTCGTGACGGAGGGGAACTACCTGCTGCTGGACACGGGCGCGTGGCGGCGCGTCCGGGCCGAGCTGGAGGAGGTGTGGTTCTGCGATCTCGACGAGGAGGAGCGCATGCGCCGGCTGGTGGCCCGGCACGAGGAGTTCGGCAAGAGCCACGACGAGGCGGTGGCCTGGGTGCTGCGCTCGGACCAGCCCAACGTCGCACTGGTCGCGGCGACGCGGGAGCGGGCGGACCTGGTGGTGCGCTGCCTCGAGTGAGCGGGAGCGGCTCGTGGTCACAGTCGTCTTCTCACGGCCGCCCGATCCTGGTGTCCCCGCTGCCTATTCTGGGGACATGACACGCGCAGCAGGCACCGGCACCGCCTTGGTCACGGGGGCCTCCCGTGGCCTCGGCGCCGTCATCGCTCGCCGTCTCGCGGCCGACGGGCATCGGGTCGCCGTCAACTACCGTGCGAGCGCTGAGGGGGCCCGCGGCGTGGTGGCGGACATCCGGGCGGCCGGAGGGACGGCCGAGGCGTTCGCCGCGGATGTGACGGAGGAAAACACCGTGCGGACCTCATCGCGGACATCACCGACCGCCTCGGCCCCGTCACGGCCCTCGTCGTCAACGCCACCGGACCCCAGCCGGAGCAGGACCCGACGGCGGTGACCTGGGAAAGCCACCTCGCCCAGCTCGCGTTCTTCGTCAAGAGCCCCACCCTGCTGATGCAAGCGGTACTGCCGGGCATGCGGGAGCGCGGCGGCGGCCGCATCATCCAGATCGGCTCGGACGCACCGGAACGCCTCCAGCCCGAGATGTCCTCCTACGTAGCCGCCAAGGCAGCCCAGCACAGCCTGACCGAGTGCTGGGCCCGCGCCCTCGGCCCGTACGGCATCACGGTGAACACCGTCGCACCGGGCTGGATCCCGGTCGAGCGGCACGCCGGAGCCAGCGCTGAATCGCTCGCCGCCTACACAAGTGGCGTGCCGTTGCGGCGCATGGGCGAGCCGGAGGACATCGCGGCGGCCGTCGCTTTCCTCGCCTCACCGGAGGCGTCCTTCGTCACCGGCGAGCGCATCAAGGTCAACGGCGGTCACACGCTCGGCTAGGACTCGTCGGGTCGCGCGCGCCGCGATCCCTCAGTCGGTGGTCGTGCGCAGGGTCAGCAGCGGCTCGGCGTGGGCGTCCCCGGCCGGGTCCCCGATCACGGCGGTGAAGGTGTCCGTCCGTACCGTCAGGCCCTGCGGGCTCCGTTCGGCGGACACCGCGCACGGCTCGGCGGAGCCGTAGCGGACCGCGAAGACATGCAGGTCGTCCGGTCCGTCCCGGAGGGGGCCGGCCTCCAGCGCGGTCGAGCTGATCAGGTGGCGCCAGCCCTCGTCCGGGTTGCCGTAGCCGCGCGGGTCCTCGGCGAGGGCGAACGCGGCCTGTTCCTGGGTGAGTTCGGCGCGGGCGTCGAAGTGCTCGGTGCCCTCCGCGTCGGGGTGGGTCAGGCGCAGGGTGCCGGCGCAGGACACGGCCGCGTGCGCCGTACGCCGGACCCGGTCGCCGTCGTCCTCGGCGTACGGCAGGCCTGCCAGCAGGTACGGGGTGCCGTCGAGGCGTTCCACGGCCACGGTCGTCCACAGGCTGGTGCCGTCGGTGACGTAGAGGGAACGCACATGGCGCAGGACGTGGTCGCGGCCGACGACGGGCTTGGTGACCAGCTTGGCCGCCAGGCCGTCGGCGCGGACGTCACGGACGCGGACCTCGCCCATCGGGCGGCAGAGCAGGAAGCCGTCGGTGACGGGGCCGAAGCCGTGCTGGCGGTTGACGGCGGCGGCCAGGTAGTAGGTACCGGCCGCCTCGATGACCGACGGGGTCATGCGGTCGTCGAAGGCCACCGACACAGTGCCCGCGCGCAGGTGGTGCCGGGCCACCGCCCGGGACGGCTCGCGGTGCCAGCGCGTGGTGTCCTGGATCTGCCAGACCAGCATCCACGCGAAGTGGCCGTCGACGCCGCCGTCCGCCTTGACCGCGTGCCGGGCCCAGCGGCTGTCGCCCCGGTAGCGGCCCAGGTCGGAGCCGATGCGGGCGCTGAAGTAGCGCAGGCCCAGCACCGACTCGAAGGCGGAGTGCTGCTCGCTGTAGCGCGGACCGCCGTTGTCGAAGCCGCCGTTCGTCAGGCGGGCGTCGATGTAGCGGGCGAGCGCGTCGCCGTCCTCGACGAAGACCTCCTCGCCGCTGACCAGGTGGGCCTGGGCGAGGAAGGACAGGGAGATCGGGCCGTAGTTGTTGTCATAGGCGCCGCCGTGCTCCGGGGGCAGGAGAGCGCCGCGGTCGCGGACGCGGTGCGCGCGGATCTCGTCCTCGTACAGCCGCAGGGCCTCCCGGCGCACCGGGTCGCCCTCGGCGGGCGGCAGGTGCCGGGCCAGCATCAGGCCGCCGACGACGCAGCCGATCGCCTGGTTGCCGGCCTCCTGCGGGTTGAAGAACGTGGCCTTCGTGAGCCAGCGCCAGTAGCCGTGCGCCACGTCGAGGAGCCGGGCGCGCTGTGCGTCGTCGACGAGGCCGTCCGCCGCGTCCAGGACGTTGACCGCCTGGAGCAGCGCCCACACCGTGCTCGGCCAGTCGCCGATGGGGTGGGCTCCGGCCGCCAGGGTGTAACGGGCGTACGGCAGACCGGAGTTGCGCACCCGGAGGTTGGGGTAGCCCGGGTTGTCCTCGGTGTAGACCCGCTCGTCCAGGTGGAAGGCGAGGCTGCGGCGTACCGCCTCCGGCAGGCGGGGGTCCTTGCCGCGCTGCCAGGCGAGGGCGAGCAGGGAGGTGACGCCCAGGGAGGTGTCGCCGATGTCGTCGACGCAGTCGGGGTGTTCGAGGTTGCCCTCCGGCGTCATGCGGGCCAGGGCCTGCTCGGTGACGCCGGCGAGGACGGCGTCGTACGCCTCCGGGGTGTCGGGGAGGTCGTGCAACGGGCCGCGCTGGTGAGGGAGGTGCACGGGTGGATCAGCCCTTCATGCCTGAGGTCAGTCCTTCAGTCCTGCGTTGATGTCGGCGCCCATGACGTAACGCTGGAAGACCAGGAAGATGGCGATCAGAGGGATCATGGAGATGACCGACGCGCCGAGCAGGACCGACCAGTTGATGTTCTGCGCCCCGACGATGCTCTGGATACCGATCTGCACGGTGAACTTGTTGGGGTCGTTGAGCATCAGAAGCGGCCAGATGTAGTCGTTCCACCGCCACTGGAAGGACAGGATGGCGAGGGTCAGCATGATGGGCCGGGAGAGCGGCACCATGATCCGCAGGAAGATCGACAGTTCACGGGCACCGTCGATGCGTGCGGCTTCCACGAGTTCGTCGGGAACCGTCAGGAAGAACTGGCGGAACATGAAGCATCCGGTCGCGGTGAGGACGGCCGGGAGGATGATGCCGGCGAACGAGTTGTACAGGCCGAGGTCGCGGACCACCAGGAACTCCGGGGCGAGCATGACCTCGGACGGCAGCATCGTGGTGGCCAGGATGCACAGGAAGAAGACCTTGAGCCACCTGTTGTCGTACTTGGCCAGCGCGTACCCGGTGCAGCAGCTGACACCCACCGTGAGGATCGTCGTGATCACGCACACGATGGTCGTGTTGATGAAGTACTGGGAGAAGTTGGCGCTGTTCCACGCTGCCTTGAAACCCGACAGGGTGGGGTCGTGCGGAACCAGCGTCAGCGGATAGGAGAACAGATCGCCGGCCGGCTTGAGGGAGCTGAGGATGAACCACAGCACCGGCAGCCCGTAGAGGCAGGCCAGCAGCCACAGCAGTGTCGTCGCGGACACCGCCTGCCGGAGCCCGCCGGTGGCCGCGCCGCGGGGCCGCTTCTTGGCGACGGGCCGTCCGGATCCGGCGTCGACCGGGCGTGGCATGTCTGTGGTTGTCATCGGTTCTCCACCCGCCGGTTGACGATCAGCTGGATGATCGCTACGGCCATCAGGATGAGCATGAGCACGAACGACGCGGCGCTCGCGTAGCCGATCTGGCCCCGTTTGAAGCCGGTCTCATAGATGTACTGGACCATCAGGTTGTTCGACGTTCCGGGCCCGCCGTTGTTGAGGGCGACGAACACCGGGTATTCCTTCATCGCGTTGATCGTGTTGAGCAGGATGACGATGAACGAGGTGGGCGCGATGCTCGGCAGCGTGATGCTGAAGAACTGGCGCCACGGACCGGCGCCGTCGAGCGAGGCCGCCTCGTAGTACGACACCGGTACGTTCTTGATCGCCGCGATGAACAGCAGCATCGAGAAACCCGTCCAGGCCCAGGACGCCGCCATCACCACCACCAGCAGCGACAGGTCGGCGTTCGACTGCCAGGGCACGGCGCTCCCGCCGAGCTCGTGGATGAGGTAGTTGACCAGTCCGAAGTTCTCACCGAACAGCCACCGCCACAGGACACCCACGACGATGGGCGACAGAAGCCAGGGGATGAAGAAGACGACGCGGGCGACCGAGGCGCCCTTGGCGTGCTTGCTCACCACCAGGTTGGCGATGAGCAGCGAGAACGCGAAGTTCATCGGGACGAAGAGCACGGCGTACAGCAGCGTCCGGGTCAGCGCGTCGTAGAAGGTGGAGTCCCCGAACAGGTTCTGGTAGTTGTCCAGTCCGACGAACTGGAACACCCCTACGCCCGTGTAGTTCGTGAAGGAGTAGACGAGCCCGATCACCGCAGGCCAGACGAAGAACAGCGCGAAGAGCACGACATTGGCCGCGATGAGCACGAGCGGCGCAAGGGTGTACTTGCTGCGTCTCCTGGGCGGGCTCGCGGACACGTCCGGGGCGCGTTTGGTCATCTTCCTGACTCCGTGCTGGTGGAATGGGTTCCTGTGGGCTCAGGCCACGAGCCCGGCATCACGCGGGGGCCGTGAGGCCGGGCGGCGGTGTCTCGACCCCGCCGCCCGGGCCTGCCGGGCCGCGCTCAGCCGCCGACCTGCTGGTTGTAGACGTCCACGATGTTGTCCAGCGCCTTGTCGGGCGACTGCTGGCCGTTGATCGCCTTGCCGAGCTCCGTCTTGGTCGGGTCCTCGGGCAGGCTCTTGCCCTTCAGCACCCACTTCGTCTGCGCGCTGTTGAAGTAGCCGGAGATCGGGGCGTAGAGCGGGATCGACTCGTTGTACAGCTTGAACGCCGCCTGCGCCGCCTCGGACTTGAAGGGGTACTTCGGGTTCAGGCCGCTCTCGACCGGCAGGAAGCCGGACGTCTCGCACAGGTCCTGGTAGTGCGCCGGCTCGTACAGCCAGGTCAGGAACTTCGTCGCGGCGTCGGCCGCGGCGGGGTTGTTGTTGAAGCCCACCGTCATGCCGCCGCTGTTGACGTCGCTGGCCTGCACCGGCTCGGCGGGAGTCGGAACGCTGGCCCAGTCGAACTTCTTGATGCTCTCCGCGAAGGCGGGAACCTGCCACACGCCGGACCAGTAGGCGACCACGTCACCGCTCTGGAACATGGCCGCCGGGTCGGCGCCGCTGGTCCACACCGACTTCGGCATGGTCTTGTCGTCGTTCAGCCCGACGAAGCGCTTCACGGCCTTCCGGGTCGCGGCGTCCACCGAGAACTTGCCGGAGGAGTCCGCGTGGACGTACTTGCCTCCGAGCTCGTACACCATGGCGCGGAGCCGGGACGGCGACTGGTCGAAGGTCAGGGAGTACTTGGCACCGGTCTTCTCCCGGACCTTGTCCGCCGCCTTGATGAATTCGGTCCAGGTCCAGGTCTTCTGGGGCGAGGTCGGGAAGGAGACGCCGGCCTTCTCGAACAGCGACTTGTTGATGAACATGCCGGACGCGGTGACGTCCGAGGGGATGGACAGCACCTTCCCGGACGAGTCCTTGGCGAGGAAGTTGGCGTTGATCTTGTTGCTCTTCTTGTTGGCGATGGAGCCGAGGTCGATCAGCTTGTTCGCCCAGATCGGGTCCAGCGCCGGCACGGCCGCCACGTCGGGCAGGGAATTCGCCTGCGCGGCGTTGTGCAGCTTCGTCGAGTAACCGTCGTAGGGGATGTTGACGAGGTTGATCTTGACGCCGGTTTCCTTCTTGTACTGCGTCACCATCTTCTTCCAGCCCGCGTCCTGCCCCGGAACCGTGGAGATCCAGAACGTCAGCGACTTGGAGGTCCCGCCCGAGTCGGACCCCGACCCGCAGGCGGAGAGCAGAAGGGCACCTGCCGTGGCCACGGCAGCGAGGGGAACCACGCGGCGTATGCCGCCGCGGCCGAGTCGGCTGGAGCGCCGCACACCCAGACTGGTCATCTTCGATCCCTTTTCGTCGTAGCGGAGGAAGCACGGCGCCAGCCGAGGCGGCACAGGTGCATTTCGCGGGGAAAAATTCAGCTTTCCGGGGGCACGGCCTCGCCCGGCCGCGACGCCCTGACGGGTGGGGTCCCCGGCCATGACGGCCGACGTCGCACAAGCACGCCCTCGTGCGGCTGCCGTACTTCTCGTACGGGCGGGAGGCTCACCCGGAGTCGGCGTCCCGGCCGACTCAGAAAGCGCTTGTCCGGACATTGGCAGACCGATGGCGCAGCCGTCAATGCTTCGCCCGTACAGCTCCGGTCACGGTTTGAATTCCATGGGCGACCGCGAGCCTGCTGGCACCCGCCACGGTGCCGGTGTCGCCCACCACGCTGCTGACCACCTCGGTGGGCCAGCTCAGCCGGGCCAGCTCGGCCCGCACACCGGGCAGGAGCTGCGGATCCGCTCCCGTACCGCCGCCCAGGACGATCAGGCCGGGGTCCAGTACGGCGGCGACGGCGGCGGCGAGCCGGCCCACGTCGGCGGCGTGCGAGGCGACCACGGCACCGGCCGTGGCATGCCCCTGCCCGGCCAGGGCGAGAAGCCGCTCGGCGGTGCGCGGGCGGGGCCCGTCGGTCTCCTGCCAGGCCTCGGCCGCCCGGCGCAGCAGGGTGCGCGAGCCCATGCGCTGCTCCAGGCCCTCGTGGCGCGGGGCATGGTCGTCGTCCCAGGGGTAGGGCAGCCGGGCCACCTCACCGGCGGCGCCGTTCGCGCCGCGCAGCACCCGGCCGCCGATCACGACGGCGAGACCGATGCCGACGCCGATGCGCAGGTAGCCGAAGGTGTCGCGGCCGACGGCGGCGCCCTCGTGGAGCTCGGCGAGGGCGGCACAGTTGACGTTGTTCTCCAGGTGCACGGGGACGCCCTCGGGCAGGGCGACGGCCATGGCGTCGAAGACGGGACCGGCCTTGGCGGTCGCGGGGCGCTCCCCGGCGCGGTCCCGTATGGGGACGTCACCGACGGCGACGACGACGGCCCGCAGCGGGGCCCCGGCGGGCAGGGCGTCGAGGACCTTGCGGACGGTGTCGGCCGCGTCCCGGCGGGAGCCGGTGCCCTCGGCGAGCAGGGTGCCGTCCAGGGCGCAGCCGCGCACCCGGGTCACGGCGGGCCCCAGGTCGACCGCGAGCACGGCGCCGGCGGCCGGTCCGAGACGGTAGATCGCGGCGCTGCGGCCGGTGCCGCCGGAGGCCCTGCCGGAGTGGGCGGCGAGCTCGACGGCTTCGAGCTCGGCCACGGCGGAGGAGACGGTCGGCTTGGAAAGGCCCGCACCGGCCGCCAGCTGGGGACGGGTGGCCGTGCCCGTCCCGGCCAGTACGTCGAACACCACACGGGCACTCTCGCTCAGGTGCATGGTCTCCCCAGGTCGTGCTGCGGCCGTGCAGGGCGGCGGCAGGGGTCGCGCGGCATCGGGATTCCGTGCCTCTTGACGCGCACCCTACTTCGTTAGTTAACTTCCTAACGAACTTCACGGTACTCGCCTGCCGTGTTCCGCAGAAGCCCGTCCCGGGGCTTCCCTACCTCTTCAACTGCCGTGGTCCGACGGGCGGTTCGCCTGCCGTCGCCGTGCCGCGCAACGACGAAAGAGGACCCGTGCAGGACTCCACGCCTTACGCGGTCGGTATCGACGTGGGCGGCACCAAGACACATCTGCGCGCCGTCGCGGGCGACGAGGACGTCGTCGACCATGTCCGCGGCAGTGCGGGATGGCGGCCGCACGACCCCGGGGCCGCCGCCGACTGGCTGGCCGCTCTGGTCGCCGACGCCCTGCCTCCTCACGTACGACCGTCCGCTCTCGCCGTGGGCGGTCACGCCTGCGAGACCCCACGCCAGTGCGCGGGCATCCGCGCCGCCCTTCAGGAGCGGCTGGGGGTGCCCGCGCTCGTCGTGGGCGATGCCGAACTGCTCGTTCCCGCCGCGGGGCTGGACAAGGGCGTCGGACTGGTCGCCGGTACCGGTTCGGTCGCGGTGGGACGGCTGCCCGACGGCGCCGCGGTCCAGGTCGGCGGCTGGGGCGCGGTGCTCGGGGACGAGGGCGGCGCGGCCGGCCTCGTCCGTGAGGCCGCGCGCGCCGTCTGGGCCGCGCACGACCGGGGCGAGGAGCCCGACGCGCTGGCGGCCGGGCTGGTCGCCGCGTTCGGGGTGGCCGAGGTGCCCGCGCTCGGCGCCGCGCTGGAGGCCGCCACGGACGTCTCCGCCGAGTGGGGCCGCCGCTCCCCCGCCGTGTTCGACGCCGCCGAGGCGGGCTCGCCGCTCGCCCGGGCGGTGATCGCCGACGGCGGGCGGGCACTCGCCGGGCTCGTCGTACGGCTCGCCGCGCGCGGGGTCCCGGTGGACGACGTGGTGGTGGCGGGCGGCACGGTCCTCGCCCAGCCCGCGCTGTACGAGGCGTTCACCTCCGCGCTCGCCGAGTCCCTGCCCGGGGCCCGGCCGCAGCCGCTGCGGGTGCCGCCGGTCGAGGGCGCCCTGGCGCTGGCCCGTTCGCTCCGGTGAGCCGGGCGGCCGCCGTTCACGTGCCGGACACCGGCTGGTGGCCGGACCCTCTCCGAAGGGTCACGGCCCGGCCGTAGATCTTCGCTCGTCCCCCGGCCGCACGGCCGTAGCTCCTCGCTCGTCCCGCGGCCGCACGGCCGACGTGCGGCCGCAGAACTCTGTCGCAGACCCCTTCGCAGAACTCAGGAGAGGCACAGCATGCCGTCATCAGCCGGGCAGTCCACCACCGCGTCCGTCGACCGGCGCGGTTTCCTCAAGACCTCCCTCGGCGCCACGGCCGGTCTGCTGGCCGCGCCGGCCTTCGCCACGTGGCTCGGCGCCGCCGACGCGAAGGCCGCCACGGGCCCCGCGGCGTTCGTCGACGACTACCAGTCGAACGTCACGACGAACCAGACGCCCGAGACCAACGCGGTCGTCCGGATCCTGGGCGGCATGTCCCAGGTGTGGAAGACCGGCGGCGCCTGGGACACCGGCCGCGTCCTGGACGGCGAGGTGCTGCGCGCCAACATGCGCTACTGCGCCCGCATCACGCAGGCCCGCACCGAGGCGCAGGCCAAGGAGGCCTTCCTCTACGACCGCAGGCACCAGAGCTACGCCATGATCGGCGGCCTGGGCCCGCTCGCCGGTCTGTACACGTCGGGCGCCAAGGCAGTCACGTCGATCACCACCGCCCCGGACGGCACGCCCCCCGGGAAGATCAACGACACCCTGCCCGCCGACGCCCCCGCCGGATCCGCGCTCGGCGCGGGCTCCTACGACTCGGACCTCGGCAAGGTGGCCAAGCTGGTCGACACCGTGCGCGGGCCGTACGCCTCGGGCAACCCGGCCAAGTTCGCCTTCCAGTACCCGCGTCCGTGGCGGATGAACGAGGACAGCGAGGTCGTCGACACCGGGAAGAAGGACGACCTCGGCTACCCGGTGTACGACTCGGACGTGGTCGTGGCCCCGCAGCTGCTGCGCCAGCGCTCCGACACCCCTCAGGAGGACGGCGGGTTCCCGAGCGGCCACACCAACGCCTTCCATCTGGCCGGTCTAGCCTACGCGTACGCGGTGCCCGAGCGTTTCCAGGAGCTGGTGACGCGGGCGTTCGAGCTCAGCCACACCCGGATCATGTCGGGCATGCACTCCACCGTCGACGTCATCGGCGGCCGGATCATGGCGACCGCCCTGACCGCGGCGACACTGGCCGACCCGGCGAACGCGGAGCTCAAGGCGGCGGCACGCGCCCAGGCCCTCGCCTACTTCACCGAGAAGACCGGCACGACGCCGGACACGCTGTACGCCTACGCCCACTCGGACGCCGACGACGCCTACGCCGACCGCCGGGCCAACGCCCGGGCGGTCGGGCACCGGTTGACGTACGTCCTGCCCCGCCGCGGCCGCAACGACCCGCTCACCGTGCCGAAGGGCGCAGAGGTCCTGCTGGAGACGCGGCTGCCGTACCTGAGCGCGACCCAGCGCCGCGAGGTGCTGCGCACGACCGGACTGCCCTCCGGGTACGTCCTGCTGGACGGCTTCGAGCAGTGGGGCCGGCTGAACCTGTTCGCGGCGGCGGACGGGTACGGCGCCTTCGACACCGACGTCACGGTGACGCTGGACGCGGCGGCCGGTGGCTTCCACGCCGCGGACAGCTGGCGCAACGACATCGAGGGCGACGGCGGGCTGACCAAGCGCGGCACGGGCACGCTCACGCTGACCGGCCACAACCGGTACCACGGCGGGACCGTCGTCGAGGACGGCACGCTGGTCGCCGCCTCCCCGAATGCCCTGGGGCAGGGCGACGTCCGGGTCACGGGCGGCACCCTGCGCGCGGACCAGGTCCTGCGGGTGCGCGGCTCGTACGTCCAGGAGGGCGAGTCGACGCTGGAGCTGACGCTGAGCCAGAACCGGGGCGCGGCGCTCACGGTGAGCCGGCGCGTGCTGCTCGGCCGGGGCGGCGTGCTGTCGCTGCGGCTCGACGCCGAGCGGCCGCCGGTCGCGGGGACCACCGTCCCGGTCCTGTCGGCTCCGGCGCTGCGCGGCCGGTTCGACCGTGTCGAGCTGGACTCGACGACGCTGCGGGCCGTGCCCGTGCACACCGCTGACGGTCTGTCGGTACGACTCGTGAAGCGGTGACCCCCCGAGCGGCGGGGTGCTGGTGCAGAGTGGGTCCATGAGGGACCTCTGGACCGCTCCCGCCGTCCCCCGGCCGCTGTCGCTGCCCCCGCCGTCTCCGGCGGGGGCCACCCGGTGGTCCGGCAGCCGGTGGCCGCTGCCGCTCCTGGTGTCCGTGCTGCTCGCGGTGATGGCCTTCGCCATGGTCAGCACCGCCGTGCGGCAGACCCCGACGATCGACGAACCGGTGTACGTGGGCGCCGCCGCCGAGTACACGCACCAGCACCGGCTGCGCCACAACCCCGAGCACCCGCCGCTCGGCAAGCTCCTCATCGGCACCGGGGTGGCCCTCGCGGACCCGCGTGTCGACCCCTCCTTCGCCGGGGACCAGGGCGCCGTGGGGCGGCACTTGCTCTACGAGACGGGCAACGACCCCTGGCGGCTGATGCTGTGGGCCCGCCTCCCCGTCATCGCGCTGACGCTGCTGTTCGGACTGGTCGTCTTCGCCTTCGCCCGTGAACTGGCCGGGACGGCCGGGGCGTTGGCCGCGCTCGCCCTGTACTGCTTCTCCCCCGACGTCATCGCGCACGGCTCGCTCGCCACGCTCGACGTGCCGGCCGCCGGGTTCGTGCTGACGTCGGCGTGGCTGTTGTGGCGGGCGCGCCGCAGGCCCCGGCTGTACGTGCCGCTCGCGGGGGCGGCGCTGGGGGCGGCCCTGGCCACCAAGATGAGCGTGCTTCCGGCCGTACCGGTGCTCATGGCTCTGGCCGCCGGGTCGGTGTGGCACGCGTCCGAAGGAGGCCGGCGCCTGGTACGTGCGGCCGTCGGGGCGGGCGTGGTGGCTCTGGCGGCGATCGCGGTCGTGTGGACCGCGTATCTGATGGT
Organism: Streptomyces africanus; assembly: GCF_002150735.1. Lineage (GTDB taxonomy): Bacteria > Actinomycetota > Actinomycetes > Streptomycetales > Streptomycetaceae > Streptomyces > Streptomyces africanus. The sequence continues at coordinate 15,266 of NZ_MUKA01000372.1, forward strand.
CGATCCGCGGCTGCGCTGGACACCGGAGCAGCATGTTCCCGTGGTGCACGGGCTGCGCGGGCTGCTGGTCCGGCTCCTGCCGTTCCCGGAGGCCTACCGGGACGGGATGCGGATCCAGTTCGGGCTGGAGAACCGGCCGTGGCAGGGCTTTCTGTTCGGCCGGCTGTACTCGGACCCGCTCTGGTACTACCTGCCGGCCGCGCTGCTGGTGAAGACGCCGCTCGGGATGCTCGCGCTGTGGGCCGCCGGGGCGGTCGTCGTGACGGCGGTACGCCGCCTGCGTCCGGCCGCGCCCTATGTGCTGGCTCCGCCGCTGGTGCTGCTGGCGGCGGCCATGCAGGGAGCGCGGGACTTCGGCACGCGGTACGCCGTCTTCCTGCCGCTGTTCCTCGCGGTGGCGGCGGGCTGCGTTCTCGTGGTGCGCCGGCGGTGGGTCTCGGTCGGGGTGGGGGTGCTGGTGGCGTTCGTCGCCGTCAGTTCCCTGCGTACGTACCCCTATTACCTGCCGTACGCCAACGAGGCGTTCGGCGGGCCGGCCAGGACGCGGGAGTTCCTGCACGACTCGAACGTGGACTGGGGGCAGGATCTGGGGCGGCTCGCGGAGCGGCTGCGCGAGCGGTACCGCGGTGAGCGGGTGTGGCTGGTGTACAAGGGCAGCGGGGTGCCGTCCTTCTACGGCATCCGGGCCGGTGATCCTCGCAGGGTGCCGGCCGGTGACGTGCGGGGGGTGCTGGTGGTGTCGGACTCCGCGGCCGCGAAAGCGACCGGGCGGCTGGCCGAGTTGATCGGCGGCAGCCGCCCGGTCGACGACGTCGGGCACTCGATCACGATCTATCGCCGTTGAACGTCCGTTCCGGGTCGTCCGGCGGGTGCATCGTGGTTGCTCGCGCAGTTCCCCGCGCCCCTTTGGGGCGCTTCAGTGGGCCGCGTGGAAGAAGCCGTCCGTACTCACGTGCTGCATGACGCGACTGGCCACGCGGTAGCGGCCGTTGGGCACGTCCGGGCACCTCGCGACGTGTACCGCGAGCGGGCCCGCGAACTCGTAGCCCCTGCGTTCCGCGTGGCGGGACAGGCTGTCGGTGAGGGCCTGGCCCACGCTGGTGCCGTGGCGCGTCAGCTGGTCGTGCACCTCGTCGGCGAGTTCCACGTCGTAGGCGTTGGGGACCATGACCCGGCCCGCCCGGCACACCACGGCGTTGTCGTCGCACTCGTGCCGCAGGGCGTCGAGGACCTCGACCGGCTCCTTGTCTAGGACCCGGGCCCACAGGGCCTCCCATCGGTTCTCCAGTGTCTCCTCCAGCGCACTCAGTGCGCCCATGTGGTCTCACCTGCCGGAAGCGTCGTCGGTTCGGTTGCGGTGGCCCGGAGAGCTAACGCTCGTCGTAGTCGTCGGGCCGTACCTCGGCCTCCTCCAGGGCCTCGCGCATCGTGCGGCCGGTCGCGCCCGGCGGCCGAGGCTGGTTCTCGTCCGGGTGTTCCAGGACCTCGTCCGTGGTCTGCGTCTTGGGCCGGTTCTCCTCGGGGACGGTCATGACGATGGCTCCTCGTCCGTCGTGTCGGGATCTTCTGCCGCGGCGGGTTCCCGCCCGGCGTCCGGGTATCCCCCTGCCGGGCACCTCATGTGCTCTGCGAAGAAGCCCTGGTCACCACGGTGCGTGAGCTATGTTGAACGTCCCTGGGAGACGAAGGAGGCGAACCGGTGCCATCGCCGCAGCAGGCACGCGCACAGGCATCCGCGATCACCTCGGGGAAGGCCGACCCCGAAGCGGAGGTCTCCCCGTCCGCCCAGCTCAGAGCGCTCTTCGACCGGCCCCGGCTGTCCCCGGGCCAGCGGCGCATCGCCCAGTACCTGATCGAGAACATCACCGAGGCGGCGTTCCTGTCCATCACGGATCTCGCGGACCGGGTCGGCGTGAGCCAGCCCTCGGTGACGCGGTTCGCCTCTGCGGTCGGCTTCAGCGGCTACCCGGCACTGCGGGAGAAGCTCCAGTCGATCGCGCTCGGCACCCTCGCGGGCGGCGGCCCGGCCGAGGAGAACCGGGGCAACGAGCTCCAGGCGGCGGTCGACGCCGAGATCGAGAACCTGGAGAACCTGCGGCGGGACCTCGCCGACCCGAACCTGGTGATCGACATCGGCCGCAAACTGTCGTCCTCGACCCCGCTGACGGTCCTCGGCCTGCGCATCTCCGTCTCGCTGGCCGAGTACTTCGCCTACGCCGCCCGCCGGATCCACCCGGACGTACGGCTCGTGACACGCGGCGGCAGCGTCGCCTACGACGCGCTGCTGCAGTCGCGCGAGGCGGGCGGCACCTGGGTGCTGGCGTTCTCCATGCCCCGGCACGCCCAGGAGACCCTGACGGCCGTCCGGGTCGCGCGGGGCGCCGGGCTCAAGGTCGCGCTGATCACCGACCTGGCGCTCGGGCCGCTCGCGGACGAGGCCGATGTCGCCTTCGCCATCGGGACCGGGTCACGCCTGGTCTTCGACTCCTACGCCGCCCCTGGCGTGATGTGCTCGGCGCTGCTCCAGGCCATGACGGACGCGGACCCGGAACGGACCCAGGCGCGGCTCGAGGAGTACGAGCAGGTCGCCGACCAGCACCACTTCTTCCTCCGGGACTGAGCGGCATTCCACAACAAAGCGCGCATGAATGTTTTCATGCCGCTTGAAAACCGGATGGCATATATAAATACTGCACACGGATCGCGACCCGGCCCTTCCGGATCCGTTCCGCACCCGAGGGGCCGGCTCCTACCCGCTTCGGCGTCCCGGGTGTCCGTGGCGGCCCCGGTCATCCCCTAGGCCGGGGCCGCCCCGACCCGTCGTCCACCCTCACGACGCCGCACACCCGGAAGCGATGATCATGCCCCTGACGTCCACGCGCATCAGCCCGGACTGGCCCTGCCAGGTCAAGACCCCCGGGAGCTACGACTGGGAGCGCTCGGCGGCCAAGTGGCTGCGCGAGCTGGTGCCCGCGCGCTACGCCGGCTACCCCGTGTTCGTCCGCCACCCCGTCCTGCTCGCCCGGCATGCCCAGATCCAGGTCCAGCAGGAGCTCAGGGTGGCCCGCACCGCCCTCCAGACCGCCCGCGCCGACCTGCCGGGACTCGGTCTGCACGAGGGCGTCATCGAGCACACGATCAAGCTGTACGCGGCGGAGGTGATGCAGTTGCAGCACATCGCGCGCAGCGTGCGGGCGGTCACCCAGGCGCTGGTGGAGGCACACCGCTGACCCGCGCGGCATGGCCCGCCTCAGGCGTGGCACCCGTGAGCGGATGAGCACCACCGAAGTCCGGCGCGGTGAGCCGGTGACCACGGTTCTGACCTGGCAGGTACGTCCCGGCCGGGAGCGGCAGTTCGAGGAGTGGACGCGCGGCATCACCCGCTGCGCCAGACAGTTCCCGGGCAACGAGGGCGTCTCCTGGCTCACGCCCGAGGACGGCCACCGCTACCACGCGGTGCTGCGCTGGTCCGACCAGCACCGCCTCGCCGCATGGCTGGAGTCCGAGGAGCGCGCGCACTGGCACCGGCGGATCGAGGACATCGCCACCGAGGTCAGCAGCGAACGCCAGTCGACGACCGGGATGGAGACCTGGTTCAGCCTGCCCGGCACCACCGTGCAGGCCCCGCCCCGGTGGAAGATGGTCCTCACGACGTTCCTCGGCGCGTATCCCTTCACCCTGCTCGTCCAGTGGCTGGTCACGCCGCACACCACCGGCTGGCCGCTGCCGCTGCGGGCCGCCGTGTTCCCGCTGGTACTGCTGCCGGTGCTGACCTATCTGGTGATGCCGAGGCTCAGCCGGCTGCTGCGGCTGTGGCTGTATCCGCGCGACGGCGACTGAGGGCTCGGAGGCTGCTGTGACCCAAGTGGCCCTTGGGAATCGGGAGCTGCCCGTGCGCACAAGGCAGTCTGCGAACGGGCGCGGGTATGCGATGCTCAACGCGTGACGAGCGAGCCCGTGACACCGGCGGAGCCCGGTGCCGCACCGGACCTGGTCGAACTGGCCAAGATCGTCGCCCGGCAGCGCGCCGAACTGGACCGGTTGCGCGACCAGGCGGCGACATCGGCTGTCGTCGAGCGGGCCAAGGGCGCGGTGATGGCGCTGACCGGATGTTCCGCGGCCGCGGCGGACGAGCAGCTGCTCCAGCGGGCCAAGGCGGCGCGTCACACCCTGCTGGAGGAGTGCTGGATCACCCTCGGGTCCCTGGCACCCACGGCACCCGG
>NZ_MUKA01000373.1 GCF_002150735.1 Streptomyces africanus
CCCACGGCCCCGCCACCCTTCCCACACCCGGTGGCGGGGCCGACCCACACCCCAGAGGAGGAGCCCCCGCCCATGAGCACACGCCCCCTCGCCATCGGAGACACCATCCACGGCTACGCCCAAGGCGCCTTCGGACGCGACCACTACCACTGCGTCCGCATCGAATCCGTAGGACCCGACTGGATCGTCGCCCGCCCCCACCCTGACCACCCCGACGCCGAACACCACGGGCCATCCTTCGTCGCCGGACGCCGCGACCTCGAACTCTGCATCCAAGCCCGCGACGAACCCTGCCCCACCTGCATCCTCAACGACACAGAACCCCGCCTCACGGCCTACGAAGGGCCCCGCTGAGCCCGGGGACCGGTCCGGTCCGTGTTCGCGCGCGTGAGGCGCCTTGAAGGAGCTTGTGATGCCTGATCTGTACGGCTGGGTTTTCGAGCGGATCGAGGAGCGTGAGGCGGCTGCGAGGAACCATCAGCAGCCGTGTGGGGAGTGGGAGTACGACTGGCTGGTCAAGGAGGTGCGGGACCTAGGTAACGCGGGCACGGTGGCGTCTGTGCCCAGGCTGGGCACGGGTGAGTTCATTGCCCTGAACGACCCCGAGTCGGTGCTGCGCCGATGCGCGGCGGACCGGAAGCTGCTCGAGCGTCATCGGCCGCAGCAGGACGGGAGCCCCTTCCCGGACAGCATGCAGTGCCGGACGTGCAGCGAGGATGGTGGGGACGGCTACCAGTATCTCGTTCCGGCCCCGTGCCCGACGCTGCGGGATCTGGCGGAGGGGTACGGCTGGACGGGCGAGTAGCCGCGCAAGTTACCGACTAGTTCGGATGCCACCTGCGGAAACGCGGCACTCCACGGCCCGGTCAGTCGATGTACGAGCCGTCCCGCCGCGTCAAATGCCGGGACCGGAAGTGCTTGCACTGCGGGCAATGCGACGCCGTCCCCCGCTTCAACACCCAACTGATCCCGGCCGTGCATAGGTGCATGAACCCCACCGTCCAGTCCTGGCCCATCCTGACGAACCCGGGCAACAGGCACGTACGGCAGTCACGGCAACCCGCCATCATCAATCCCCCCTCGGATCAAGGGCCACAGAGTACGCGGCACGGGGAAGGCTGTGGGGGAGAGGGGAGGTGATCCCATGCCGGGACGAAGGCACACCGGCTTCAAGAGCAAGAAGCAGTGGCGCCTGTTCTTCGCATCGCCGAGGCTGCGCCGCTACGCCCATCAGAAGGCGCACGCCACGAAGGGCGGGCCCGTGACCCGCTACCGCCGTCTACCGCTGCGCAAGGGCGTCCGCCGACGCTGACGAACCCTGCGAGCCCCCGCCCACCCAACTCTCCCCATCTCGGTCCCAGCGCAGCCGGTCACTCGGATCCCCGTACTCTGGATCATTCTCCTGGCAGACCTCGCAGAAGGCGCCGTGCTCCTCCTCATCCCCATGCGGTTTGAGGTCGCAGACGGCCATCCCGTGCGCATGCCGCAGCGTCGCACCACAGAAGCTCACGGCCGGACTCCGTAGATCACGGCCCGGTCCAACTCCGAGTCCGTGGCCTCGACATCAGCCCGATGCCCGCAACCCAGCCACGCCACATGGCCAAGGACGTCCCGGCTTCCGTGGGACCCGAGGCAGGCCAGGCACTGCTTCACCACCACATCCTGCGGCTCCTGCCCACACACCAGACAGTTGGCGACGCCGAGGCCACGTTCCTGCAAGGCCTTCGTGTCGTGGCAGTACCAAGCCCACTGTGACAGCGGGACGATGACGGGCTGCTCTGTAGCGGGCATGCCCCCATTCTCCCGCCTCACGCCGCCTTCGGCTGCCCCCCGTCGTCCTCCTCGCCCTCCGGCTCTTCCTCGCCCTCGGGAGCCCCCTCGTCAGGCTCCTCGTCGTCCTCCTGGCCCGGGCGGCCACCGAACGGGTCGCCAGCCGGTATCGGCTGCGCCGAGGCCTTGTCGTCCCGGATCCGGGCGACCTCCTCTGCGACCTGGTCGTCGTCCCACTCCGGGTGCACGGTCTTCACCTTCATCCACGTGGAGATCGCCCCCGCGGACTCCAACAGCGACAGGGTGCGCGCTGTGGCCTCCGGATCGGGCTGGACGGCCTGCGGCCACGACGCCGTCAGTTCCACCGTCGGGTCCACACCCTTCGCCCCGCAGTGCGTGACATCCACGTACAGCATGGTGGTGAGGACGTCGAGGAGCGCCGGCCGCTGGTACAGGATCTTCAGCCCGCGGGTGGTCAGCGACTGCTTCTCCCGCGCCGCGACCTCGGTAGCGGTCACGGCCACGTTGCCCTCATCGCCGAACGACTGGGCGGAGTACCCGGCGCTCGAGAGGATCTGATGCCGCAGCGCCCCCACGGTCCGCTCATGCTCCTCCACACGGATCGCGAACTGAGTCGCCGTGATCGCCGACCCGGAAGCATCGTCAAGCATGTTCAGCTGCACGAACACCTCACGGTCCAGGTCGAACACCCCACCCTGCCCCGGCCCGTCCGTCTCCAGCATCGACTGCGGCAGCATGATCCGCGCCTTACCCAGACGCAGATCACGCATCCACGACGTCCACGCTTCGTCCAGGGAGCCCATCAGCGACTCCACACCCGCAAAGTCGCTACGCCCGAACGGCTTCGCCCCCGGCAGGTGATCCCACACCCGGTTCGGCCCCACATTCGGCATGTAGGAGATCAGCATCCGGTCAATGCCCGTCTCCACGATGCCGGCCTCGTTCACCCGCCCAACGAGCTCCTGCGTCTCCGGATGGTCTGCCAGGGCCATCAGCATGCCGAGGGTGTCCCCATCCCCCCGGAACAGCCCGTACTCGATGGTGCCGGGCTCGTGGCGCTCCAGGAGCCGCCACACCTCACCCGACCCGTGTACGGGGTCCAGCTCCCGCCACACCGTCGCCGCCGCAAGCATCCCCCACCGCCACTCCGGCACCACCGCATCCGGGCTGAGGACGTCCATCCACGGCCGCGGCCGCAACGCGACGTCCCACACCACCCGCACATACACACCCGACAGCGCTGCGGCCATCTCCGCGCCCTCACGCAGCGTCGAATGCCCATAGTCGTCCAGGTAGCGTTTGATCTGATCCTGCGTCGCCACCAGACCCGCAGCATCCTCCGCGGAGTCCGCATCCACCGTCACCGTCGGAATGTCCGACCACAGCAGATTCGCGCTGAGCTCGGCGATGTCCGAAGCGATCGGCACGTGCAGCTTTGACGCCGACTGGCCCGGCGTCACCGGCTCACCCCAGAACATCCGCGCCAGACCACCGATGATCCCGCCACGGAACTGGGACGGCTTGTTCAGGTCGAAGAACTGCTGCGCTGCGTGGTTCTGCACGTAGGCCCCAGGCCCGCCGTACACCTGCGCCAGGTGGGAGGTGTCACCCGAGTACCAGGCCCGCCACACATCCATATCGGCGAAAGGCTCGGCGAACTGGACGGGCGGCCACGGGGTCTTACCGGACGGCGGCAGCGGCATAACGGTGTCTCCTTCGACAGGGTTGGGGGTTAGGCGGCGAGGGCGAGGTGCCGCTGCCACAAGGCACGAGTGGTGAAGATCCCGTAGCGCAGGGCGTCCACCCCGTGGTCGGCGACCTTCAAGGGCTGCTCGATACCGCGGAGGGCGGCCTGGTCGTCCCACGAGTAGCCGCCGATCTCCTGGATCAGCGCCTTACACGACTCGTGGACCAGGAGCTTGTTCGAGGCGAGGACGCTCGAGACGGTGCGGATCCCGTCCATCACGTCGTTCTTCGCCGGCGTCGGGGTGAGCTTGTCCCGCCGCAGCTGGGCGGTGAAGCTCGCCGCGGACGGGTCGACGGTGACGAACTGCGGCCGCACTGCGCCAATCCCGGGCACCTCGTTGAGCCAGCCCCGAAGCCGCTCGCTGTACTCGGTGTCGGTGAGCTGCTTGCGGGTCTGTCGGGCCTCGTACCGCCACTCCGCCGCCGCATACAGCTTCCGGTCCCGGCCCAGACCGAGCAGCACCGCATGGAACGGGTTCGACGTGCCGTAGTCCACCCCGAGGCTGATCCACTTGTGGATGCCCTCCGGCGGCAGGTCGGTGACGATGTGCCGGTCCCGGTCCCACGCGTCGTAGATCGCACCCTCCGCCGCCACCCACTCCCCGAGGATGAACCGCCGGTAGAACAGGCCCTCGTGCATCGCCTTGATGTCGGCGACATAGTCCGGGTCCAGGAACGGATTGTCGTCGATCGTGAAGCTGAACCGGCGCAGCGGCTTCTTGCCCTCCTGCGACAACCAGTCCCGCATGAACCAGTGCGCAGGATTGTCCGGGTTGGTCGTGCAGAACAGCTGCGCGCCCCGCACCGACATGCGGCCCAAGAGCTGCTCGAAGAACACCTGCGGCACCAGCGTCACCTCGTCGACGTAGCAGCCAGCGAGGGTCATACCGCGGATCTTCGGTTCGCTCTTGGCGTCGTTCGCGCCGATGACGTGCACCATCCGCCCGAGGATCGTCGCGGTAGGCGCACCGGGCGTGTAGTGGACGTGCCGCGCCGCCTCCCCGAACAACGCCGGGTCCTGGAGCGGCAAGAACAGGTTGCGGTGGATGGTCTGCGACGTCTTGCCGATGATGGCCAGCTCGCCGGTCGTCGGCGCTTGCGACACGAAGATCAGCCACTTCAACAGGGAAGCGATCGTCTTCCCCGACCGGATCGCACCCTCCCAACAGCAGATCTTCACCGTCGACTCAGCGACAGACCGGATCTGCTTCCGGGACAGGGGCAGCGACTCCAGAGTGGCGGTCACGGTCAGCCCTCGCCGGCCTGCTCGGTCTCCGCAGCCTCACGCTCGTCATCCTCACGTGAGTACCGGGCCAGCGCCTCACCCAGCGACCCCAGCATGGACTTCGCCGAGTCCAGGTTTGACGACTCCTGCTCCGGAATCAGCTTCATCACGCGGTCGATCGCCGTCGCCGCCGTCGACATCAGCGCACGCTTCTCCGCCGCTGGCGCCTCCGGGAACTCGTGCTCCTCGTATGTGTTGTGGGCGCCGCCGAAGGAGTACACGGTCGTCGGCTCCCAAAGCTGGGCGCGCAGCTTCTCCGCATCCGACAGCAGGTCCTCGGCCAGCAGCGACTTCCGCTCCGCAATGTCCGCCAGCCGCGCTTTCGTCGCGGCCTCGATCTTCGACCGGTCAAAGGTCAGACCGAGGAACTCTGCCGTGCGGGACACCATCACCGGGGCGCGGCCGATCTCGCGGGCGATCCGGTTCCTGCCGTAGCCGAGAGCGTGCAGTTCGCGGATCTGGTCGTGGTACTCCTCGGGAAGCGGGGCATCAGACATCAGGCAGTCCTTTGGGCGGGGACACGGATACGGGTGCCGGCGCGGGCGCGCTGTCGGAGCAGCACCGGCAGCGAGGGGCCACGGGTACGCCAGTTGGGATGCCAGGGGATGAGGCTGCACCGGCAGTGCGGATGGCGTGGAGGGCCGGGGATCGACGTGAGGAACACGGTGCGGGCCGGGTCCGTGGACAGGCCGCCGGGGAAGTGGCCGCCTGGGCGGATGGAGCGGCCCGCGTAGGCGACGCACGCCGGGCAGGCCCCGGGCTCGGCCACCCACAGCATCCGCACCCCCGGCCCGAGGTAGCGGGCCACGACGAGGGCGGCGTTGGCGGCCGCGGAGGTGATGGCGACCGCGACCCCGGCGGTGATGCGGGAGACAGCCCGACGGGCCCGGGAGAACGCGGCCTTCACCCCGGCGATCCCATAGGCGGTCAGACCGGCTGTGGTGAGCAGCGCCAGGGCGTGAGTGTGTTCTTCCTGCACGGCGGCCGGGATCGCCCCTGCGGCGCGGTCGGCTACGGCTCCGGTCTCTGGGGGGATGTCGGGCGGGGGAACGCCACGCAGGAGAGCGGTGATCCTGGAGGCGTGCTGGATTCCGAGAGCGGCCGCGGTGTAGGCGGCTTGCTGCGCCTCACGCATGGCGTAGGCGCCCTGGCCGTAGAAGGCGGCCTCAAGGCTCTTGCGGATGTGCTCGATGAGTGCCTTCAGGTCCGCGGGTGCGGGGAGCGCTCGAGTGGCAGTGGTGGAGAGCATCCAGCGGTGGACGGCGTCCGACTCTGCCGTAGCGAGGGCTCGGGCCAGGGGTCGTGCCGCAGCGGCCGCGTAGCGCTGCTCGAGGCCGCGGAGTTGGGCGGGCTGTCGCTGTGCGAGGTCGGCGATGTTCGCGGTGGTCTCGGCCACTCCCACCACCCCCAGTTCCTTGGATTCAAAGGTGTTCTTGCTTTCTAGCCTTTGATTGTGCAGCATAGTCCCCAGGTTTGGGTTAGCATCCATGCCAGACGTGCGCGGACAAGGCGCCGCACACACGCACGTCCGGCAGCCCAAGGAGGCTCTGAGATGTCGACCCCCGCCCAGCCCGACAGCACCGCGACGGACCCGAGCAACCAGCCCGGCACCCCGACCACGCCCGAGGGCAACGCACCGACTCCGCCAGAGCCGGCCGCACCCGCAACACCCCCCGCCACTCCCGATCCGGCCAGCGAGCCGCCGACCGAACCGAAGGCCAAGGCGCCCAAGTTCGAGGGCGAGTTCGACCCCGCCCGGTTCGAGAAGCTCGTCGAGAACCTCCGCGGCGACGTCGAAGCCCAGAAGCAGAAGACGGCCGCAGCGGAACAGAGGGCCCAAGAGCAGCAGGCCGACCTCCTCAAGAAGGTCGCAGCCGCCTTCGGACTCGAGACGGGCGAGGAGAAGCCGCCCACCCCCGAAGAACTCACCAAGCAGCTTACGGACGCGCAGGCCCGGACCAAGGAGTTCGAGGACGCCGCCCGTCAGACCCAGGTGGAGCTCGCTGTCTACAAGACGGCCGGGAAGCACGGCGGAGACCCGGACGCACTCCTGGACTCCCGAGGCTTCGCCAACGCGATCGCCAAGCTCGACCCCACCTCCGACTCATTCGCAGCCGAGGTGGAGAAGGCGGTCAAGGCTGCGGTGGAGACGAACCCGAAGCTCGCGGCGAAGAAGCCCGAGCCGGCCAAGCCCCAGGTTCCCGCCGGGGGCGCGCCGATGGACGGAGCCCCGGGTGGCAAGCGGCAGCTGGGTGCGGAGGATGTCAAGCGGATGACACCCGATCAAATCGACAAGGCCGTCAAGGAAGGGCGTCTCAACGCCTATCTGGGACGGTCGTAGGCCACTAGGAGCCTCCGTTGTCCATCCAGAACTTCAAGCCCGAGATCTGGTCCGCCCAGCTCCTCGTGGCCCTGCGCAACAGCCTCGTCTACGCCCAGCCGCAGCTCGTCAACCGCAACTACGAGGGCGAGATCACCTCCCGCGGCCAGTCGGTGCACATCACCACCATCGGCGACCCGACCATCTTCGACTACGACGCGGGTGACACCCTCAACTACGAGGACGTCGAGACCGCGGGCACGGACCTGGTCATCGACCAGGCCAAGGCCTTTGCGTTCAAGCTCGACGACGTCGACAAGGCGCAGGCCCTCCTCAACCCGATGGCGCAGATGGCGCAGAACGCCGCCTACGGGCTGCGCGACAAGGCCGACGCCTACGTCGCCTCCCTCTACACGGGCGTCGCCGCCGCCAACGCGATCGGCTCCACCGGCTCCCCGGTCGACATCCACACCGCGCCGACGGCCGCCTACGACAACGTCCTGGTGCCCCTGCGTACCCGGCTCGACCGGGCCAACGTCCCCACCGAGGGCCGCTACGTCGTCGCCTCCCCCGAGTTCGAGGGCCAGCTCCTGCGCGATGACCGGTTCGTCCGCGTCGACGCCTCCGGCACCTCCGAAGGCCTGCGCAACGGCATGGTCGGCCGCGCCGCCGGATTCGACATCCTCAAGAGCAACAACACCCCCAACCCCAGTGGGGACACGCAGGTCATCCAGGCCGGCTACCCGGGCGCGATCACCTACGCCGAGCAGATTTTGGAGACCGAGGCGCTGCGCCTGGAGTCCACCATCGCCGACGCCATCCGCGGCCTGCACGTCTACGGCGCCAAGCTCCTGCGGCCGACCGGTATCGCCGTCGCCTTCATCGACCCCGCCTAAGCCCTCCCAGGGCACTGAACCTCTTCGTGCGCTGATCCCCTAGGAGGACTCGTCATGGCGCGCACCGCCGTCAGCTACAGCAACCTCGTCCCCAACGGAGGCCTCGCCGCCCCCGCTGGGACCACCATCGACGCCACCCTCGTCACCAACGGCGTCGTCATCGAGAACGTCGACCCCGAGCGCACCCTGCTCCGCGTGACGAACTCCGCCGCCTCGGCGAAGAACGTCACCGTCCGCACCGGTTCCGGTACCCAGTCGTGGATGGCCGGCCAGGGCGACCTCACCGTCCAGCTCGCCGCCAACACGGGCCACCAGTTCATCGGCCCGTTCACGAGCGCCCGCTTCCAGCAGACCGGCTCCAAGCTGTACGTCGACTTCGAGGCCGGCACCACCGGCACGATCACCGTCTTCAAGCTGCCGAAGGCGTACTGAGCATGGCGGCCCGCGAGTACATCGGAACGGGTGGGCTGAAGCTCACCCTTGAGGATCCGCTGTCGCCGGAGATGGCCAAGCAGGTCGCTGCTGGTCACCTGGTCCCAGTCGACGGGAAGACCGCGGACGTGGAGGCCGGGGACAAGTCCCTGGTCGTCGTGCACGGCTCCGAAGCCGACACCGTCAACCGGGTCGGTGACCACCGGCCCGCCCCCGGCACCAAGCCGGACGATGACGCGCTGCCGGGCGAGTGGGCCACCTACGCGGTCCGGCTCGGCCTCAACGCCACCCAGGCCTCCACTCTGACGGTCACCCAGCTGCGGGAGTGGGTGGACGCCCACGAGGAGGCGCTCGGCGAAGGGCAGGACGCTCCGGTCGCGAACGCCGCCGCCGAGTCCCCGGCCACCCCGGCACGGGACCTGCCCGACCGTCCCGCGAAGAACGCACCCGTCGCCGAGTGGCGGCAGTACGTCATCGCGCTCGGCATGGACCCCGACGAGGCCAAGGACGCCACCAAGGCCGACTGCCAGGACTACGCGCAGGTCGCCGAGGACGCCCGCATGAGCGTGCAGCCTAGCGAAGACGACGAGACGGGGGAGTAGGGGCCGATGGCATACGCGACGATCAGCGACCTCGAGGCGTGGCTCGCCCCCGAGCCCGCCCCCGCGAACGCGCACCGGCTCCTCGAAGAGGCCTCAGACGCGATCGACGGGGCGCTGACCGGCGCGGTGTACAACCCCAACGACCCAGACGTCCTCGACATCCTGCGCCGGGCCTGTGTACGTCAGGTCCACTGGATGATGGACCGCGGCGACGAGACCGGCGCGCAGAACGACCTCCAGTCCATGTCCGCCGGGTCCCGCTCGTTCACACGCCGCACCGTCGGTGAGGGCGCAGGAGCCGCACCGAAGATCGCCCCCCGGGCTGTCGACGTGCTGCGCAACTCCGGACTGCTCACCATGCAGCCCTGGGTGGTGGGCTGATGCCCGGGCCGATCGGACGCCAGACCATCACCATCCTCCTGGCCGCTCTGGTGGACGGCGACTACAACACCCAGGTCCGCGACTGGGACCACCCGCAGCGCATCCCCATCAGCGGCTGCACCGTCGACTACACGTCGAACTCCCGGGTGCGGCAGGCCGGCGACCAGACCACCACCCGCGCACAGCTGCTGATGCCCCCACGGGCCATGCAGATCACCACCGGGATGCGGGTGGAGTGGGACGGCCGCACCTGGGACATCGACGGAGTCCCGGCCCACGCCGAGGCTGCGGGTCCGCTGTCCGGGCAGGTCGTCAACCTGCTGGAGGTGAAGGGCGCATGAGCAGCGAAGTGTTCGTCGACGTCCAGCTCGACGAGGACGCCATCCACAACCTCCCGCACAGCCGGGCGGTGCAGGCCGACCTCGAACAGCGCATGGACCGCGTCGCCCAGGTCGCCCAAGCGATCGCCCCCGTCGACACCGGCCGCTACAAGGCATCCATCCACCGCGTCCCCGAACCGGGCCCGGACGGCGAGGTCCACGTCGACGCCAACGTGCACTACGCGATCTACGTGGAGCACGGCACCCGGCAGACCGACCGGGCAGGACGGGCCATCCACCCGCCCCGCTACACCCTCTCGACCGCTCTCGACGCTGCTGGGGGCGACCACTAGTGAAGGAGTACCGCCATGGCTGACCCGGCAGAGCTGGTCACCCTCGAGTTGACGTTCTGGTACAAGGGCAAGGTCCCCGGCGACCGCGTCCAGGTCCGCCGCGACGAAGTCCGCTCCTGGTACGGCTTCGCCAAGCTCGTCGACGACGTGGAGCCGGCCAAGGCCGACGAGACCGCCGACACGGGCGCGCAGAAGACCCCGGAGCCCGCCGACACGAGCCCGGCCGCCAAGACCACCACCCCGGCAAGCAAGACCAAGCAGGCCTGACACCCATGGCCACGCCGGTGCAGCTCCCCGACGGCAAGCAGATCGCTATCGACCTGCTGCAATCCATCCTCGGCATGTCCGCCCTCGTCGTGGGTGAACTGCCCGAGGGTGAGGAGTTCGACCGGCTGCTGGCCCAGTACGGCGGCATCGTGCGGATCATCCGCATCGGCGGCCTCGCTGATCTGCGGGGCTGGTCCGATCCTTCTGCCAGGGACCAGCCCCGCTTCTCCGTCGACTGCTACGCCCCCGCCAAACCCGCCCTGGGCGCGGCGATGCGACTGGCGCTCCGGGTGCGCGGCGAGTGGGAGATGCTTCCCGGCCGCTCCACCCCGGACGGCATCGTCACCGGCACCTCAGAGGAGACCGGACCTCAAGACCGGCCCGAGGAACCCAACACAGGGGTTCGCCGGGTCGGCATGACCCTGGGGATGAGCGTGCGCCCACCCCGAACAACGAGCTAGGAGGCCCGTCGTGGGCAACGCTGACAACGTCAAGATTGGTGTCAAGGGCAAGGCCTACGTGGCGCCCGTCGGCACCACCTTCCCCACCAGCCCGAGCGTCGCCTGGGGCACCGGCTGGGTCGACCTCGGCTACATGCACCCCGACGGTCTCGAGGAGGCCCTCGGCGAGGACCGCACCGAAATCCCCGCCTGGGGTGAAGAGGCTCCCGTCAAGACCCGCATCAAGTCCCGCGACGGCTCCTTCAAGATGACCTTCTTGGAGACCACGGCAGAGCTGCTCCAGCTGTACTACGCGGTCGAAGCCTCCGACATGACCAGCACGCCCGCCGTCACCGGCCCGCCCGCCGTACCGCAGTTCCTCAGCTTCGGCACCGGCCAGGCCTCCCCCGGGATCGAGCGGGCCCTGGGTATCGACATCATCGAGGGCGACGAGATCGAACGCATCATGATCGCCCGCGTCGACGTCTCCGACCGCGGCAACCGCAAGCGCTCCGCCGACGACGCCAGCTCCTTCGAGCTGACGTTCAAGCCCCTCGCTGCCCCCTCCGGCGGCCAGGCCGTCCAGCGGTTCATCACCAACGTCACCCTCACCACCCCGTAACCCCCCGATCTGGTGGCCCGCTCGCGCTCACATCCCTGGGCGGGGGCGGCGCCAGCGGGCCACCAGATCGGGGG